>JAGWIW010000006.1 GCA_028866015.1 Betaproteobacteria bacterium
ACGTTGAGTTTCAGCGCGACCAGATGCCGGCCATATACGACGCATTGGTCATGGACGGCAGCGAACTCACACTGGAAGTGCAACAGCAGCTGGGCGACGGCGTGGTTCGCACGATCGCGCTGGGCTCCTCCGACGGCTTGCGTCGCGGCATGATGGTGAAAAACACCGGTGCCCCGATTTCCGTTCCGGTGGGTCCCAAGACGCTTGGCCGGATCATGGACGTGCTGGGACGCCCCATCGACGAAGCCGGCCCCATCGGTGCCGAAAGCACTTCCTCGATTCACCGCAAGGCACCAAGCTATGAAGACCTGTCACCCAGCCAGGAGCTGCTGGAAACAGGCATCAAGGTGATTGACCTGATCTGCCCGTTTGCCAAGGGCGGGAAAGTGGGGTTGTTTGGCGGCGCGGGCGTGGGCAAGACCGTGAACATGATGGAGCTCATCAACAACATCGCCAAGGCGCACGGGGGTTACTCGGTGTTTGCCGGCGTGGGCGAACGGACCCGTGAAGGGAACGACTTCTACCACGAAATGAAAGACTCCAACGTGCTGGACAAGGTGGCTCTGGTGTACGGCCAGATGAACGAGCCTCCCGGCAACCGTTTGCGCGTGGCGCTGACGGGTCTGACCATGGCGGAATATTTCCGCGACGAAGGGCGCGACGTGCTGCTGTTCGTGGACAACATTTACCGTTACACCCTGGCCGGTACCGAAGTGTCCGCGCTGTTGGGCCGCATGCCTTCCGCCGTGGGCTATCAGCCGACGCTGGCTGAAGAAATGGGGCGCCTCCAGGAACGGATCACCTCCACCAAAGTGGGCTCCATCACATCCGTGCAGGCCGTTTATGTGCCAGCTGACGATTTGACTGATCCGTCCCCGGCCACAACCTTCCTGCACCTCGATTCCACCGTCGTGCTGTCCCGTGATATTGCATCGTTGGGGATCTACCCTGCCGTGGATCCGCTGGATTCCACTTCACGCCAGCTGGACCCGCTGGTGGTTGGGGAAGAGCACTACAACACGGCGCGTGCGGTGCAGGCCACGCTCCAGCGCTACAAGGAATTGCGTGACATCATCGCCATTCTGGGTATGGACGAACTCTCCCCCGAAGACAAGTTGGTGGTGGCCCGTGCCCGCAAGATTCAGCGCTTCCTGTCGCAGCCTTTCAGCGTGGCGGAAGTATTTACCGGAGCTCCCGGAAAGTATGTTTCACTGGCAGACACCATCAAGGGCTTCAAGGGCATCGTCAACGGCGACTACGACAACCTGCCGGAACAGGCCTTTTACATGGTGGGCAGCATCGACGAAGCCGTCGAAAAAGCCAAGACCCTTCAATAACGGAGTGCCGTGATGGCCAACCTGATCCATGTGGACGTCGTCAGTGCTGAAGAGCAGATCTTTTCAGGCAGTGCCGAGTTTGTGGTGCTGCCCGGCGAACTGGGTGAACTGGGTATCTATCCGCGGCACACGCCGCTGATTACCCGCATTCGCCCGGGTGCAGTCCGCCTGCGCCTGCCGGACCAGGCCGATGAGGTGCTCGTGTTCGTTTCCGGGGGCATTCTTGAAGTTCAGCCCGACAGCGTCACGGTGCTGGCAGACACGGCAGTTCGCGGCCACGACCTGGATGAGACCAAAGCGCTTGAAGCCAAGCGGCTGGCTGAAGAAGCCTTGCATGACCGGTCGGCGGAAATCGATTATGCCAAGGCCACAGCCGAACTGGCGGAGGCCATGGCACAGCTCGCAACCATCAAACGGTTGCGCAAGGCCGGGCACTGAATACCCTGACCGCACCCAGTGTGGTCATCCTTGCCGCAGGGCAAGGCAAACGCATGCACTCGGCGCTGCCCAAGGTGCTGCACCGGCTGGCCGGCAAACCGCTGCTGCAACATGTGCTGGAGGCCGCAGACCACCTTCAGCCACAAACGGTGGTGGTGGTCCATGGTCACGGGGCCCAGGCTGTTCAGTCTGCATTTTCCAGCCCATCCATCCGGTGGGCGTTGCAGGAACCGCAGCAGGGCACAGGCCATGCCCTCATGCAAGCCCTCCCCCTGCTCCCTACCCACGGTACTGTCCTTGTGCTTTACGGGGATGTCCCCTTGCTTCAGCCGGAAACGCTGCACGGCCTTGCCTTGTCTGCAGCAGATGGGGCGCTGGCTTTGCTGGTCCAGGAAATGGAACAGCCGCAGGGTTATGGGCGGATATTGCGCAACCCGGCCGGAGAAGTGACCGGTATCCGCGAAGAACGGGACGCCAGTGAATCCGAGCGGGCCATCCGGGAGGTGAATACCGGAATCATGGCACTGCCGGCCGAGCACTTGGTTGGCTGGCTTGAACAGCTGTCCTGCAATAACGACCAAAACGAGTATTACCTGACGGACGTGGTTTCTCTGGCCGTGCGCGCGGGCATTCCCGTCCGCACCTGCCGCCCGGGCCACTCCTGGGAAGCCTTGGGCGTGAACAGCAAGGCGCAGCTTGCACAGCTGGAGCGCATCTACCAGGGCAACAATGCTGGCAAGCTGCTGGACGCGGGGGTTACTCTGGCCGATCCGGGTCGACTGGACGTGCGCGGCACATTGGCTTGTGGGCGCGATGTCTTCATTGACGTGGGCTGCGTAATGGAAGGTGATGTGGTACTGGAGGACGGGGTTTCCATCGGTCCGCACAGTGTCATTCGCGACAGCCGCATCGGAGCAGGGACCCTGATTCAGGCATTCAGCCATGTGGATGGCGCCCATGTGGGACGCAACTGCCGAATCGGTCCTTATGCCCGGATTCGTCCGGGCACGGAAACCGCTGCCGAAGTCCACATCGGAAATTTTGTGGAAATCAAAAACAGTCTGCTGGGCGAAGAGACCAAGGCCAACCACCTTTCCTACGTGGGTGACAGCACGGTGGGGGCTCGCGTCAATGTCGGTGCCGGGACGATTACCTGCAATTACGACGGGGTGAACAAGCACCGCACCATCATTGAGGACGATGTCTTCATCGGGTCGGATACCCAGCTGGTGGCTCCGGTTACCGTTGGTCGCGGGGCCACCATTGGCGCCGGGTCGACCATTGTCACCCCTGTTCCCCCCGAACAACTGACGCTGTCACGATCCAAGCAGGTGACCGTGACGCGCTGGAAGCGGCCAGTCAAGAAAAGCTGACGGGCCCTCGCTTCAGGCCGTCAGGGCTTGTGGTCCTTGAGCGACTTCTGGATCAGATCGTTCAGGATGGGGAACAATCCATCGATGCTGCCGGCCATGCTGGGAGAGGTGCGGTACTTCCCGTCCACAATCAGCGTTGGCACGGAATCCACCCCATAAGCCATGGCTTTCTGGTCGCCCCGTATCACCTCGCTTTGCACGGCGAAGGAATTGAATGCGCTGATGAATTTCTGGCGGTTTATCCCCTGTTTTTCAATCCAGTCAAACAGGACATCCTGGGAAGAGAGGTTGATGTGCTCCTTGTGGAGCGCCGAGAACAATTTCTCCTGAAGGCGGTTTGATTCGTTGAGGGCATCCAACGCGTAATAAGCGCGCGCAAGAACAGTCCACTGGGAGCGGCCGAAACTGACGGGAATGCGCTTGTACACCACGTTCGAAGGAAGCTTCCTGGCCCAGGGCTCAATGACCGGAGCCAGTGCAGCACAGTGGGGACAGGCATAGGAAAAAACCTCCACCACTTCAACCTTACGGGGATTGTCCACTGGCTGCGGCGGTGACACCAGGGTGTAATCCCGATCCACCACGACGGCGGCGAACGACGAAAGCGAGAGCAACAATGCGGCAGAAATGATCGTCCTGCCTGCGGTGACAAACCAGTTCATGATGTTTCCGTCTCCTTGGATTAATGGACTGACGCGTCCTTGGTTTTGACAGAGGTCACTTTGATGATGTTTGCAGACAGGCCATTATTTTTAAGTGTGGCGACAAGCGTGCGGACTTCGTCCACCGAAGACATGGGGCCGATTCGAACGCGATAGAGTGACTGACGGTCCACCGTTTCCGGCGAAAGGATCGTGGCGTCGAGACCCAAAAGCGCCAGGTGGGCACGCTGGTTTTCGGCCTCCTCCTGCTTGGCAAAGGCACCGGTCTGAACAAAGTAGGAGATGACCTGGGCTGGCGGTTGGGCCACCTTGGGAACGGGGGGCACCGTGGCAACAGGTGCCGGCACGGGTGTGGCGGTTGCGGGTACGGGGCCTATGGCGGGAGCCGCTGCCGGGGGTACCAGGTTTGCCGTGGCGGGCGCCGTTTCGGCGTTAGCCGGAACAGGTGGTGCTGCACCATCGGATGTGACCGGGCTTGGATTCATGAGCCCATGGCGCGATATGTCAGGCATTTCCGCAGGCGGGCGATCCGGGGCCGTGGAAGATTGCCCTGAATGCGCAACAAAAGGGCTGGGCATGTGGGTCACATACAGTGCCACGCCTGCAGAAAGGCTTACACCCAGTATCAGGCCGATCATCAGCCCCTTCAGGAAAGGGTGTCCCTCCGAAGCTGTTTTGCTGCCTTGCTGCCCCCCACCTTCGCGCTGCGCCATGAACCGGCCTCCTACATGGATTCGGGGGCATGGACCCCCAGCAGTTGCAGGCCGTCACGCAGGATGATTGCGACGGCAGCGATCAAGGCCAGGCGCGCCAGCTTGAGCGATTCCTCTGGCACCAGGAACTGGACCGCGTTGTAATAGCTGTGCAGGGCAGCAGCCAGATCCTTGAGATAGAAAGCCAGCAGATGGGGCGCATGGTCACGCGCTGCCGACTCAATCACTTCAGGATAGGCCCGAAGCCACTGCATGAGCCCAAACTCCTGCGGACTCTCGAGAGCCGCCAGGGGCACATCGGCCAGCAGCGCCGGATTTCCCCCCCACTTCTGCAACACGCTGTGGATGCGGGCATGGGCGTACTGCACGTAGTACACGGGGTTGTCGTTGCTTTCCGACTTGGCCAGATCCAGGTCGAAATCAAGATGCTGGTCGGATTTGCGCAGCACATAGAAGAAACGGGCGGCATCCCGGCCGACTTCGGTGCGCAGTTCCCGCAATGTAACGAACTGGCCCTTGCGGGTGGACATCTGGGCCTTTTCGCCATGCCGATATAGGCTGACAAACTGGACCAGGGGAACCTGCAAGCGCTGGGCATCATAGCCCAAGGCGGTCAATGCCGCCCTGACGCGGGGAATGTAGCCATGGTGATCTGCCCCCCACACATCCACGATCATGTCGAACCCGCGCTCGAATTTGTTGGCGTGATAAGCGATGTCGGAAGCAAAGTACGTGAAGATGCCGTTCTCCCGTTGTACCACCCGGTCCTTTTCATCGCCAAAAGCCGAAGAACGGAACCAGTGGGCCCCATCCTGTTGGTACAGGTGTCCCGCAGCGGCCAGCCGGTCAATGATGCGTGCAACCGATCCGTCATCGTATAGCGACTGCTCCGAAAACCAGCGGTCGAACACGACACCAAAGGCTTCCAGGTCTTCCCGGCAATCGGACAGCTGCTCATGCAGCGCCAATTGATGAACCGTCCGGTAATCATCTCCCAGCAGTGCCTTGGCATTGGCGATGAGGGTATCCATATGCGCTTCGTTCTGCGCCTCGGCATCCTTGTCCCCCTCCCGCAACGGTGAAGCGATGCCGGGTGTTCCTGCAAGAACGGCTTCGTCAGGGTGAACCAGCGTGTGGCTGATGACCTTGCGCAGGTGGGCCGCCATGGCGGCCACATAATCACCCTGATAGCCATTGGGAGGAAAAGGGATCCGGGAGCCGAATTCAGCCAGGTATCGCAGCCAGGTGGAGACGGCCAGAATGTCCATCTGCCGTCCCGCATCGTTGACGTAGTATTCCCTCTCCACGTCGTAGCCAGCCTTGGCCAGCACGTTGGCCAGCGAAGCCCCGAAGGCGGCGCCTCGCCCGTGCCCCACATGAAGGGGACCGGTGGGGTTGCTTGAAACGAACTCCACCTGCACCCGTCGGCCATGCCCCACGTTGACGCTGCCCCAGCCGGAAGGGTTTTTGAGCACGTCCGAGACCACGCCCTGCTTGGCCGCCGCTGCAAGAAACACGTTGATGAAACCCGGCCCCGCAACTTCCACTTTTTCCACCAGCGGGGAGGCGGGCAGGGCTGAAATCAGCGCCTGGGCGATGTCGCGGGGGGAGCGCTGCAAGGATTTTGCAAGCTGCAGCGCCAGGGTGCAGGCATATTCGCCATGCCCGGCCTGACGCGGACGTTCCAGCTCAACGGCAACGGACAGTTCGGGGGCCACGGCCCGCACGGCAGCATGGAACAGCGCCAGGATGCGGTCTGGAAGCGACAAGGTCTGTGATTCGGTCATGGGATCTCGTTTCGAATCCGACATTATAATGGCCCGGCTGCAACCCTCATAGTTCTGTCGGATCCACGTCCAGGGACCACTGGACAGAACGGGGGGCCAGCGCATGAAGCCGGGCTTCCCAGGCGGACAAAAATTCCTGGAGCTGCGCGCGATGGGGCGCTTGCACGAGCAGTTGCAGGCGCGCCTTGCCGGCAAGCCGGGCAAGCGGTGGCGGCACAGGGTCATAAATTTCCAGCCCATGTTGGCGCGGGGGGGTTGCCTCCACCGCTTCCTGCATGAACTTTTCCAGGGCAGCCGGGTTTTCGGAGGACGCTCTCAGCAGCGCCTGGTAGGCAAATGGCGGAAAGCCGGTAAGGCGCCGTTCCTCCAGTTCACGCTGTGCAAAGCCAGGGTAATCATGAGCCAGCAGGGACTGGAACAGGGGGTGGCCAGGAAAGGCGGTCTGAATCAGGACTTCGCCGCTGTCAGCAGCCCGCCCGGCCCGTCCGGCCACCTGCACGAGTTGCGCAAACAGTCGTTCGCTGCTGCGAAAGTCGCTGCTGTAGAGGGCTTGGTCCACTCCCAGTGCGGCCACCAGCGTGATTCTGGGAAAATCGTGCCCTTTGACCAGAAGCTGCGTGCCCACCAGGATATCCACTTCCCCGGCGTGAATGGTTTTCAGGGTCTCTTCCCAGGCTTCGCGCCGGGTCAGGGTGTCGCTGTCCAGCCGCAGGATGCGTGCCGAAGGAAAATGGCTGTGCAGGGCCGCTTCGATTTTCTGGGTGCCTGAACCCAGGGTTTCGAGATGGGTGTTGCCGCAATCCGGGCAGCGTTGCGGAATGGGGTGCTTCAGTCCGCAATGATGGCAGCGCAATTCATGCCTGCGCAGATGAACCACCATCCTGGCCGAGCAACGGCTGCAACCGCTGATCCAGCGGCATTGGGGACAAAACAGGACCGGGGCATAACCGCGGCGGTTGACGAAAACCAGGCTTTGCTCCTTGCGGGCCAGACGTGAGGCGAGGGCCTCCAGCACAACCGGGGACATATCCTGGGCCTGGGCCGCCGAGGTTTCCACCAGACGGATGGAAGGCAGGCGTGCCCCCGAAATGGCGCGATCCGAAAGGCTGAGCAGACGGTAGCGGCCAGCCTGCACGTTCCACCAGCTTTCAAGAGCCGGGGTGGCCGATCCGAGAACGGCCGGAATCTGCAGTTGCTGTGCCCGGACCAGCGCCAGGTCACGGGCGGAATAGCGCAATCCTTCCTGCTGCTTGTAGGAACCATCGTGCTCTTCATCCACCACGATCAATCCCAGACGGGGCATCGGACAGAAAATGGCCGAGCGGGTCCCCAGCACCACGGCTGCTTCGCCATTCTGGGCTTCAAGCCAGCGTACAGCCCTTTCCTTTTCGCCCAGTCCGCTGTGCATGCTCACCATGGAGATGCCGGGTAACCGCTGACGGAATCGTTGCTCCAGTTGCGGTGTCAGGCTGATCTCAGGCGCCAGGACCAGAACCTGGCGGCCTGCGGCCACTTGCTGCTCAATCAGGCGAAGATAAACTTCCGTTTTTCCGCTGCCGGTGATGCCATGCAGCAGGACCGGCTGAAAACCGTCCATTCCGGACAAAACCGAAGCGACTGCAGCCTGCTGTTCACTGGTCAGGGTGGGTGCTGCAACGGGTTCGACCTCCGCACACTTCCGGCGCCGGCGCGGGGGGCTCCAGCCTTTGATGCGGCGCAGCCCGGGAGGAAGGGCGTTGAGAGTGACCGCCCCCAGCGGATGGTGGTAGTACGTGCTGCAGAAGTGCAGCAACTTGAGGTCGGCTTGAGATAACGGTGGAGTGTCGCGCCAGATGGCTGTTACCGGGCGCAGCTGCTCTTCCGGCCACCGGCTTTCACTGACTACGGAAAGTATGACGCCCACTTTTTGGCCGGAGCCGAACGGTGCCAGGGTGCGAAGTCCGACGTCGGCGGCAGATGCCTCAGGGGCAAGGTAATCGAACAGCCGGTCCAGCGGGAGATCGAATGCCACTTGAACTATCGGCATGGGGCGCGGGTTTTCAGGGAATTTTGCCCTGAAAAGCAGGCAATGCAAGGTTGTGGATAAGTCTGTTCATAACTCCCGTCATGGCCCCAAACCTGGGCTTCCTTTTGGTGCCAGGCGAAAATCGTCCCCCGGCAAGGGATTTAAAAATCAAATAAAAACAATGAATTATGCTTTTACTGATGAGAAGCGCTTGATTCTTATAGGTTTGTGACCAAACGGTGACAATTGTGCATAAGCACAATCACCCGATGCAGCAAATTGTCAGTTTGTCAACGGGAGCTGCGGCTGAGCGAGTGAACCGCTTCAACCAGGACCGCCACGTTTTCCGGGTCGGTAAAGCGGGAAATGCCGTGCCCCAGATTGAATACATGACCCGGACCGGGGCCAAAACTGTCGAGCACCTGTGCCACTTCCCGCTGGATCACTTCGGGGGTGCCAAAGAGGACTGAAGGGTCCATGTTGCCCTGCAAGGCGACGCGGTCCCCGATTCGGCGCCGCGCCTGTCCGATGTCGATGGTCCAGTCCAGGCCGACGGCATCAAAACCTGCACCGGCAATGGATTCCAGCCACAAGCTTCCACCCTTGGTAAAAACGATGCTGGGAACCCGCCGTCCTTCCGCATGGCGCGTGAGCGCTGCAGCAATCCGTGACAGGTAGGCCAGGGAAAACTCCTGGTACGCGGACGAAGTGAGGGTGCCGCCCCAGGTGTCGAACACCATTACGGCCTGGGCGCCTGCTTCGATCTGGGCATTGAGGTAGAGAATGACTGCTTCCGTGGTGACTTCAAGGATGCGGTGCAGCAGATCCGGGCGGCGGTAAAGCATGCCTTTGATGTGCCGGAAATCATCGGAACCGCCGCCTTCCACCATGTAGCAGGCGAGAGTGAAGGGGCTGCCGGAGAACCCGATGAGCGGAACCGAGCCAGACAGGGACTGACGGATCTGGGCAACTGCGTCCAGCACATAACGCAGGTGCACGGTTGGGTCCGGAGCGGAGAGGTTGCGCACTTCCCATTCATCGCGCAGCGGCCGTTCCAGCTTGGGCCCTTCGCCGTCCGCAAAATAGAGCCCCAGTCCCATGGCATCGGGGATGGTCAAAATGTCGGAAAACAGGATGGCGGCATCCAGCGGATAACGGGCCAGCGGTTGCAGCGTGACTTCCGTAGCCAGGTCCGGGTTCTTGCAAAGCTCCAGAAAACTGCCGGCCCGGGCGCGCGTGGCGTTGTATTCAGGGAGATAACGTCCGGCCTGGCGCATGATCCAGAGCGGGGTGTAAGGCGTCGGCTGGCGCAGCAGGGCCTTCAGGAACGTGTCGTTCTGCAGCATCGTCATGGCTTAGCGCGGCAATTCCGAATGACCCATCAGGAACTCGTCTACTGAGCGAGCCACCTGGCGGCCTTCGCGAATGGCCCACACCACCAGGGATTGGCCTCGGCGCATGTCGCCTGCGGCGAACACCTTGGGCACGGAGGTCTGGTACTGGTCGGTGTTGGCCTGGACGTTGCCGCGGTTATCGAAGGCAACACCCAGCTGTTCCAGCAAGCCGGCATGCACCGGGTGCAGGTAACCCATGGCCAGCAGCACCAGGTCCGCCTTGATTTCAAATTCTGATCCGGCAATCTCCGACATGGTCATCTGGCCATCCGCATTCTTCTTCCATTCCAGGCGCACGGCGGAAAGCCTTTCCACGCGGCCGTTGCTGCCCTTGAAGGCCTTGGTGGCCACGCTCCAGTCGCGATTGCACCCTTCTTCCTGGGAAGAGGACGTGCGCAGCTTCATGGGGTAGTTGGGCCATACCAGCGGCTTGTTTTCCTGCTCCGGGGGGCGCGGCATCAGTTCGAACTGGGTGACGGAAGCCGCGTTCTGACGGATCGATGTGCCCACGCAGTCCGAGCCGGTATCACCTCCGCCGATCACCACCACGTGCTTGCCGGTGGCCAGGATCTGGCCTGGCACGTCATCTCCCGCGTTGCGCCGGTTTTGCTGGGGCAGGAACGACATGGCAAAGTGAACGCCGTCCAGTTCGCGCCCGGGCACCGGAAGGTCGCGCGGATGTTCCGAGCCGCCGGTCAGGACCAGCGCGTCGAATTCGTCCAGCAGGGACTTGGCAGGCAATGTGACGCCCACATGTTGTCCTGTACGGAATTCCACACCTTCAGCCTGCATCTGTTGCACGCGGCGGTCGATCAGGTGCTTTTCCATCTTGAAATCCGGAATGCCGTAGCGCAGCAAACCGCCGATGCGGTCATTCTTTTCAAAGACCACCACGGCGTGGCCGGCTCGGGCCAGCTGCTGTGCGGCGGCCAGGCCGGCAGGGCCGGAACCCACGACAGCCACGCGTTTTCCGGTTTTGCTCGGAGCAATCTGCGGGGTGACCCAACCTTCCTCCCACCCCTTGTCGATGATGGTGTGTTCAATGTTCTTGATGGTCACCGCATCGTTGTTGATGTTCAGAACGCAGGCGGCTTCACAGGGGGCCGGGCAAATGCGGCCGGTGAATTCGGGGAAATTGTTGGTGGAATGAAGCGTGTCCAGCGCTTCCTTCCAGTAGCCACGGTAGACCAGATCGTTCCAGTCCGGAATGATGTTGTTGACCGGACATCCGGTCTGGCAGAAGGGGATTCCGCAATCCATGCAGCGCGCGCCCTGGCGGCTGACTTCCGCTTCGGCCAGCGGAAGCGTGAATTCGTGGTACGAGCGGATGCGCTCGCCCGGGGGCAGGGACTTCGGGTCCAGCCTTTCGATTTCCATGAAGCCGGTGATCTTACCCATGGTGTTCCACTCTCAGTTCTTTTTCCCGTTGTTGTTCTGCGGCCAGTTCCATCAGCGCACGCCGGTACTCCATGGGCATGACTTTGACAAACTGGGGCAGGTAGTGATCCCAGCGTTCCAGAATCATCCGGGCCCGCTCGCTGTTGGTGTAATGCATGTGATTCTCGATGAGGCGCTTGAGCAGCACGGAATCCTTTTCGCCCAGGTGATTGACCTTGACCTTGCCGTGACTGTCCAGGTTGCCGCGTGATTCTTCCGAAGCAGAGTCTTCTTCCGGTACCGGTTCGAGTTCGACCATGGCCAGGTTGCAGCGCCGCTCAAAGTCACCAGCCTCGTCCAGCACATAGGCCACGCCGCCGCTCATGCCCGCTGCAAAATTGCGGCCTGCTTCGCCGAGGACGACCACGGTGCCGCCCGTCATGTATTCGCAGCCGTGATCGCCGACACCTTCCACAACAGCCGTGGCGCCGGAGTTGCGAACGGCAAAACGTTCGCCGGCCACGCCACGGAAGTAGCATTCGCCGCTGATGGCACCGTACAGCACGGTGTTGCCGACAATGATGTTCTCTTCAGCCTTGATCGGGCAGGCGGGCGAGGGATAAATGGCGATGCGGCCACCGGAAAGACCCTTGCCCACATAATCGTTGGCTTCACCTTCCAGCTCCAGGGTGATGCCATGGGCGAGGAACGCGCCGAAGCTTTGTCCTGCAGTGCCATGGGTCCGGATCACGATGGTATCGTCCGGCAGACCGGCATGTCCGTAGCGGCGCGCCACCTCACCGGAGAGCATGGCGCCAAACGTGCGGTTGACGTTGCGCACAGGGATTTCGATGGTGACCGGCTGGCGCTGTTCAAGCGCAGGCTTGGCCTGGGCAATCAGGGTATGGTCCAGCGCCTGGCCGAGGCCGTGATCCTGACGCTCCTTCCAGGAGCGGGCCACTTCCGACGGCATGTCGGGGCTGTGGAAAATTCGGGAGAAATCCAGGCCGCAGGCTTTCCAGTGGGAAATGCCTTGCCTCATGTCCAGCATGTCCACCCGTCCGACCATTTCGTCGAAGGTGCGGAAGCCCATTTGCGCCATGTATTCGCGAACTTCCTCGGCGACAAAGAAGAAATAGTTGATGACGTGTTCCGGCTGGCCGTTGAATTTCCGGGTCAGTTCCGGGTCCTGGGTGGCAATGCCCACCGGGCAGGTGTTGAGGTGGCATTTGCGCATCATGATGCAGCCTTCCACCACCAGCGGCGCTGTGGCAAACCCGAATTCGTCGGCGCCCAGGAGGGCCGCCACGACCACGTCCCGGCCGGTTTTCATCTGGCCATCGGCCTGCACGCAGATCCGTCCGCGCAGACGGTTGAGCACCAGCGTTTGCTGGGTTTCGGCCAGTCCCAGCTCCCAGGGTGAGCCGGCGTACTTGATGGACGATAGCGGCGATGCGCCCGTTCCACCGTCGTGGCCGGAAATCGTGACATGGTCCGCATGGGCCTTGGAAACGCCGGCAGCCACGGTACCCACGCCCACCTCGGAAACCAGCTTCACGCTGACGCGGGCCTTGGGGTTCACGTTTTTCAGGTCGTGAATGAGCTGTGCCAGATCCTCAATGGAATAGATGTCGTGGTGCGGCGGGGGCGAAATCAGTCCTACGCCGGGCACGGAATGGCGCAGCTTGCCGATGTACTTGCTCACCTTGTGTCCAGGGAGCTGACCGCCTTCGCCCGGCTTGGCACCCTGAGCCATTTTGATCTGGATGTCGTCGGCGTTGACCAGATACTCCGCAGTGACCCCGAAGCGTCCCGAAGCCACCTGCTTGATGGAAGAGCGCATGGAGTCGCCGTTGGGCAACGGCTTGAAGCGCTGCGGATCCTCTCCTCCTTCCCCGGTGTTGGATTTGCCACCGATGCGGTTCATGGCAATGGCCAGCGTGCTGTGCGCTTCGTGGGAAATGGATCCCAGGGACATGGCGCCCGTGGCGAAACGCTTCACAATCGACTGGGCGGGCTCGACTTCGGAAAGGGGGACCGGCTGTGATGCCGACCTGAGCTCGAACAGGCCGCGCAGGGTCATGTGGCGCTGGGACTGGTCGTTGATGGCCTTTGCGTATTCGCGGTACGTGCTGTAGCTGCCGGTGCGCGTGGCATGCTGCAGCTTGGAAATGCTTTCCGGGGTCCACATGTGGGCTTCGCCGCGGATGCGATAGGCATATTCGCCACCCGCATCCAGATGCTCCCGGTACAGGGGTGCATCGGAGAATGCCAGCGTGTGCAGGCGCAGGGCTTCTTCAGCCACCTGTTCCAGGCCAATGCCTTCCACCGTGCTGGCCGTGCCCGTGAAATAGCGTGCGACGAAAGCGGAGTTGAGGCCAACCGCTTCGAAAATCTGGGCGCCGCAGTAGGACTGGTAAGTGGAAATGCCCATTTTGGACATGACCTTGAGCAATCCCTTGGATACGGCCTTGATGTATCGCTTGCACGCGTCCTTCACGTCCAGGTCGTGCGGCAGGTAATGCCCCATCTGGGCCAGTGTTTCATAGGCCAGGTAGGGGTGCACGGCTTCGGCACCGTAGCCGGCCAGCAGGGCGAAGTGGTGCACTTCGCGCGCGGAACCGGTTTCCACCACCAGTCCGGTGTTGGTCCGCAGGCCGTTGCGCACCAGGTGGTGGTGAACGGCGGCGGTGGCCAGCAGCGCCGGAATGGCAATGCGGGACGAACTCAAATCGCGGTCGGACAGGATGAGGATGTTGCTGCCCTTTTGCACGGCGTCCAGGGCAGACTGGCACAAGGCGTCCAGGGCAGATCCCATGCCGGCTGCCCCCTGCGCCACCGGATAACAGATGGACAGGGTCACGGAACGGAACTGGCCGTGGGTGGGGCCTTCAATCGCCCGGATTTTTTCCATGTCCTCCGAGGTCAGCACGGGCTGGCTGGCTTCCAGCCTCGGCTGGGGTTGCTGGGCATCCACCGCCAACAGGTTGGGTCGGGGTCCGATGAAAGAAACCAGCGACATCACCAGCTCTTCGCGGATGGGGTCGATGGGAGGGTTGGTCACCTGCGCAAACAGCTGCTTGAAGTACTGGTACAGTGACTTTGGACGGTTGGACAGCACGGCAAGCGGTGCGTCGTCGCCCATGGAACCCACCGCTTCCTGGCCACTGGAGGCCATGGGGGCCAGCAGGAACTTGAGCTCCTCTTCAGTCACGCCAAAGGCCTGCTGGCGGTCCAGCAAGGGGGCTGCAGGTTGTGCCGGGTCGGCGGCCACGTCCGGCAGCTCTTCCACTCGGGTCTGCGTGCTGGCCAGCCACTGGCGGTAGGGCTGCTGCTTGGAAAGCTGCTGCTTCAGCTCCAGGTCGCTCACGATCCGTCCTTCTTCCAGATCAATCAGCAACATTTTTCCGGGCTGAAGACGCCATTTCTTGACGATTTTTTCCTGGGGAATGTCGAGAACCCCCATTTCCGACGCCATCAGTACCAGGTCATCGCTGGTCTGGAGGTAACGGGCCGGGCGCAGGCCGTTGCGGTCGAGGGTGGCGCCAATTTGGCGGCCATCCGTGAAAGCCACAGCGGCAGGGCCGTCCCAGGGTTCCATCAGGGCGGCATGGTACTCATAGTAGGCACGGCGCTCTTCATCCATCAGGGGGTTGCCGGCCCAGGCTTCGGGAATCAGCATCGTCATGGCCTGGACTAGGGGGTAGCCCCCGGCCACCAGGAGTTCCAGGGCGTTGTCGAAACAGGCGGAATCCGACTGGCCTTCCACGATCAGTGGCCAGATCTTGCCGAGATCGTCGCCCAGCAGGGTGGAGGCCATGGAACCGCGCCGGGCGGCCATCCAGTTGACGTTGCCGCGCAGGGTGTTGATTTCGCCGTTATGGGCGATCATGCGGAAAGGATGGGCCAGGTCCCAGGTCGGGAAAGTGTTGGTGGAAAACCGCTGGTGAACCAGGGCCAGCGCTGAAACCAGGGCCGGATCCTGCAGGTCTCGATAGAAATGACCCACCTGGTCGGCCAGCAGCATGCCTTTGTAAACCAGGGTGCGTGAGGACAGGGAAGGCAAATAAAACCATTTGCGATCAATGCCTTTTTGCGCCACCGCATGTTCGGCGCGCTTGCGCAGCACGAACAGCTTGCGTTCGAAGACGTTGCGGTCGGTAGTGGCTGGGCCGCGGGCCAGGAAAATTTGACGGATGACCGGTTCCACCTGCTTGACGCTTTCACCCAGGCCGCTGTTGTCCGTGGGGACATCGCGCCAGCCCAGGACCACCTGCCCTTCCTCGCGCGCGCATTGTTCGAGCAGGGATTCGCAGACGGTCCGGTCTGCCGCATCCTGCGGCAGGAACACCATGCCAACGGCGTATTCGCCCAGCGGCGGGAGCTGGAAACCCAGTGCAGCCACTTCCTTGCGCAGGAAGGCATCGGGCATCTGAATGAGGATGCCGGCGCCATCACCGGCCAGCGGATCGGCTCCGGTGGCACCCCGGTGCGTCAGGTTTTCGAGAATCTGGAGGCCTTGCCGCACGATGTCATGGCTTTGCACACCTTTGATATGGGCCACAAAACCGACGCCGCAGGCGTCATGTTCGAGTGCAGGGTCATACAGGCCCTGGCGGGGCGGTGTAGGGTGATTCAATCGAGTAACCTCGCGTTTCAAATGATCAAGTGCAAGGGAGCGCCGGAGTCAAACCGCAGGCAAAGGCAGGACTGGTTGTGTACGCACCGGGCATAGGATGATACAGCCATCCCCATGACGGGGCAAGATTAGCGCGGCAGTTCGTCAGGGCTGCCGATGAAGCGTCCGGTATCCCGTGAAAGTTCGGCAAGCACCGCTTCCTGCGGCACGTCCCTTGTCAGGATGGCTTCACCCAGGTGCTTGAGCAGGACGAAACGCAATTTTCCGGCTTCTACTTTCTTGTCGGACGCCATCAGCTCCAGGTAGCGCTCCGGTCCAAAGTCGGGTGCGCGCAGCGGCAGGCCGGCGCGCGTCATCAGCCGCTCGATGCGGTCCAGCTCTGCGGCACTGATCCATCCCAGCCGGCTTGAAAGGGCTGCGGCAATCAAGGTGCCGGCAGCCACGGCCTCTCCGTGCAGCCAGGCGCCGTATCCCGCACCGGCCTCGATGGCATGCCCGAAAGTGTGGCCCAGGTTGAGCAGGGCGCGCAGGCCCGTGGTTTCGAATTCGTCCTGGGCCACCACTTCCGCCTTGTTGCGACAGGCATCGAAGATGGCCTGGGCCAGAACGTCCGGCTCGCGTGCCATGAGCGCTTCCAGGTGGTCATCCAGCCAGCCGAGAAAAGGCAGGTCGCGGATCAGGCCGTATTTGATCACTTCCGCCACACCGGCTCTGAACTCGCGCGGCGGCAACGTGTCGAGCGTGCGGGTGTCGGCCAGTACCAGTCGTGGCTGGTGGAACGAACCGATCAGGTTTTTTCCGAGCGGATGGTTGATGCCCGTCTTTCCCCCAACCGACGAGTCCACCTGGGCAAGCAACGTGGTGGGAATCTGGATCAACGGCACGCCGCGCAGGAAGGTGGCGGCAGCAAAGCCGGCCAGGTCGCCGATGACGCCGCCGCCCAGCGCCATGACCGTGGTTTTTCGCTCGCAGTGGTGTGCCAGCAGCGCATCGTGGATGTGGTGAAGGGTTTCGCGCGTTTTATAGGCTTCGCCATCCGGCAGCGTGATGGCAAAGGAACGGACATCTGCTTGCGCCAGTGCCTGTTGCAGGGGTTCCAGATAGAGCGGGGCGACCGTGGTGTTGGTGACAATGGCCACGTCCCGCTGTTGCAGATGGGGCAGGATCAGTTCCGGGCGGGTCAGCAGACCTGCGCCGATGTGGATGGGGTAAGGGGCGCCTGCCAGGTCAACGTTCAGGGTCTTCATTCGTGTCTTTGCTGTTCGATTTCAGCTTCAAGTTGGGCCACCAGCTTCTGAACGCTTTGATGTGCCGTGTCGATGATGATGTGAGCCACTTCCCGGTACAGGGGATCGCGCTGCTCGTAGAGTTGTTGCAGGCGGGCTTTGGGGTCCTCCGTTTGCAGCAGGGGCCGGTTGCGGTCATGGCGGGTGCGCTGCCACAGGTCCTCGGCGCAGGCCCGCAGGTAAACCACGGTGCCATGTTGCCGCAAGCGCAGGCGGGTTTTGGGGCTCAGCACGGCCCCGCCGCCCGTGGCCAGCACAATGCCCTGGCGGGTGACGAGCTGGGCAATCATGTCTTCTTCACGGGCACGAAAACCCGCTTCGCCTTCCAGTTCAAAAATGGTGGCAATGCGAACACCGGTCCGGGTTTCGATTTCGTGGTCGGAATCCACGAAGGCCAGGTGCAACCGTCGGGCCAGGGCGCGCCCCACTGTCGTTTTGCCTGCACCCATCAATCCCACCAGGAAAAAATTCCGCTCCGCATTCATCCCCCCATTGTAGCCGACTGACCCCTTATAATGCGGGTCATCCCCTAATTCCGACCTTATTCCACACATCCATGCGAAGACTTCTGTATCCGCTGGCAGCCCTTGCAACCCTGGCCCTGGTGGGAGCCGGCATTCTCGTGCTGGCGTTTGCGCTCATCTACCCCCATCTGCCCAGCCTGGAGTCCATGACGGATTATCGACCCAAGGTGCCATTGCGGATCTTCACGGCCGATGATCAGCTGATTGGCGAATTCGGAGAAGAGCGGCGGGCTGTCCTGAAGCTGCAGGCAGTGCCATTGCGCATGAGGCAGGCCATCCTGGCCGCCGAGGACGACCGTTTTTACCAGCATGGCGCGGTGGACTACCAGGGTGTGGCCCGGGCGTTTCTGGCCAACCTTTTTTCTGCCCGGGTGAAGGAAGGGGCCAGCACCATCACCATGCAAGTGGCCCGGAACTTTTTCCTCAGCAATGAAAAAACCTTTTCGCGAAAACTTTCAGAGGTCCTTCTGGCTTTCAAAATTGAAAGCAACCTGACCAAGGACCAGATCCTGGAGCTCTACATCAACCAGATCTACCTGGGTCAGCGGGCCTACGGTTTCGGTGCCGCCGCCTACGTTTACTACGGCCGGCCGCTGGATCAGCTGAGCGTTGCAGAAATGGCCATGCTGGCCGGACTCCCCAAGGCCCCTTCGCGCTACAACCCCATCATCAATCCCAAGCGGGCAGCCCTGCGGCAGCAATATGTCCTGCGGCGCATGCACGAGCTCAAGTACATCAGCGACACCGAGTATGAACAGGCGCTGCGTAACCCGGGCCGGGTGGAGCCGTTCCATGCGGGCTTCACCCTGAAGGCGGACTACGTGGCGGAAATGACTCGCCAGTACATGGTCCAGGCTTACGGCGAGGAGGTTTACAACAAGGGCTACAAGGTGGTTACCACGCTCCTCAAGGCGGACCAGGATGCGGCCTACCGGGCCGTGCGCCAGGGCGTGCTGGATTACGATCACCGTCACGGCTACCGCGGCCCTGAAGACTTTTCAGAATTGCCTACGCCTGAAGCGAGCGAAGCCGACCTTGAGGATGCCTTGTCCGATTCGGATGTCAGTGATGACCTGTATCCCGGAGTGGTGGTTCAGGCCTCCGAAAAGGAAGTGAAGGTGTACGTCAAGATGATCGGCATGGTCGACATCAAGGGCGAGGGGCTTGTGTTTGCAAAATCAGGGCTTGCCCCCAATGCCTCAGCCAACAAGAAAATCAGGCGCGGTTCCATCATCCGCGTCAGTCGCATGGCCAAAGGGGGATGGGAAATCACCCAGTATCCCGACGTGGAGGCAGCCCTGGTGTCCCTGGACAGTCATGACGGGGCAGTCCGTGCGCTGGTGGGTGGATTCGACTTCAACCAGAGCAAATTCAACCATGTGACCCAGGCCTTCCGCCAACCGGGCTCCAGTTTCAAGCCGTTCATCTATTCTGCCGCTCTTGAAAAGGGCTATACGCCGGCAAGCCTGGTCAACGATACGCCCATCAGCATCGTGGATCCTACCTTGAACAATGGAAAACCCTGGGAGCCGCACAATTACGAAAACGAATATGAGGGTCCCATGCGTTTGCGCGTGGCGCTGGCCAAGTCCAAGAACATGGTGGCCATTCGGCTGTTGCAGGCCATCGGCCCTGGTTACGCGCATGACTTTGCCATGCGTTTTGGATTCGATCCCGAAAAGCATCCCCCCTATCTCAGCATGGCCCTGGGCTCCGGCCTGGCCAGTCCGCTCCAGATGGCAGCCGCCTATGCAATCTTTGCCAACGGCGGTTACCGGGTCAAACCGTATTACATCGACCGCATTCTGGACAGCAAAGGCAACGTCATCAGCAAAAGCCATCCGGTGGCTGCAGGGGAAGGTGCGGAAGCCGTGATCGATCCCCGCAATGCGTTCATCATGACCAGCATGATGAAAGACGTCATCCGCATGGGGACCGCAACCCGGGCGCAGAGCCTGGGGCGTGGCGACCTGGCCGGAAAGACCGGAACCACAAACGATCACGTGGACGCCTGGTTCTCCGGATTCCAGCCCAGCCTGGTGGCCGTGGCCTGGGTTGGCTTCGACAAGCCTGCTTCGTTGGGGGCCAATGAAACCGGAGCCCAGGCGGCGTTGCCGATCTGGATATCGTACATGGGCCAGGCATTGAAAACGATTCCCGAAAGCCCGGTGGTCGTTCCCCCTGGAGTGAATCTGGTCAGCATCGACCCGACCACGGGAAAACCCGACAACGGTCCCGGTCACATCGACGAGTATTTTTATTCCCAGCCTGTCCCAGTCAACTGACGCCAGGAGAGCCCATGGCTTCCGGAAAGCGCAATCACCACCGCGAACATCTGGCTTACCTGGCTGCACGCATCCTGGCCGAAGACGGCACGCAGGATTATGCTTCGGCAAAAAGGAAGGCGGCCCGACAGGCGGGAGTGCCCAGCACGCATCAGCTGCCAGACAACCGCGAAATCGAAGCCGCATTGCGCAGCTGGCAGTCGCTTTATCAGCGCGAAAGCCATCCCTTCCGCCTGCAGACCTTGCGGGAAGTGGCCGTGTCCGCCATGAAATGGCTGGCCCCCTTCAATCCCTGGCTGACGGGGTCCGTACTGTCCGGAACGGCAGGGCCCCATTCGGACATCAACCTGCAGCTTTTTACGGATGACGGCAAGGCGCTGGAACTCTTTCTGCTGAACAGCCAGCAGGAATATCACATGGGTCAGCGCAAACTGCGCATCGGCGACCGGGTGCTGGATGCGGCCGTGGTCAGCTTCACCGTTCAGGGGGTTCCGGTCAACGCCACGCTGCTGCCGCTGGACCTGCAGCGCATCGCCCAGAAGACCGGAGACGGCCGCATGGTGGAACGTGCCCGGCTGGCCCAGGTGGAAGCGTTGCTTGCTGCCGATCCTGCTACAGTGACTTGATCAACTCGGCTGCACGGATGGCAAAGTAGGTGAGCACGCCATCCGCTCCGGCGCGCTTGAAAGCCAGAAGGCTTTCAAGGATGCAGCGTTCGTCAAGCCAGCCGGCATCGATGGCTCCCCGCAGCATCGCGTATTCGCCGCTGACCTGGTAGGCGAAGGTGGGCGTCTTGAACTGGTCTTTCACGCGCCGGATGATGTCCAGATAGGGCAAACCCGGCTTGACCATGACCATGTCGGCACCTTCAGCCAGGTCGAGCCCCACTTCCCACAGCGCTTCGTCGCTGTTGGCCGGATCCATCTGGTAGGTTTCCTTGCTTCCCTTGCCCAGGTTTTTTGCGGAACCTACCGCATCCCGGAAAGGGCCATAGAAGGCGGAAGCATATTTAGCGGAGTAGGCCAGGATGCGGGTGTGGATGTGTTGCTCGCCATCCAGGGCCTGCCTGATGCGGGCGATGCGGCCGTCCATCATGTCGGAAGGCGCCACGATGTCGGCGCCAGCCTCTGCTTCCGTGAGGGCCTGGCGTACCAGGGCCTCGATGGTGACGTCATTGAGGACATAGCCATTTTCATCGACGATGCCATCCTGCCCATGGCTGGTGTAAGGATCGAGCGCCACATCCGTGATGATCCCCAGTTCGGGAAAATGCTGTTTGAGGGTGCGAACGGCCCTGGGGAGTAACCCATTGGGATTACAGGCTTCCCTGGCATCCAGGGATTTGAGCGCTGGATCGATGACCGGAAACAGCGCCAGTGCCGGAATGCCAAGCTCGAGGCATCGCTCTGCCGTCAATGTCAGCCGGTCCACCGTCTGGCGCGCGATGCCAGGCATGGACGCCACCGGTTCCTCGCGGTTTTTGCCGTCGATGACAAAAACCGGGTAAATCAGGTCGTCCGTGCTCAAACGGTGTTCCTGGACCATGCGGCGGGAAAAGGCATCATGGCGGTTGCGGCGCATCCTGCGCTCGGGAAAGCGGCCTAAAGTTTCCATTCTGAAGGTTCCAAAAAGAGGCATGACTTGAATTTTAGGGAACTTAACTGACGAAGGGCACTCTGATCAACTGGTTGGTGCAAGTCCAACGCCTGTCTTCCTCCCTAGGGCAGGCCAATGCCAGTATGCATGGCATTTCTTCCCGTGCCGCAGCAAGAGCCGGCACGGGTTTTTTTTGCTCAGGCTTGCGGCTCATACAGGCGGGCAATGGCCGCTTCCGCCGCCTCGAGGCCTTCCCGCGTTGTGCTAGAAAACGCAATAATTTCAATTGGTTGCTGAACGTCAGCGAGGGCGCTGCGAACTTCGCGCACAGCCTGGATCCTGGCGCCACGCCCCAGCTTGTCGCATTTTGTCAGCAGGATGACGGCCGGTTTGCCGCTGGGCAGGTACCATTCCAGCAGTTGCTGGTCCAGATCCGTAAGGGGGTGGCGGATGTCCATGAGTACCACCAACCCCCGCAAGGACTGGCGATGCATCAGGTAGTCGGAAAGCAGCTGTTGCCAGTGCCGTTTGACGGCAAGCGGCACTTCGGCGTACCCGTATCCGGGCAAATCCACGAGGTAGCGGTGCTCACCCAGGCTGAAATAATTGATGTGCTGGGTTCTGCCTGGGGTCTTGCTGGTGAATGCCAGCCGGGAGCGATTGGTCAACGTATTGATTGCACTGGATTTTCCAGCGTTTGATCGGCCCGCGAAGGCCACTTCCACCACGCTATCGGGTGGCAGCCCGGCCCAGTCATTGACTGTGATAAAAAAGCTGGCCTGTTGGAAAAATGCCATGGCCGTTCAGCCAATGCGGCTGAAAACCGATTCAGCCGCCTCCAGTGTTTGTTCCAGTTCACGAGTGCCGTGCACCGAAGAAACGAAGCCCGCCTCAAAAGCCGAAGGGGCCAGATAGATGCCCGAGTCCAGCATGCCATGGAAAAACCGCTTGAAGCGATCCTTGTCCGAGGTCATGACCTCGGACAGGTTGGACGGCAGGGTCTCGCGGAAATAAATGCCGAACATGCCGCCCAGGGAGCAGACCGTGACCGGGAAACCATGGTGCCGTCCAATTTCTGCGATGCCTTCCGTTACCGCGCGAGTCATTTCCCCCAGGCGTTCGTAAAGGCCGCTGGCCATGGCCAGCCGCAGGGTTGCAAGGCCTGCGGTCACGGCCACCGGATTTCCGGAAAGGGTCCCTGCCTGGTATACCGGCCCCAGGGGGGCCAGCTGCTGCATCAAATCCCGTCGCCCGCCGAATGCGGCCAGGGGCATGCCGCCGCCAATCACCTTGCCCAGCGTGGTGAGATCGGGGGTGATGCCGTAGATGGCCTGGGCCCCTCCCAGGGCCACGCGGAACCCGGACATGACCTCGTCGAAAATCAACAGGGCGCCATGGGCTTTGGTGAGTGCTCTCAAGCGCGCCAAAAACTCCGGACGCGGCAAGACCATGTTCATGTTTCCCGCCACCGGCTCGACAATGACTGCGGCGATCGACGCTCCCCGCTCGGAAAAGAGGGCATCCAGCTGGGCCACATTGTTGTATTCCAGGACCAGGGTCTGGGCCGCCAGTTCGGCGGGTACGCCGCCCGAGTCCGGCTGGCCAAAGGTGAGGGCGCCTGAGCCGGCCTTGACCAGCAAGGCATCGCCGTGACCGTGGTAGCACCCGTCAAATTTGACGATCGTCGTGCGGCCGGTGGCGCCCCGGGCCAGGCGAATGGCGCTCATGGTGGCTTCGGTTCCTGAACTCGTCAGGCGAACCTGTTCCATGGACGGCACGAGCTGGCAGATCAGCTCGGCCAGTTCGATTTCAAGTTCAGTGGGCGCTCCAAAGCTCAGCCCTTTCTCGGCCGCCTGCTTGACTGCTTCGATCACCGAGGGATGGGCGTGCCCGTGCAGCAGAGGTCCCCAGGAGCAGACGTAATCCACATATTCCTTTCCGTCGGCATCCCAGAAGCGGGGTCCGGCGCCCCGCGTGAAAAAACGGGGGCTGCCGCCAACAGCCCGGAAAGCGCGGACGGGAGAATTGACACCCCCGGGGATACGGATCTGGGCACGTTCAAACAACTGGTCGTTACGGCTGGTCATGATGTTTTCCCAAAATAGGCATTGAATTCTTGCGCGGCTTTCCTGACGTCCGGCGCGTTGAACAAGGCTGTGATGACAGCCACGGCATCCACGCCGGTTTCCTGCAGCGCCTCCATGTGCGCCAGAGTGATCCCGCCGATGGCCACCACAGGAATGCGCAGCCGGCGCCTGGCTTCCCCGAGCAGCGCCAGGGGAGCGCGTACCGCATCCGGTTTGGTATTGGAAGGAAAGACGCTGCCGAAAGCCACGTAGTCCGCTCCCGCGGCTTCGGCTTCCAGGGCGCGCGGGAGCGAATCGTAACAGGAAACGCCCACTATAAGTGAGCGCTTGCTCTCGTCAGACTCCAGGAATTTTTTTGGACTGTCGTCGCGCCCCAGATGGACGCCGGCAGCACCGCAGGCCCGGGCGAGCGCCCCATCGTCGTTTGCAATAAAGGTGACGTTCTGGGCCAGGCATTGCGCGGCCAGCGCCCTTGCCTGCTCCAGCCGCAGCGCGGCAGGCAGGGATTTGGCGCGATACTGCAGCAGGGTCAGGCCACCATCAATGGCTTGCTGCACCAGCGACTGCAGGCGATGGGTGTCGGCGATGTCCGGGGTGATCGCATACAGGCCCCGGATCGCGCTGCGATCAGTGGACATCCCCGGCTGGCGGTTCTTCCCGCGCCCAGAACAGGCGATCGGGTATGGGCTGGCCCATGCCGAGGCGGAATCCGTCCTTGAGGGTCTGCCAGGTGTATTCCTGGGCTTCGGCCACGGCTTCCGCCATATCCAGGCCTTGGGCCAAGCTCGCTGCAATGGCTGAACTCAGGGTGCACCCCGAGCCGTGGTAGCTGCCCATCAGGCGCTCCCAGCCATCGGAGCGGATCACGCCTTCGCGCCCGTACAGGGTATTGATGACCTGGGCCGAGCTGCTGTGCGTGCCGGTGATGAGGACATATTCACAACCGGTTTCCAGTACCAGGCGTGCGGCTTCGGCCAGGTCGGGGTTTCCTTCCTCGGGCGGCTCGTCGTAGGCAATGCGAAGGATTTCCAGGGTGTTGGGCGTCACGATGGTGGATTGCGGGATGATCAGTTCACGCAAGGCCGACAGCATGTCCTCCGAAGCCAGCTCGTCACCGCGGCCGCTGGCCAGAACAGGATCGAGCACCAGGGGCACCTCGGGATAGTCGGAAACGATTTCGGCGATGGCGGCAATGGCCTCCACGCTGCCCAGGACGCCCAGCTTGAAGACAGCGACCGGGACATCTTCCAGGATGCAGCGCGCCTGGTCTGCCACCCATTCCGCATCCAGGGGCAATATGTCCTCGACCCCGGTGGTGTCCTGAATGGTCACGCCGGTGACCACGGAAAGCGGGTGGCAGCCCATGCTGGCCAGGGTGAGCACGTCAGCCTGCAGTCCCGCCCCTCCGCTAGGGTCGGTTGCGGCAAATACGAGTACGGCAGGCGGGGGAGGCGTCATGGATGAAAGTTGCTCTTCAGGGTGTCAGGTTTTATGATGGCGTGCTGACGGAACCACTAGCGATCGGGGTACGGCTTTACTTGATCGATCAAGGTTTTTCATTTTAACTCAATTCCAGGATCACCATGGATGCTGCACAGGGCTACAAAACCTACCTCTGCCTGATCTGCGGGTACATTTACGACGAAGAACTGGGCGCACCTGACGATGGCATTGCTCCCGGCACCCGATGGGAAGACGTGCCCGTCAACTGGGTTTGCCCTGAATGCGGTGCCCGCAAGGAAGACTTCGAGCTGATCGAAATCTGATCATCCCGAAGGCCAGTCCACCCAGCCCATCGCACTGGTCACAAGGACCACCGCGCCAAACAGAATCCGGTAGCCCGCAAAAACCGTAAAGCGGTGATGGCTGACAAAACGCAGCAGCGCACGCACCGTCAGGAAAGCGAATACGAAGGAAAACAGCGAGCCTACGGCAAAAAGGCCCAGGTCTTCCCGGTGAAACAGCGCATGGTATTTCACCAGTTCGTACAGCGTTGCGGCAAACAGCGTGGGTATTGCCAGGAAAAAGGAAAATTCGGTCGCGGCTGTCCGGGATAGCCCGAAATACAACCCCCCCATGATGGTGGAGCCAGAGCGGGACATTCCCGGAATCAGGGCGAGCGCCTGGCAGAAGCCGACTTTCAGCGCCAGTTGCCAGGTCATGCGATCCACCGTATCCACTTCGTGCGGCACGCGCCGGCGTTCAATCCAGAGGATGGCAATGGCGCCTGCGATGAACGCCAGGGCAACGGGAACCGGGGCAAACAGGTAGCGCTTGATCCGGCTCGCCAGCAGCAATCCCAGCACGGCGGCAGGCACAAAGGCCACCAGCAGGTTGAAAGTGAACCGCTGTGCAGCTGGGTCGTGCGGCAGGCCCCGAACCACGGAAAGCACCTTGGCTCGGTATTCCCAGCACACCGCCAGGATGGCGGCAAACTGGATGACGATCTCGAAAACCTTGCCCTTCTCGTCGTTGAAATTCAGCAGACTACCCGCGACGATCAGGTGGCCGGTGCTGGACACCGGCAGGAATTCCGTCAACCCTTCCACCATTCCCAGAACGGCAGCCTTGCCCAGCAGCAACAGATCCATGCGGTTGCCTTATAACTTGCGGTAGAGCTCGGCCCCTTTCTCGCGGAATTCGCTGGCTTTTTCAGCCATGCCGCGATCCAGGGCTTCCGTGTCGGTCACGCCCTGTTGCGAGGCGTATTCGCGCACGTCCTGCGTGATTTTCATGGAGCAGAAGTGCGGTCCGCACATGGAGCAGAAATGCGCCAGCTTGGCACCTTCCTGGGGCAGGGTTTCGTCATGGAATTCCCGCGCCTTGTCCGGGTCGAGGCCCAGGTTGAACTGGTCATCCCAGCGGAATTCGAATCGTGCCTTGGACAGGGCATTGTCGCGCAACTGTGCGCCGGGGTGTCCCTTGGCCAGGTCGGCGGCATGTGCGGCGACCTTGTAGGCCATGATGCCGTCCTTGACGTCGTTGCGATCCGGAAGTCCCAGGTGTTCCTTGGGCGTGACGTAACACAGCATGGCCGTGCCGTACCAGCCGATCATGGCGGCGCCGATGGCTGACGTGATGTGGTCATAGCCGGGAGCGATGTCGGTGGTCAGCGGTCCCAGCGTGTAGAAAGGTGCTTCCTTGCACAGCTTGAGCTGGAGATCCATGTTTTCGCGGATCTTGTGCATGGGCACATGGCCCGGGCCTTCGATCATCGTCTGGACGTCATGCTTCCAGGCGATTTCGGTCAGTTCACCCAGGGTTTTGAGTTCGGCGAACTGGGCATCGTCGTTGGCATCGTAGATCGATCCAGGGCGCAAGCCGTCTCCCAGGGAGAAGCTCACGTCGTAGGCTTTCATGATTTCGCAGATTTCTTCGAAATGGGTGTACAGGAAGCTTTCGCGGTGGTGTGCCAGGCACCATTTGGCCATGATGGAGCCGCCGCGGGACACGATGCCCGTCATGCGGGAGGCGGTCATCGGAATGTGGGCCAGCCGCACGCCGGCGTGGATGGTGAAATAGTCCACGCCCTGTTCCGCCTGTTCGATGAGGGTGTCGCGGAAGATTTCCCAGGTGAGTTCTTCGGCCTTGCCGTCGACTTTTTCGAGCGCCTGGTAGATGGGCACGGTGCCGATGGGGACCGGGGAATTGCGGATGATCCATTCCCGCGTTTCATGGATGTTCTTGCCGGTGGAAAGGTCCATCACCGTGTCTCCGCCCCAGCGGATGGCCCAGGTCATCTTGGCCACTTCCTCCTGGATACCGGAGCTGATGGCCGAATTTCCGATATTGGCATTGATTTTCACCAGGAAATTGCGGCCGATAATCATCGGCTCTGATTCGGGGTGGTTGATGTTGGCGGGAATGATGGCCCGGCCCCGGGCCACTTCGTCGCGCACGAACTCCGGCGTGATGTGCTCGGGAATGGCGGCTCCCAGAGGGTCGCCGGCATGCTGGCTGCCCAGCAGGCGTGCGATGGAGCCTCCCTGGCGTTGCAGGGCAGCGCGCATTTCCTCGCGACGGCAGTTTTCGCGGATGGCGATGAATTCCATTTCCGGTGTGATGATGCCCTGGCGCGCATAGTGCATCTGGGTGACGTTGCGGCCGGCAAGGGCCCGACGGGGCGGCCGGTGCAGCTGGAAACGCATGGCTGCGAGCTCCGGATCCGAGAGGCGGGCCTGACCGTAGGAGGACGTGGGGCCGCTCAGGGTTTCGGTGTCAGCACGTTCCGTGATCCAGGCCTCACGCAAGGGGGAGAGTCCGGAGCGGATGTCGATCTGGACGTCCGGGTCGGTGTAGGGACCGGAGGTGTCGTACACCGTGATGGGTGGGTTGGATTCCGCACCCAGGGCACTGGGTGTGTCGGACTGGCTGATTTCCCGCATGGGGACACGAATGTCGGGGCGGGAACCGGTGACGTGGATTTTGCGGGAACGCGGCAACGGGGCGATGGAAGCTTCATCCACCTTGGCCGTTTCGGCAAGGAATTTTGGGTTGGCGTTCATTTGATGACTCCGATAATTAGCCGTTCAGGGCTTGTTTGAGCTTGGCGTAATCCAGTTCTTTTTCCCAGCGGGAAATCACGATGGTGGCAACGCCATTGCCAATGAAATTGGTGATTGCGCGGGCTTCCGACATGAACCGGTCAATGCCGAGGATCAGCGCCAGGCCAGCGACGGGAATGGAGGGTACCACGGCCAGAGTGGCTGCCAGGGTGATGAAACCCGCACCCGTGACCCCTGAAGCGCCTTTCGACGTCAGCATGGCCACTGCCAGCAGTGTGATCTGCTGCTGCAGTGTCAGGTCGATGTTGAGCGCCTGGGCCACGAACAGGGCCGCCATCGTGAGGTATATGTTGGTGCCGTCCAGGTTGAAGGAATAGCCCGAAGGCACCACCAGGCCGACCACCGATTTGGGGCAGCCGGCCGCTTCAAGCCGGTTCATGAGGGGAACCAGCGCGGATTCGGAGGACGAGGTGCCCAGCACGGTAAGCAGTTCTTCCTTGATATACAGAAGGAATTTCAGGATGTTGAAGCCCGTGAGCGCGGCGATGGTGCCCAGGACCAGCAGGATGAAAATCAGGCAGGTCAGGTAAAAGCTGCCCATCAGGGACATCAGGGGAGCCAGCGCCCCCACGCCATACTTGCCGATGGTGAATGCCATGGCGCCGCCGGCACCGATCGGTGCCAGGCGCATGATGGTGTTCATCATGCCAAACAGCGCATGGGACAATTCCGAGATCATGCGGTGCACATACTGGCCGGAGGAGCCCATGTGGCTCAGGGACCAGCCGAACAGGATGGCGATCAGAAGCACCTGCAGCAGGTCCCCGTTGCCGGAAAACGCGTCAAAGAAGGTTTTTGGGATGATGTGGAGGACGAACTCCGAGACGCTCTGCTGCGAAGCGGCTTTGGCATAGCCGGCCACGGCCTTGGGATCCAGCGTTGCCGGATCCACATTGAAGCCCTTGCCCGGCCGGATGGTGTTCATGACCGCGAGCCCGATCACCAGGGCGAGGCTCGACACCGCCTCAAAATAGATCAGCGCCTTGCCGCCCACGCGACCGACTTTTTTCATGTCACCGGCGCCCGCGATGCCCAGCACCACCGTACAGAAGATGATGGGGGAAATCATCATCTTGACCAGGGCGATGAAACCGTCTCCGAACGGTTTCAGTCCGACAGCGCTTTTGGGGGAGACGAGACCGAACAGGGCGCCGGCCACAATGGCAACCAGCACCCAGAAGTAAAGTCGATGGGTCAATCCCTTCATGCGGGGTATCCTAAAGAAATTCTCGACACGGCCCTGCTATTGCAACAGCCGCGCCCAGTTTACCCTGAATCGCCCTTTCAGTCGTGCCAACCGGCGCGCGGGCTTGACCAAAAGCAAGACAGATTTGGAGGTGGATGGGCCCGGGCGGTTCCCGGGTCTGGTACAATTATTTTTTCCGACCTTAGCCTGTTGGAGTTCGTCCGTGAATATCGAACAAGCCCGTTTCAACATGGTCGAGCAGCAAATCCGGCCGTGGGAAGTGCTGGACACGACCGTACTGGATCTGCTCTACGAAGTGAGGCGCGAGGATTTCGTGCCCGATGCCTGGCGCCTGATGGCTTTTGCCGACATGGAAATCCCCTTGGGGTTTGGGGAATCCATGCTCTCGCCCAAGCTGGAAGCCCGGCTGATTCAGGAAATGCGACTCAAGAAGTCCGATCGCGTGCTGGAAGTGGGCACCGGAAGCGGGTACATGGCGGCCCTGTTGAGCCGGCTGGCTGCCGAAGTCACCACCGTGGAAATCCATTCCGGGCTGGCCACCGCCGCAGCCAACAAGCTGCGTTCCCAAGGCTGCGACAACGTGACGGTAGAAGTGGGCGATGCGGCCCAAGGCTGGCAACCCGGTCGCCAGTGGGATGTCATCGTGCTCACCGGATCGGTTCCGCTGTTGCCCCAGGCGTTTCTGGATGCGGTTGCACCGGGCGGATGCCTGCTGGCCGTGGTGGGAGATGCCCCGGCCATGGAAGTGGTGCGCTGGAAGCGGGATGCTGCCGGAAACCTCCATTCCGAAACCCTTTTCGAAACGGTCATTCCTCCCCTGCACCACGTCCAGCAACCCGAACGGTTCAAGTTCTGAGCCACTGAGCGGCCTACCGGGCTGCTCAGGCGCTTTCTGTTTCGTAGCGCACCGATTCCACTTCGATTTCACGCGGTCCTGCCGGGCTCTGGAAGCGGACCGTGTCCCCTTCCCTTGACTTTAGCAGGGCGCGCGCCAGGGGTGATATCCAGCTGATGTGGCCGCGCGCAAGGTCCGTTTCGTCGACCCCGACGATGCGGTACGTGTGGGATGCCCCGGCCTCGTCACAGACGGTCACGGTCGCCCCGAAAAACACCTGGTCATTGCCGGCTTGCAGCGCGGGATCCACCACCTGGGCAATTTCAAGCCGCTTGGTCAGAAAGCGGATGCGGCGGTCGATTTCACGCAGCCGCCGCTTGCCATAGATGTAATCCCCGTTTTCCGAGCGATCCCCGTTGGAGGCGGCCCAGGCGACGGTTTCCACAACCTTTGGCCGATCCACGCGCAGCAGCTGATCCAGTTCGCCGAAGAGGCGGGCATGCCCCTCGGGCGTGATGTAATTGGGCGTGCCTCGGGGAAGCCCGGCCTGGGGCTCTTCCCGTTCCTCCTCGCTTTCTGTGTCCGATTCCCTGGTGAAAGCCTTGCTCATGATTTGGCAGACATGAAACGTTCGATCAGGGTCAACATGTTATGGACGGCGCCCTGATGCTGCAACGTGAATTTTCGGCCGGCTTCCCCCATGGCTCGCCGCCGGGGCTCGTCCTCAAGCAATGGCAGCAGGACCTGGGGAAGCCGTTCGGCATCGGTCACACGGATGGCGGCGCCGGCTGTCACGGCGGCCTCTGCAGCTTCCTGGAAGTTGTAGGTATGGGGTCCCAGGATGACCGGGCACCCCACCGCGGTGGCTTCAATCAGGTTCTGTCCGCCAAAGGGCAGCAGGCTTCCACCCATCACGGCCACATCGGCCACCTGGAAGTACGCCGGCATTTCCCCCATGCTGTCGCCCAGCAGCACCGGTATGTCGCCAGGTACGGGACGGTTGTCCGAGCGGCGCACATAGGGGATGGACAGCCGCTGCAACAGCGCTGCGACTTCGTCGAAGCGCTGGGGATGTCGGGGAACCAGGATGAGCAGGCGGCCCTGCGCATTCAACTCCGGCCACAGGTCCAGCAACAGTTGCTCCTCGCCCGGCCGGGTGCTGGCGGCAAGCCAGATCTGTCGCTCTCTCCCCACCAACTGGCGCAGGGAGGCTGCCGGCATTGCCGCAGCCTGGGAGATGGCCATGTCGAATTTGAGGTTGCCGGCCACGGACACCTGCCCTGCCCCCAGGGCGGTGAAGCGCGCCGCATCAGAGGGCGTCTGCGCAGCGACCTGGGTCAGTTGTTCCAGCGTTTCGCGCACCAGCGGCTGGTGCAGGGCGTAGCGCAACGCTGACTTTTCCGACAGGCGGGCATTGACCAGCAGCAGCGGAATCGCCCGTTGCCGGCAGGCGGCAACGAGATGAGGCCAGATTTCCGTTTCCAGCAGCAGTCCCAGTTCCGGTTTGAAATGGTCGAGAAAGCGGTTGACCGCGAAAGGCAGATCGTAGGGCAGGTAGCAGCGGTACACCTCCGGGCTGATGAGGTCGGATGCGGTTTCCCGTCCAGTGGGCGTCATGTGGGTGAGCAGCAGGTGATGTCCAGGATGGCGGCGGCGGATTTCCTGGATGAGCGGCACGGCAGCCCGGGTTTCTCCCACCGAAACCGCATGTAGCCAGATGAGGGGGCGCTCCGGCCTGATCGGATAGCGCCCCAGCCGTTCTGCCCAGTGCCGGCGATAGGCCGGAAGGCGCCGGCTGCGCCAGAGCAGGCGCAGAAAGGCAAGGGGCAACAGCAGCCAGGCAATCAGGGCGTAGCGCCTGCGCGTGGTCAGCATGGCAGGACTTGCAGAATGGTTTCGACCGAAGGAACCTGCTTCCGGCCTCCGCAATTGATGGCCAGGGGGCTGCCGTAAACACCGGTATCTTCCGGACGGGTGGCCGTGAAAATAGCCACCACCGGCCGACCCAGGGCAACTGCCAGATGCGCCAGGCCCGTGTCGACACCGACCACGACCCGGGCATGACCCAGCAGGCCTGCCACTTCATGCAGTCCCAGGGCCGCAGGGGCCAGCGCACCTGGAATGTGCGAGGCAAGGCGCTGGGAGCGAGCCCGTTCCAGGGGGCTGCCGCCGGGAATGACGGAACGCAGCCCGCGTTTTTCGAGGGCAAGCCCCAACCGGATCCAATGGTCTTCAGGCCATTCCTTGTGCGGGCGGCTGGTGGCATGCAGCAGCACCGCGTAAGGTTCGGCAGGTGCGCAGTCCGGGGCGGCAGTGGGCGGGCGCAGTCCGTAAGAGAGGTCAGGTCCGGCCGCATAGCCCAGCGCCTGGGCCGCAAGCTGGCGGTTGCGTTCCACTGCGTGGAGTGACCAGGGCACGGCGAATTTTTCCTGGTAGGCCAGCGTGGCCAGTGGTTCCCTGGCGCTGGCCCAGGTATAGCCGACGCGATGGGTCGGCACCAGCAGGCCCAGCAGGGCGCTCTTCATCAAACCCTGAAAATCGATGGCGAGATCGTACGGGTCCTCCGCCAGCTGGTGCCGCAGCACCCTGAGATCCTGCCAGGTCTGGCGGGCACAGAGCGCTTTGCGCCAGCGTCGCGTGGCCACGGGAAGAACGCGCCGGACGGCCGGATGAAGTTCCGGAATGGCCCTGAAGGATTCCTCCACCATCCAGTCGATGGCGGCATCCGGAAAATGTTGTGCCATGTCGGATACGGCAGGCAAAGCGTGCACCACATCGCCCAGTGAGGATGTCTTGATGACCAGAATTCTGCGCATGCCGCCATTCTAGGCTGTGCCGGGCCCCGAAGCTACCGCAACCCCCATGCTAGAATCCGGCCATGAAGATACTGGTCACCGGAGCGGCAGGCTTCATCGGAATGCATGTGGCCAGGCGCCTGCTGCAGGCCGGGCACGAGGTTGTCGGCTTCGACAATTTGAATGCCTATTACGATGTTGGTCTCAAGCAAGCGCGCCTGCAACAGCTCGAGGGCTATTCCGGATTCCGCTTCGAACGCGGGGATATCGGCGATGGCCGTGCCTTGGCCGCCCTGTTTTCCGCAGCGGGCATCACCCATGTGGTCCATCTGGCTGCGCAGGCTGGCGTGCGCCATTCGCTGCAGCATCCCCAAAGCTACATCGATTCGAACCTGAACGGTTTTGCCCAGGTTCTTGAATGTTGCCGGCACCATGCCGTGACCCACCTGGTTTATGCCAGCAGCTCCAGCGTCTACGGATCGAATGCACACCAGCCATTCAGTGAACACCATCCGGCCGACCATCCGCTGAGCCTGTATGCGGCCACCAAACGCGCCAATGAGTTGATGGCCCATGCCTACAGCCACCTGTTTGGCCTGCCGGTCACCGGGCTTCGCTTTTTTACGGTTTATGGTCCCTGGGGAAGGCCCGACATGGCCTATTTTTCATTCACCCGCGCCATCCTGGAAGGACGCCCCATCACGTTGTTCAACCAGGGGCAGATGCGGCGTGATTTCACCTATGTGGACGACATCGTGGAGGGGGTGGTGCGGATTCTGGAGAAACCGGCCACCCCCCGCCCGGATTTTGACGTGCAGAATCCCGACCCGGCCACCAGCCATGCCCCCTGGCGGATATACAACATCGGCCATCATCAGCCGGTGCCGCTGGAACAGTTTGTGGCCACCCTGGAGCGCTGCCTGGGCAAGAAAGCGGTGCGCGAGTATTTGCCCATGCAGCCGGGGGATGTTGCCGAGACCCATGCCGATACGGCCGACCTGGCCGAAGCCGTGGGTTACGTACCGGGCACGCCGCTGGAGGAGGGAATCGAACGGTTTGTACAGTGGTACAGGGGTTATTACGCATGACCCTTTCCGTCATCATTATCGCCAAAAACGAAGCCGAAGCCATCGGGCTCTGTCTGGAGTCCGTGGCCTGGGCTGATGAGCGCATCGTGCTGGATGGCGGCAGTGCGGATCGGACGGTGGAGATTGCCCGACAACATGGGGCTCGCGTCGAAGTGGCAGCCGACTGGCCGGGATTCGGGCCGCAAAAAAACCGGGCCCTGGCTTTGGCAAACGGGGATTGGGTGTTGTCGCTCGATGCCGACGAACAGGTGTCTGCCGCCTTGCGGGAGGAAATCGAGGCAGTGATGCGGCGCCCCGGTGCCGCTCCGGCATACCGCATGCCGCGCGCGTCACGCTATTGCGGACGGGTGCTGCGCCATGGCGGATGGTGGCCCGATTACGTGACGCGGCTGTTCCGGCGTGGCCAGGCCCGCTTTTCCGGGGACCTGGTGCATGAGCGGCTGCTCGTGGAGGGGGAGGTGGGCACCCTGTGCCATCCGTTGCAGCATGAGACCTACATCACCCTGGACGAGGCGCTGGAGAAAGCCAACCGGTATTCCACCCTTGGCGCGCAACAGGCCTTCGAACGGGGAGAACAAGCCACCCTGGGCCAGGCCTGCCTGCATGGCTTCTGGGCTTTTTTCCGGACCTATGTGCTGCGCCGCGGATTCCTGGACGGCGGGCACGGGCTGCTGCTTGCGGTATCCAACGCCCAGGCCACCTTTTATCGATACGCCAAGCTTTGGCTCAAGCGCCGCTGAACGACTGCATCTGGTAAAGACGGGCATAAACCCCGCTGCGGGCCAGCAGATCGCGGTGCGGGCCCTGTTCGACCATGCGGCCTTCCTGCAGCACCACAATGCGATCGGCGTTTTCGATGGTGGACAGCCGGTGGGCAATGACGATGGTGGTTCGCCCCACCATCAACCGCTCCAGCGCCGCCTGAACGGCGCGCTCCGACTCGCTGTCGAGCGCGGAAGTGGCTTCGTCCAGGATGAGCAGCGGCGCGTCCTTGAGGATGGCGCGCGCGATGGCGATGCGCTGGCGCTGGCCACCGGACAGTCGGGCCCCGTTTTCGCCCAGCAGCGTGTCAAAGCCCTCCGGCAACTGCTCGATGAAATCCAGGGCATTGGCTGCCTTGGCGGCTGCGCGAATCTGCTCGGGGGCCGCATTGCGCAAGGGTCCGTAGGCGATGTTGTGTGCCACCGTGTCATTGAACAGCACCACGTCCTGGCTGACCAGGGCGATATTGGCGCGCAGGCTTGCCAGTGTCAGTGAGGGCAGCGCATGTCCGTCCAGCAGGATACGGCCTGCAGTGGGGGTATAGAAACGTGGAATCAGCATGGCCAGAGTGGTTTTGCCGCTTCCCGACTGTCCCACCAGCGCGATGGTTTCACCGGCGCGAACATCCAGCGTGAAATCATCGATGGCCGGCCTGTTGCCGCGCGGGTACGAAAAACTCACGTGCTCGAACTGCAGGCGGCCCTGGGCGCGGTCCAGAACCACGGTGCCCGCATCTTCCTCAGGCTTCTGGTCCAGCAATTCAAAAATGCTTTCGCATCCGGCCAGGCCCCGTTGCAGGGACTCGCTGATGTCCGAAAGCCGCTTGAGTGGGGCCAGCAACATGATCATGGCCGTGATGAAGGAAACAAACCCGCCCACGGTGGTTTCGTCGGCGCCGGCCTGAAGCGTGGCCAGCCACACGATGGCTGCAACGGCCAGTGCGGCGAAAAACTGGACCAGAGGCACATTGGCGGCACCGGCTGCGGCCTGCTTCATGTTGAGGCGGCGCACGCGATTGCTGGCTTCGCGGAAGCGTTCGGTTTCCGACTCCACGCCTCCGAACACCTTGATGACTTTCTGGCAACTGATGGTTTCATCCAGGACGGTGGTGATCCCGCCCATCGCTTTCATGTTTTCCCGGTTGGCGTTGCGCAGGCGCGTATTGAATTTCCTGACCACCAGGGCGATGGGGGGCGCCGCCAGCAGCGTGATGCTGGTCAATTTCCAGTTCAGATACACCAGCCAGCTCAGCAGTCCCAGGACCACGAAGGAGTCCGTTACCAGGTTGGTGATGACCGTGGTGGCCGCGGTCATGACCTGATTGGCGTCGAACACCAGTTTGGAGATGAGCGCTCCTCCCGTATGGTCGTCGAAGTAACGCACCGGCAGTTCCAGGAGGCGGCTGAACATCTGTCCGCGCAGGTCCATGACCACCTTGTTGCCGACCCAGTTCATGGCGAACTTGGAGACAAAGTTGGCAATGCCGCGAACCACGAACAGGGACAGCAGCATTACCGGAACCCAGTGGATCCAGGCCGGATCCTTGTGCACGAAACTCATGTCGAGCATGGGCTTGAGCAGCGCGGGCAGCAGGGGCTCGGTGGCTGCCGTCACGATCATGCCGGTGATGGCTGCGACAAATTCCCACCGGTAGGGCAGTACGTAGCGGAGCAGTCGCCCATAGAGGGCAGCGCTTTGCGCCGGGAAAGAAAGCAGGGGCACGGGCCGTGATCCTGAAGCAACAAGAGGCTGGCAGTATACCGTACCCGGGCGCAGGTCCGGCCCTGACTGCCAACAAGGGCCGGGGAATCTGCTAACATGAACGGCAGAAACTTTACCGATTCTGGAATGATATGACTTTAGATGACCGTACACGCCGTATCGTGGCGCTGGCCCTCGCACTGCTGGTTGCAGCCACCCATGGACAGCATGACCTGAGCGCTTTCCACCTGCCGCCGGCCACCTGGGCCGCCTTTTTCCTGGGGGGGCTGTTGCTGCAGCGCGCCGGATGGTGGGTGCTTGGGCTGGCCCTGGTGGCGGCACTCGACACCATCGCCATTCGTTGGGGAGGCGTCAGCGATTTTTGCATGTCGCCAGCCTACCTGTTCATGATCCCGGCTTACGGCACCCTATGGCTGGCTGGCCGCGTGGCCTCGCGCCACCTGCACCGGCAATTGCGGGACGGGTTGATCGTGGCCGCCTGCCTGGGCAGCATCCTGGTGGCTGAAACGTTGGCCAGCGGCAGCTTTTACCTGTTTTCCGGAAAGGTGGCGCAACACGGCCTGAAGGGCTTGCCTTCCTATCTGATCACCTGGGCACCGCAAACCCTTGAGGCGTTCGCATTCTGGATCGGTGCTTCTGCCCTGGCGGGAAGCGCCGTTCTCCTGCTGCGCGGCGCCGGAGTCCTGCCCCGGCGCTCTGCCTGACTTCCTGCTTCAGAAGCGGTACTTGGCCAGCAGCGAGAAGGCCCTGCCGGGCGAAGGGTAGTAGCCGCCGTAGCTGTTGGCATAGTCGTAATACTGCCGGTTCAAGAGGTTGTTGGCCGAGGCCACCAGGCTCCATTGCCTGGTGATCATGCTGTTGTAGCGCAGGTCAGCCGTCCAGTAAAAAGGGATCGGGGGATAGGCGCCCATAAAATCGGAGTCCACTGCCTGAGGCCCCACAAGACGGGCGGACAGGTCCAGAGTTTGCCGCTCCAGGGGCTTCCATTCGGCACCAGCCTGGATGTTGAACAATGGCACCAGGGGTACGCGGTGACCCTGGTAGGGACCGTCCACAAAAATGGCCCGTATCCATTGCCCCGAAGCACGCAAGGCCATCTGAGAAGCCATCTGGTAACGGCCTTCCAGTTCCAGACCCTGGCGCTGGGTGGGCGGCAGGTTCACGTTGAGGTACTGGACCGGGTCAAACATCAGTTCGTTCTGGATGTTGCTGCGAAACACGCGCAAGGTGGCATTGCTGGGCCCCAACCGGTTCCACGAGATCCCGGCCTCGTAATCCATGGAGGTCTGGGGTTGCAGATTGCCGGCCGCTCCCCGAAGTTCATCGATATTGGCCACCCGGTAGCTTTGGCCGGTGCGCAGGTAGGATTCGACCGAAGAAAACAGGGTGCGCACATATTGCAGTTCGAAAGCGCTCAGGTTGGATGAGTCCGTTGAGGCCACTTCCTTTTGCAGGCGTTCTGATCGTACGCCGGCTATCAGGCGATCGGTGGGCGTGAGGCTCCAGTCGTCGCGCGCATAGACTGCACTGCTGTTCTGGATCAGACGTTCTCCCACTGTGGAATATTGGGGATAGGCCGGGTAGACCGAAGAGTAGGTCCGGTCCCAGCGGCTCAGGTCCACCCCCACCGTCAGCTCGCTGCCGTGCATGAATGCGTCGTGGATGCGGGCACGCGGCGAAAGGCTTGCGAAGTTGGCGGCAATACTGGTGTTTCCTCCCAGACTGGGCAAATTGGCGGACGACTGCTTGTTGCGCACGTTGGCATCCAAAGCCAGTTCCGTGCGGTCATAGATCGCCTTGCCAAAGACGGTCATCGTGTTGCCCGAAATGGTTCCGGCATCGAATGGCGTGAGAGTCTGGCGCGGGTTCTGCTGGAATTGGGCGAGCGTCAAGGGGCCGGGGAAATGGGTGTCTTCAGAGTCGGAGTACAGTCGTACCCCCAGTGTCCGGGTGGCGTCAGGCTGCCATTGCACGGAAGCGCCTCCAGTTCGCACCTGGGCCTGGTTGTTGGCCCGGTAGTTGTCGGTGTTGAAAGCCTTTCCGAATAGGGCGATGGACGTGCTGTCCACCTGTCGCGAGGCCCACACGTTCCCTTCCTTGGTGGCAAAACTGCCTGCGCCGGCCGATGCGATGGCACTATTGCCCGGATGATTCTTGCTCACGATGTTGATGATGCCGCTGGTGGCCCCTTCACCGTACAGAACGCTTGAGCCGCCCCTGAAGATTTCGATGTGGTCGATGGATTCCACGGGAACCATGGACGTGCGGGCTGCCGCCTGCTCGATTTCTGAAAGGCGCACTCCGTCCAGCAGGACCACCACGTTGTTGTCGCTCGTGATGCCATAACCCCGCAGGTCGATGGACTGGTCCTGCGTGCCGTTGAGGTTGATGCGTGTCGGCACGTTGCCCAGTTTCTGCAGGATCTGGGATACATCGGTCAGGCCGCTTTGCGCAATCTGGTCGGCCGTGATGAGGGTGGTCTGCGGCAGGGATTGCGCCGGCGTTTCATCGAAGCGGGAAGACAGGACCGTGATGGGCGACAGGTCCGGCGTGTCGCTGTCGGCGCTGGCGTTGCCGACGGCGGCCAGGCTGACGAGAAGGGCGCCCAAGGCGGCCCGGGGAGCCCGCGAGGGCTGCAAGGGGTGTTTCATGACAATCTCCCTGTTCATCATGACAGGGAAACACCTGGGATAACTCAAGGCGGAGCATGCGTTCGGTGAAGCTGAACGGACGAGCCTGAATACTGCTACCCCGCAGTATTTCCGGTGCGCCAGACCATTCTGGCGACTTGGTGGCTGGGGCCGGTCTCCGGGCTTGTCCGTCACAGCTTTGCCGTCTTCCCGGGAAGCGGGCATGAACCCAGTCGACCCAGTGACTACAGTGGCAAAGCATTCAGACTTACCGTTGCGGGGGCAGCACAGGCATCTCACCTGTTTCCCGTTTCACCCGGATTCGAAGCGGACATCCGGGCACCCCGATGTGAACCATTCACATCTGCTGGGCGGATTGTATCGGAAGAATGTTTGGGGGCCTAGTCGCACGGCAATTGACGCCGCAACGCGCGGCCATTTATATTGCATTCATGGAAAAGTATTTCGCCAGTCTGGAACACAAAATCGATCGCGTCATTGAGCAGTGCGACGCGTTGCGCGCGGAAAACCAGCGCTTGCGCCAGGAGCTGATCCTGAAAACCGATGAGGTGCGTGTGCTGTCCGATCGCATGGAAGAAGCGCGGCACCGTCTCGAACAACTTGTTGCCCAGGTTCCGAGCTAGACATGGCCACACCTGAATCCGTCGCGTTGGAATTTTCCATCATGGACAGGCCGTACAAGGTTTCCTGTGCACCCGAACACAAGCCGTTGCTGCTGGAGGCCGCTCAGGAACTGGACCGGCGCATGCGCGAAGTCCGTTCCCATTCGGAAGGGATCGGGCCGGAACGGGCGGCAGTGATGGCCGGACTGAATGCGGTCTATGAAATGCTTGAACAAAAAGCGGCCAGCAGCTGGGATGTGGTCGACGTCAAGCGTAGAATAAAAGACTTGGAAGAGCGACTGGATCGCTGTTTCTTTGAGCAGGAAACCCTTTTTTAAGATTCCCCTGGGGTGCTCGTTACGGTTTCAATTCTTTGAACCGATAATCATCTAACCCTGGCTGTCGACCCGATGGGTGCTGTTGTGCGCGTCCTACCTGGAAGCGCCTGATGCACCCGGTAGACAGCCACCTTCTAGAGGCTTGGGTTCAAGATGCCGACCGGACGACACCTGCGGGGGACCCCCAATCCATGGCCTACTGGCTGATGAAATCCGAACCCTCCGAAGTCAGTATTGACGACCTGCTGCAAAGCCCGGGGCAACGCGTGGACTGGTTTGGCGTTCGCAATTACCAGGCGCGCAACTACATGATGAGGGACATGAAGGTGGGAGATGGGGTGCTGTTCTATCATTCGAGCTGCCCACAGCCGGGCGTTGCCGGGCTCGCTGAAGTGTCGCGCCTGGCCCTTCCCGATGAAACCCAATTCGATTCCGCATCCCCTTATTACGATCCCAAGGCCACCCGTGAGCGGCCGCGCTGGTACAACGTGGAAGTCCGGGCCGTGAAAAAGACGCCGTTGCTGCCCCTGGCTGCGTTGCGCGCTGAACCAGCGCTTCAGGACATGCGGTTGCTGGCGCGCGGAAACCGCCTGTCCATCACGCCCGTAACGCCTGCAGAATGGAAAATCGTGCTGGGCCTGCTCAGCGCTGAGTCAGGCGGGTGAGCGCTTCCTGATACTTGGCTGCCGTGCCGGAAGCAATGGCTTCGGGCAACTCCGGAGCTGGCGGCTGTTTGTTCCAGTGGATGGATTCCAGCCAGTTGCGCACGAACTGCTTGTCGAAACTTTCCGGGCTTTCCCCCACACGATAGCTGTCCCGCGGCCAGAAACGCGAGGAATCCGGGGTCAGCACTTCGTCGATGAGCGTGAGCGTGCCGTCCCGGTCCAGGCCGAATTCGAATTTGGTGTCGGCAATGATGATGCCGCGAGCCCAGGCGTAGTCTGCCGCGGCCTGGTACAGCTCCAGGGCCTTGTCGCGAACCTGGGCCGCCCGCTCAGCACCCACCAGCTGCACGGCCCTGTCGAAGTCGATGTTCTCGTCGTGGTCGCCCACGGCCGCTTTGGTTGCCGGCGTAAAAAGAGGCTGGGGCAGGCGTTCTGCACGTTGCAGGCCGGGAGGGAGGGCAATGCCGCAGATGGAACCCTGGGCCTGGTATTCCTTCCAGCCAGACCCTTCGATGTAGCCCCGCACCACCGCTTCCAGCGGCAGCGCCTGCATGCGTTTGGCCACCACGGAACGGCCGGCCACCTGGTCCCGTTCCTCTGCGCTGACGACGCTTTCCGGGTCGATGCCGCTCAGGTGGTTGGGAACCCGGTCTTCAAAGTGACTGAACCAGAAATTCGTGAGTGTGTTGAGAATGATGCCCTTGCCGGGAATGGGCGTGGGGAAAACCACATCGAAGGCCGACAGGCGGTCCGTGGTCACCAGCAGCAGGTGATCGTCACCCACTGCGTAAATGTCACGAACCTTGCCGCGTGCCACCAGCGGCAAGGAACGGATGTCGGTCTGCAGGACAGGCTTGACGCTCAATGCAGGTCACCGATCCGGATGATTTTCATGGTGTTGGTGCCGCCCGGGCTGCCGATGGGTTCGCCGATGGTCAGCAGAATCAGGTCACCGGCCTTTACCGCGCCCAGCTCCAGCAGCTTGGCTTCGGCCAGGGCCATGATTTCCGCAGGCCCCAGGGTGGTGTGCTGGAAATCGACCGGATAGACGCCGCGGAACAGGGTAACGCGACGCTGGGTTTCTTCCACCGGAGTCATGGCGTAAATCGGCACGTTGGTGTCCGCGCGGGACATGAGCAAGGCCGTGGCGCCACTCTGGGTGAGTGCTGCGATGGCTTTCACGTCCAGATGGCGGGTGGTATGGATGACGGCGCGAGCCACCGCCTTTTCCACACGGTCGATGCGGTCGAGCGGTTCTACATCCGAAAAAGGCTGGACTCCCTGTTTTTCAGCTTCCGTGCAAACCCGAGCCATGGCGGCAATGGCTTCCACCGGATACTGACCCGCGGCAGATTCGGCGGAAAGCATCACGGCATCGCTGCCATCGAGCACGGCATTGGCCACATCGGACACTTCGGCACGGGTGGGGACGGGGCTCGATATCATGGATTCCATCATTTGCGTGGCCGTGATGACGGTCTTGTTCATCTGGCGCGCAAGCCGGATCATGCGTTTCTGCATGGCGGGCACTGCCGCATCACCCACTTCGACCGCCAGGTCGCCGCGGGCCACCATGATGGAGTCGCTGGCTGCAATGATGTCTTCCAGGGCGTCGATGGCTTCCGCACGTTCGATCTTGGACTGGATGTGGGCGTGCCCTCCGGCCTTGACCATCAGGTCGCGCGCCCATTGCACATCCGCACCGGAACGGGGAAAGGAGACGGCAAGGTAGTCCACCTTCAGGCGGGCCGCCAGCTTGATGTCTTCCATGTCCTTTTCGGTCAGGGCGGGGGCGGTCAAGCCTCCGCCACGGCGGTTGATGCCCTTGTTGTTGGACAGGGGGCCGCCCTGGACCACGGTGGTGTAGACCTGGTTGCCCGCCACCTTTTCGACGCGCAACTCGATTTTTCCGTCATCCAGCAGGAGGGCATCGCCGCCGGAAACATCCTGTGGCAGTTCCTTGTAATCCAGGCCGACCCGCTCCTGGTCTCCCAGGGCGCAGTCTGCATCCAGGATGAACGTGTCGCCTGCCTTGAGCAGGACTTTCGAGTCACGGAACTTGCCGACCCGGATTTTGGGGCCTTGCAGGTCGCCCAGAATGCCCACGGTGCGCCCCAGTTTTTTGGCGATGGCGCGGATCGTCTCGACGCGCTCGCGGTGGTCCTGCTCGGAACCGTGCGAAAAGTTGAGGCGGGCGACGTCCATGCCAGCCAGGATCATGCGTTCCAGGACTTCCGGGCTGCTGGACGCAGGGCCTATGGTGGCGACGATTTTGGTGCGACGGGGCATCTGCTTAAAACTCCTTTATAAACAATCTATTATGGTTCAATGGGTGCGGGATTCCAGCACGCTTACGGCAGGCAGTTCGCGACCTTCCAGAAATTCGAGGAACGCGCCGCCGCCGGTAGAAATGTAGGACACCCGGTCAGCAATCCCGTATTTTGCCACGGCTGCGAGCGTATCTCCTCCCCCAGCGATGGAAAAGGCATTCGAATCGGCAATGGCCATGGCCAATGCCTTGGTGCCCTGCCCGAACTGGTCGAACTCGAATACCCCCACCGGGCCGTTCCAGACGATGGTGCCGGCCTCCTTCAGGATGGCGGCCAGCTGGGCGGCTGATTTCGGCCCGATGTCCAGGATCATGTCGTCATCGGACACGTCGTCCACGGATTTCAGGGTGGCTTCGGCCGATTCAGAAAAGGCTTTTGCCACCACCACATCCACCGGGATGGGGACGTTTCCTCCCCGGGCGCGGGCCGCTTCGATGATGTTGCGGGCTTCTTCCACCAGGTCAGGTTCGGCCAGGGATTTGCCGATTTTTTTGCCGGCAGCCAGCAGGAACGTGTTGGCAATGCCACCACCAACGATCAGCTGGTCGACTTTTTGGGACAGGGTCGAAAGCACGGTCAGCTTGGTTGACACCTTCGATCCGGCCACGATGGCCACCAGCGGACGGGCCGGCTGCTTCAGGGCGCGCCCCAGGGCATCCAATTCGGCTGCCAGCAGGGGGCCGGCGCAGGCCACAGGCGCAAAGCGGGCCACGCCATGGGTGGATGCCTCGGCGCGATGGGCGGTGCCAAAGGCATCCATCACGAAAACATCGCACAGGGCGGCCATGCGACGCGACAGGGCTTCGTCGTCCTTCTTCTCGCCGGGATTGAAACGGACGTTTTCAAACAGGACCACCTGCCCGGGTTCCACCGAAATTTCCTGATCCAGCCAGTGCCGGATCAGCGGTACGGGCTGGCCACCCAGCAGTTCCGACAGTCGCCGGGCCACCGGGGCAAGGGAGCTGGCCTCGTCGAAAGTGCCTTCCGTGGGACGACCCAGATGGGACATCAGCATGAGGCGCGCCCCGGCGGTCAAGGCCTGGCGGATGCCCGGCAGGCTGGCCCTGATGCGCGTATCGTCGGTGATGACGCCATCCTTCAGCGGCACATTGAAATCGACCCGGACCAGCACGCGTTTACCGGCAAGATCGAGGTCTTGCATGCGAATGATGCTCATGGTGTTTTTCCTGTGCGGGCCGTGATTCAGGCAGCCATCCAGGCTGCGGTGACATCCAGCATGCGGTTGCTGAACCCCCATTCGTTGTCATACCAGGCCAGCACCTTCACCAGCGTGCCTCCCGATACTTTGGTCAGGGTGGCGTCAAACGTGCTGGATGCTGGGTCGTGGTTGAAATCAATCGACACCAGGGGGGCTGTGTTGTAGTTGAGCACACCTTTGAGAGGTCCATCGGCAGCCGCTTTCATGAGGGCATTCACTTCCTCTACCGTGGTCGCGCGGGCTGCTTCGAAAGTCAGGTCCACCAGGGACACGTTGATGGTGGGAACGCGCACGGCGAAGCCATCCAGCTTGCCGTTGAGTTCAGGCAGCACCAGGCCTACTGCAGCGGCAGCCCCGGTTTTGGTGGGGATCATCGACATGGTGGCCGAACGCGCACGGCGCAGGTCGGAGTGGTAGACGTCGGTCAGAACCTGGTCGTTGGTGTAGGAGTGCACCGTGGTCATCAACCCTTTGACCACGCCGATGGACTCATGCAGCGGTTTCACCAGGGGGGCCAGGCAGTTGGTGGTGCAGGAGGCATTGGAAATCACGGTCATGTCGGATTTCAGGACATGATGGTTGACACCGTAAACCACGGTTGCATCCACGTCGTTGCCGCCCGGTGCGGAAATCACCACCTTTTTTGCGCCGCCTTTCAGGTGGGCCGAGGCTTTTTCCTTGCTGGTGAAGAGGCCGGTGCATTCCAGCACCACGTCAACGCCCACGCTGCCCCAGGGAATGTCTGCGGGATTGCGATGGGAGAACACACGGATGACGTCACCGTTGATGATCATTGCATCGTCACGGACGGCCACGTCGGCCCTGAACCTGCCGTGGGCCGTGTCATACCGGGTCAGGTGGGCATTGGTTTCGGGGTTTCCCAGATCGTTGATGGCCACGATCTGAAGCCCATGCCGGTTCCCGGTTTCGTACAGCGCGCGCAGCACATTTCGGCCGATACGGCCATATCCGTTGATTCCAATGCGAACAGCCATGAAGTTCTCCTCGTCAGTGCGGATTTAGTAAAAATGCAGTAATGAAAACCGGGCCCGATTATCCGCGACCCCACAGTGGAGTGTCGCAACAGTTAAGGTATTGCCCGACATTATAAAAAAATATGAGGAATTAATGAAGCCATTATAAAATGGACTTATAAATATTTCTTATGGGGTTGGCCGTGCATTTCACGTTCAGGCAATTGCAAATATTCGAGTCGGTGGCCCGACTGCTCAACTTTTCAAGGGCCAGCGAGGAACTGCATCTGACGCAGCCGGCAGTCTCCATGCAGATCAAGCAACTGGAAGACGTCATCGGCATCCCGCTGTTCGAGCAGATGGGCAAGCGCATCTTCCTGACCCAGGCCGGGGAAGAGCTGTATCAGCATGCCCGCATCATCGCGCGCCAGATGAAGGATGCCCAGGAGGCGATCGAGAGCTTGCGGGAAGGGGTGAGCGGCCGCCTCGACATCGCCATCATCAGTACGGCCAAATACTTCGCGCCCACGCTGCTTACGCGTTTCTGCGAACTGCATCCGGCCGTTCAGCTCAAGCTGTCCGTCAGCAACCGCGAAGGCATCGTGCATCAGTTGATGCACAACGAAGTGGATCTGGTCATCATGGGGCAGCCGCCGGAAGAGCTGGGGGTGGTCATGGAACCTTTCGCCCGCAATGCCCATATCATCGTGGCGAGACCCGCCCACCCGCTGGTTGGCCTGAAGCGCCTGACGCTGGAACGGGTGGCTGAGGAGCCCTTCCTGCTGCGCGAAAAGGGCTCGGGGACCCGTCAACTACTGGAACGTTTCCTGGCATCCCATGGGCTGGGCGTCAAGCCGCGCATGGAAATGAGCAGCAACGAAACCATCAAGCAGGCGGCCATCGCCGGCATGGGCATTGCCTTCCTTTCGGAGCACACGGTGACGCTGGAACTGGAAACGGAACGGCTGACCATCCTGCCAGTACCGGGGCTGCCCATTGTGCGCGACTGGAACCTGGTGCACCACCGCGAAAAACGGTTGTCGCCGGTGGCCCGGGCATTCAAGCAGTTTCTGCTGGAACAGGCGCCGCAAATGCTGCCCCAGGTGGGGGTGCGTCAGCGCAAGGCCGGCTAGAGATGCTCCCGCAGCCAGGCTCTCCACTCGTAAAACAGGGCAGGTGAAAGCCCGGCAATCACTGAACGTTTCCAGGGGGGGGCAGCCCAGAAGTCATCGTGTTCCAGGGTGCTGCAGCGCCCTCCGGCTTCCTCCAGAATGAGGGAGCCTGCCGCATAATCCCAGAGCTTCTGTCCGCCATGCAGGTAAAGGTTGAAGCGGCCTGCGGCCACGTAACACCATTCCAGCGTACTGGCCCCAAAATTGCGCTGGGATGCGTAAGGCGGCCGGTGGCCCAAAGCCAGGGCGAGTTTTTCGGGGAGGCGCTTGAGGTCCACGGCAGCCACGGCTTCGGCGAAATCCGGACTGGACGAGATGATGGGCAACTGCACGCCATCAAGCCAGGCCCCTCCCCCCTTTTCCGCGTAGAACGTCTCGTCGGCCACAGGGTCGTACACCACGCCCAGAACCGGCTGCCCGCCCTTCATGAGGGCCACGGAAACGGCAAAATAGGGAATCCCGTGCACGAAATTGGAAGTGCCGTCGATGGGGTCGACGCACCAGACGCCGGCATGGTTGTCCTGCCAGAGCGCTTTCTGGCGCGCTTCCGACATTTCCTCTCCCAGGATGGGGCAGTCGTGAAGCTTGGCGAGCGCTGAGACCAGCGCTTCCTGTGAGGCCAGATCGGCCTGGGTGAACAGGCTGCCATCGTTTTTCCGGTCATGGGCCACCTTCAGGTAGCGCGGCATGATTTCCGTGTGGGCAACCGACTTGACAACCTGGATGAGCGATTCAAGCATGAGGCTCATGATAGCATGAGGGCCTTTCGTGTCCGGTACACCCCAGATCAAGTGGCCATCCCCCGTTTCTTCATCCCTGTGGCGCTGGAAATGGCAGGAGAGTACGAGCTGCCGCCTACCGCGGCCCACCATGCGCTCAGGGTCCTGCGCCTCAAAACCGGCGATGCGCTCATCCTGTTTGACGGAACGGGGGGCGAGCATCGGGTGCGCATCTCCCGCAGTGGCGAAGGAAAGGTTCTGGTGATGCCTGAATCCTTCTGTGCGCGTGAAGCGGAATCGCCCTTGCAGCTTTGGCTTGGACAGTCCCTGTGTGCCACGGAAAAAATGGACTGGATCCTGCAGAAAGCGGTGGAGCTGGGGGTATCCCGCTGTACCCCCTTGCAGGCGGAGCGCAGCGTGGTGCGACTTTCCGAAGAACGGGCGGCGCGCCGCCTGGAGCACTGGCGACGCGTGACGGAGGCTGCCTGCGAGCAATCCGGACGCAACCGGGTGCCGGAAGTGGACCCCATAGAACCCCTGCGGACCTGGCTTGCCCGCTTGCCGCAAAATGGGCTTCGCTTGATGCTGTCGCCCCAGGGTGAAGTTTCCCTGGCAGACCTTCCACCGCCTGCGGGTCCTGTCATCCTGCTGGTCGGGCCCGAAGGCGGCCTGTCCGGGGAAGAGGAGCGGGCAGCCCGTTCTTCAGGTTTTCAGCCTTTGCGCCTGGGGCCGCGCATCCTGCGCACGGAAACGGCCGCTTTGGCCCTGGTATCCGCCCTCCAGGCCCGGTGGGGCGATTTTGTCCAAGAACCGGTTCGTCACCCGCTATAATCGGCACATGACCCGATCCGATTCCTTCATCAACTGGTTCCGCTCGGCCGCGCCCTACATCAACGCGTTCCAGAACCGCACTTTCGTCATTGCCTTTGGCGGCGAAGTGGTGGCGGACGGGAAATTCATTGCGCTCACCCATGACCTTAACCTGCTGGAAAGCCTGGGTGTGCGGCTTGTGCTGGTGCACGGGGCACGTCCGCAGACGGAAGCGCGTCTCAGTGCCCGCGGAGTCCAGCCCCATTACGTCAATGGCACGCGGGTGACGGATGCGCTGGCGCTCAATTGCGTGATCGAAGCGGCGGCCACGCTCGGTTTTGAAATCGAAGCATTGCTGTCCATGGGTGTGGCCAACTCGCCCATGGCCGGGTCCGCCATCCGCGTGGCCAGCGGCAATTTCGTCATGGCCCGGCCCATCGGGGTGGTGGACGGGGTCGATTTCCAGCATACCGGCCTGGTTCGGAGGGTCGATGCCGAAGGTATTCGCCGCCGCCTGGACGACGAGGAGATCGTGCTGCTGCCTCCCCTGGGCTATTCGCCCACCGGAGAAATCTTCAACCTGACCGTGGAGGAAGTGGCCACGGCAACGGCCATTGCCCTGGGTGCTGAAAAGCTGATTTTCCTCACCGACACCCCCGGCGTGATGAACAGCCGCGGCCAGACCATTTCAGAAATGACGGCCCAGGAAGCGGAAGCACTCCTGAAAAGCGGCCAGCCCCAGCCGGAAGATGTGGCCTATTACCTTCCTTGCGCCGTTCGGGCCTGTCGCAACCAGGTGCCGCGCGTGCACCTGATTTCCCGGCATGTGGACGGCGCCTTGCTGCAGGAACTGTTCACGCGGGAGGGGGTGGGCACCATGGTGATGCGCGATACCCACGATGTATTGCGCCCGGCCAACCTGGAAGATGTTCCGGGCATTCTTGCCCTGATCGAGCCGCTGGAGTCGGATGGGGTGCTCGTGAAACGCAGCCGGGTGCTGCTGGAAGGGGAGATTGACCGTTTTTCCGTGCTGGTGCACGAAGGCCGGGTGATCGGCTGCGTGGCGCTCTATCCATTCCCTGGCGAAAATGCTGGTGAGCTGGCTTGTCTTGCAGTCACGCCCGAATTCAGGAACCTGGGGCGGGGCGATCACCTGCTGCAGTATGTGGAGCAGCAGGCGCGCAGCCAGGGCATCCGGCAATTGTTCCTGCTCAGCACGCGCACGGGCCAGTGGTTTGCGGAACGCGGCTTCCTGGAAACCACCATTGACCAGATGCCCCAGGCCAAACAGGCGCTTTACAATTTTCAGCGCCGTTCCAAGGTTTTCGTCAAACAGATTCCGGACATTGCTCCAAAGGTCAAATAGCCATGAGTCGTACGGTGTACTGCATCAAACTGCAACGGGAAGCCAAAGGGCTGGATTTTCCGCCCTATCCCGGCCCCCTCGGTCAACGCATTTTCAATGAAGTGTCGGAAGAAGCCTGGAAGCAGTGGATCGAGCTGCAGAAAATGCTGATCAATGAAAACCGCCTGAACCTGGCGGACGCCAAGGCGCGCCAATACCTGGCGCAGCAGATGGAAGCCCATTTCTTTGGTGAAGGGGCCGAGCAGGCGGCGGGCTACGTGCCGCCCAGCGCCTGAAGCCTTTCAGGTCGTCACGGCGCGTTCGATTTCTTCCACGGAGGTGTGGCGGACGTCCTTGCCTTTGACGAGGAAGATGACGTATTCCGCCATGTTCTTGGCGTGATCTCCGATGCGCTCGATCGCCTTGGCTGCAAAAAGGATTTCGATCGAGTTGGAAATGGTTCTGGGGTCTTCCATCATGAACGTGATGAGCTGTCTCAGGATTCCCCGGAAGGACTCGTCCACGTCCCGGTCGTCCCGCAGCACCTGCATGGCGCTGTTGGCATCGAGGCGTGCAAAGGCGTCCAGGGCACGCCCCAGCATCTGCACCGCAAGGCGGGCGGCATGACGCAAGTCCACGGGCAGGGGCGCATGCAGCCGGTCCGATTCGTGGATCAGCTTGGCCATGCGGGCAATTTTTTCAGCTTCATCACCGATCCGTTCCAGGTCGGTGATGGTCTTGATGATGGCCAGCACCAGGCGCAAGTCGCTGGCCGCCGGCTGGCGGCGCGCAATGATGTGCGTGCAGTCCTCATCGATGCTGACTTCCAGGCCGTTGACGCGGTGGTCGTGCGCAATGACTTCGTCGGCGATGGTCACATTGCCCATGTGAAGCGCTTCCACCGCCCGTTCGATTTGCTCCTCGACCAGGCCGCCCATTTTCAGCACCTTGGCGCGCACTGTTTCCAGTTCGATATCAAATTGCTTGGTGATGTGTTCAGTCGCCATGCTGATCTCCCAGACTATCTTTTCGAGACACGAATGCCTTGCGTGGTGGCCAGGACAAGCACGTCGGCCGGGCGGCGTGCAAAAATCCCGCACATGACGACACCGGTGATGGCGGAAAGGCGGGTTTCCATGGCCACCGGATCCTGCAGGTCCAGATGATGCACGTCGAGGATGATATTGCCGTTATCGGTCACAAACCCTTCGCGCAACACCGGCTGCCCGCCCAGGCGGGCCACCTCCCGCGCCACGTGGCTGCGCGCCATGGGAATGACTTCCAGCGGCAGCGGAAACTTGCCCAGCACGGGCACCAGCTTCTTTTCGTCAGCGATGCACACAAACTTTTCAGCCACGGCCGCCACGATCTTTTCTCGGGTGAGCGCACCGCCTCCCCCTTTGATCATGGCGAGATGGGGCGTGATTTCATCCGCGCCGTCCACGTAGACCGGCAGTTCGTTGACGCCGTTGAGGTCCAGGACGGGAATGCCGGCTGCCTTGAGGCGGGCCGAGGAAGCATCGGAGCTGGAAACGGCACCTTCAATGCGCCCCTTGATCTTTGCCAGTTCCTCGATGAAAAAGTTAACCGTGGATCCTGTACCGACTCCCACGATGGCATCGTGCGGAATGTAATCGAGCGCTGCGCGCGCGGCGGCTTGTTTCAGTTCGTCCTGTGTCATGATGCCCTGTCCTCAGGCTTCCAGCATAACCGCAAGAAGACAGCGGCTCAACCGGTTTTGGGGATTGGCGGAAAGTTTGCTAACCTCAGCAGGTTATCGAGGCCTGCCTGACATGAAGAAAACCGATTACCTGGAACGAATCCTCAACGCCACCCGAGTCTACGAGGTGGCGATCGAAAGTCCGCTGCAGAGGGCGCCGACGCTGTCGCAGCGGCTGGCAAATACGGTACTGCTCAAGCGGGAAGACCTGCAGCCGGTGTTTTCCTTCAAGCTGCGCGGCGCCTACAACAAGATGGCCTCGCTCACGAAGCAGCAACTGGCCCTGGGGGTGATCGCAGCCAGTGCCGGTAATCATGCCCAGGGCGTGGCGTTGGCCGCACAGCGCATGGGCGTCAAGGCCCTGATCGTCATGCCGGTCACCACCCCGTCCATCAAGGTGGACGCGGTGCGGGCGCGAGGGGCGAAAGTGGTGCTGGAGGGCGTCTCCTACTCGGAAGCCCAGGAGCATGCCCAGTTGCTGGCAGAGCGCCATGGCTACACCTTCGTTCATCCTTATGACGACCCGGATGTCATTGCCGGCCAGGGCACCATCGCCATGGAAATCCTGCGCCAGCATACCGGCCCGATTGAAGCCATTTTTGTGGCGATCGGCGGTGGCGGGCTGATTTCGGGCGTGGCGGCTTACGTGAAGCGGCTTCGTCCGGAGATTCGCATCATCGGCGTGCAGCCGCAGGATTCCGACGCCATGAAGCGATCGCTGGAAGCCGGGCGGCGTGTCCGGCTGGACCAGGTGGGGCTTTTTGCGGACGGTGTGGCCGTGCGGCAGGTGGGCGTGGAAACATTCCGTCTGTGCAAAATGCTGGTGGACGAAATCGTCACGGTGGATACCGATGCGATCTGCGCCGCCGTGAAAGATGTTTATGACGACACCCGGGCCATTCTCGAACCTGCAGGGGCCCTGGCGATTGCGGGAATGAAGCAGGTGGTTGCCCGCGACCGCCTGCGGGACAGGAATCTGGTGGCGATTGCCTGCGGCGCCAACATGAATTTCGACCGGCTGCGCTTCATCGCGGAGCGTGCCGAACTTGGCGAGAAACGCGAGGCGGTATTTGCCGCAATCATTCCGGAAGAGCCGGGAAGTTTTCGCCGATTCTGCGAATTGCTGGGGAACCGGTCCATCACCGAGTTCAACTACCGTTATGCGGACGAGCGCGAGGCTCATGTCTTCGTGGGCATTTCGGTGGCCCATGCCGGCGAGTCCGGAACCCTTTTGAAGTCGCTCAAGCGCCATGGCATCAGGACGCTGGACTTGAGCGAGAACGAAATGGCCAAGCTGCACATCCGCCACCTGGTTGGCGGGCGGGCCCCGCAGGCCCGGCATGAGCTGATCTACCGTTTCGAATTTCCCGAGCGGCCCGGGGCGCTCACCCAGTTTCTCAACAGCATGAGCGCGGGCTGGAACATCAGCCTGTTTCACTACCGCAATCACGGGGCAGACTACGGTCGGGTGCTGGTGGGTTTCCAGGTTCCCCCCGCTGATGCCAAGGCATTCCAGCGTTTTCTGGACAACCTGGGTTACCCCTGGGTGGATGAAACGGCCAACCCGGCCTATTCCCTGTTTCTGGGGTGACTCAGGCGTTGCCGGATTCCCTGATCCACAAGGTTTTGACGTTGGTGAATTCCCGGATTCCGTGCGCGGACAGTTCGCGCCCGAAGCCCGAGTTCTTGACGCCGCCGAAGGGCAGGCGCGGATCGGATTTCACCAGGCTGTTGACGTAGGAGCAGCCCGCCTCGATGCGGGCCGCAAACTGTTCAGCCCGGGCCACGTCCCGGCTCCAGACCGAGGAGCCCAGTCCGTAAGGCGTGTCGTTAGCCAGTGTCAGGGCTTCCTGCTCGCTGTGCGCACGCACGATCAGGGCCACCGGTCCAAACAGTTCCTGCTGCCAGACCGGTGAAGCGGGCGTGATTCCATCCAGGACGGTGGGTGCATAAAACCATCCCGGACCGACTTCGGGGTGACCACCCAGCAATGCCTGGGCACCGCCGGAGAGGGCCGTGCGCACCTGCAGGTCCAGGTGCTCGCGCAGGTCGCGCCGGGCCAGGGGCCCCATGGAGGTCGAGGGATCGAATGGATCGCCCGTTTTCAGGGTGGCGACCTGTTCAACGAACTGCTGAACAAAGGCGTCCGCAATTTCCGGCGTGAGAATGAAGCGTTTGGCGGCAATGCAGGCCTGTCCGCAGTTCATGTAGCGGGATTTCACCGCCTGGCGTACGGTCCATTCCAGATCTGCATCAGCCAGGACCACGAAGGGGTCCGAACCGCCCAGTTCCAGAATGCATTTTTTGAGGTGCACGCCGGCCAGGGCTGCCACGGCTCGCCCTGCGCGTTCCGATCCGGTCACAGTCACGGCATGCACGTACGGGCTGGCAATGGCTTCGGCCACCAATGCGTCATCAATGAACAGATTGGCCAACAGGCGCGGAGGCAATCCGGCTTCGAGTGCCAGGGATTCCAGGGCCAGCGCGCAGCGCGGCACGTTGGGAGCATGCTTGTAAGCCGCGGCATTTCCCGCCAGAAGCGCGGGAACGGCAAAGCGCAACACCTGCCAGAAGGGGAAATTCCAGGGCATGATGCCCAGCACCACGCCCAGAGGTTGATAGGAGACATAGGCCCGACTGCCGGTGATGGGGGCCGGTTCAGGGGCCAGATGCGCAATGCCTTCGGTTGCGCAGTACTCGCAAAGGCGGGCGCATTTTTCAATTTCAGCCCGGGCTTCACGCTGTACTTTTCCCATTTCCTCGGTGATCAGCCGAGCCAGTTCGTCGCGCTTGGCCAGCAGGGCGCTGCCCAGGCGCAGCAGGGCGGCCGCACGTTCGGCCAGCGGAACTTCGCGCCACGACTTCTGGGCCTCCTGCACGCGCCCCAGCGTTGCCAGGAGCGTGGTTTTGTCTGTCGAGGGAAATTCGCCGTAAGACTCTTCGGTGGCCGGATTCCGGCTGAGGAATGGCATGTTGCGCTCCAACGGGACTTCAGGATGGGGAAAATCTATAAGACTATCTGATATAGGAGTCATTTGACAACTGGGGCCGCCCGATGAACGGGTTGGTGAGCTGTCACGGTTTTGCAATGGAGGACGCCCATAATGCAGCAAATTTTCCTGATGGCACGCCCATGAACATGACTCATCTGATTGATATTGCGAATGATTCCGGCGGTACCCTGTACCTGATGCTGTTGTTGCTCACGCTCGCGCTGACCGTCATTATCGAGCGCAGCCGCTATCTGTCCAACATGCTTGAGGCAGGCGACCACCTCATCCGGCTTCTGAAGTCACGCAATTCCGACAGCCATGAAGGGCTGACCGACATATTTCACAAGTACCCCAAGCTGCCGCACCGGCAACTGATCGACGCGGCCAGCAGCGCACAGCCGGCCACGAGGGCTGACCGCGAATCCATGGACAGTACGCTCGAGGAAGCGGTGATGCATGAAGTGCCCAAGCTGGACCGGTCTCTCTGGATGCTCGATACCATCATCACGCTGGCCCCCTTGCTGGGCCTGTTCGGCACCATCCTGGGCATGTTCAACGCCTTCAGTGTGCTGGGGTCGGGCCAGGATGCTGCAACCGAAGTGACTTCGGGCATTGCCGAAGCCTTGCTGGCCACGGCCTCCGGACTGGTGGTGGCCATGGTGGGCCTGATTTTTTTCAACAGCCTGAACACGCGCATCCGGCTGGTGGTGCACCAGATGGAAACGCTCAAGATCATGATCCTGAACCGTGCCGATGCCACGATTCAGGGGCACCTGCAATCACTCTAAAACGTCAACTGCCGGCGCAGACTCCTACCCATGCGTTACCTCAACGAGCGGCGAGCCCGCATCGAAATCATACCGATGATCGACATCATGTTGTTTCTGTTGGTATTTTTTGCGATGCTGCTGCTGAAAATGATTCCTTCATCGGGTCACGTGACCAAACTGCCCACCAGCACCACGGCAGCACCCTTGCCGGCCCCAAAGCTGTTGGTGGAACTGGGTGAGGACGGGGTCATGCAGGTGGAGCATGCCCCCATTGCACCAGCTGCCCTGACCGCACGCCTGCGCACCATGGGTCCCAAAACCGCGGTCACCATCGTGGGTGGCCAGGGTGTGGCGCTTCAGAAAGTGATGGGCGTGCTGGATGCCGTCAAGGCAGCCGGAGTCTCCCAGATAGCCATTGCCGCCCGTCGTGCGGACTGAAGCCCTGGAGTCCGTGTTCGCAGCGGTTCCCGAAAAGCGGGAGGGATGGCTGTCATCATTCGGGCTCGCATTGACCGTCGAACTGGTGCTGCTGGCGGCAGTGACTGCATTGGTTTTCCTGGTGCAAACGCTGCATCCGCCCACCGAGGCCAAAGCCCCGGTGGCCATCCAGCTTGCGGAGGTACCTCCGGAGCCCAAGCCGACTCCGCCAGAGCCGCCACGTCCGGTGCAGAAGACGCCTTTGCCCCGGAAAGTGGTGCCAGTTCCGGTACCCCAACCCACGCCTGTCCAGCAACCGGTAAAAGCGGCAGAGCCTTCCCCGTTTGCGGAGAAATCGCGTCCGGCAACACCACCGGCACCGCCAGCTCCCGCCCAACCCTCTCCCGACCTGCTGGCGGACTACATGGCCAAAGTCCGGGCCGCCGTGCAGGCTGCCTTGGTTTACCCCGAATCGGCCAGCGAAATGCAGTTTACTGGCAGGGCGCGAGTTGAATTCCGGTTATCCCACGGCGTCCAGAGCAGCGCACGGATCATCGTTTCCAGCGGTTTCCGGGTGTTTGACCGGGCAGCCTTGCTCGCTGTCCGGGATGCACAGTATCCTCAGCCACCGGCGGCGATGACAGGGGAATCGCGTCTGTTCCAGGTTTGGGTGGAGTTCAGGTCATAGGAAAAATGGGTTACCGGTTTGGAAATGTTGTAGCGCTTGCGCTTGCCTGGTTGTGCCTGGTCCAGCCTGCAGTAGCGCAGGAATCAATGACGTACGTGCTGTTGGGGCCCGAGGGGCAGACCATTGCGCGCGCGCTGATTGAACCCGGCCGCTCCTGCCCCACGCTGGACGTTGACCACAAGCCCACCCCCATGAAAGTCAGGGCAGAACCCCAGGAATCGGGTCTGCGGCAGGCAGCCACATTTCCTGTACAGGCTTGTGAACTCGTGTTGCCTGAAAACGCCCATCATGTGCTGTTTGAAGGCCGGGAGCTGCCTTTGCCGGTGACTGCGGCCCATCGGATCGTGGTGCTGGGCGACAGCGGTTGCCGCATGAAATGGCCGGCTTCCTTCCAGGATTGCAACGATCCCGCCCGTTGGCCCCTGGCCAGCATCGCCCACAGTGCCGCGGCCGATCATCCGGATCTGGTGATTCATGTGGGGGACTACAACTACCGTGAAAGCCGCTGTCTGGTCGGTGGGTGTTCCGGCAGCCCTTACGGTTACGGCTGGAAAACCTGGAAGGCGGATTTTTTTGAACCGGCAAAACCACTATTGGAAGCGGCCCCTTGGGTCATGGCTCGCGGCAACCATGAATCTTGCGCCCGCGCGGGTCAGGGCTGGTTCCGTTTCCTGGATGCGCGCCCTTATGATGCGGCACGAGCCTGCAAAGGGGCCCCCCCCTACGCAGAAGATTTCACCGAGCCGTTCGCCGTTCCCCTGGGAGCACAGCGCCAGCTCATCGTATTCGATTCAGCAGGCGCTTCCGACAAAAACAGTCTTGAAATCTTTGCAACCCGCTGGGCGCAAGCGGCGGAGCTGGCAGCGCGGCAGCCGTTCAACTGGCTGGTACTGCATCACCCGGTGTTGGGATATGGTTACAAGCCGCTCACCGGATACTTCACGGACAGTGGTGCAGTGGGAATGGCGCTGGAAGGGAGTCACTTCCCGGATTTGATGCCATCAAATGTCCAGCTGGTGCTGCAAGGACATATCCACACATTCGAGATCAATCAATTCCAGGGGAACCTGCCACTGAGCGTTCTGGCCGGTATCGGGGGATCCGCCCTGGAAGGCAGTTTTCCCGCCGGGTTGCCCCAATCGATTGGGGTCATTCCCGGAGCTCGGCTTGTCCAGTCCCGAAATTCCCAGCAGTTCGGATACGTGCTGCTGGAACGGCGTGGCCGCGAATGGGTGCTGTCCGAGAAGAATCCCGATGGCAGCATCCGCCGGCAATGCACATTGACGCTGGCACAGCCCCCCTATGCACTGAGCTGCGAGCCCTGAGCGCTTTCCTCCTTTTCATCGTACTGTCATCTCCCCCACATCTCGCTGCAATCTTTCACCCGGAAAATGCGAGGCGCATTCAATAAGCGCCTGCCTTGCGGCTGGCCATACGTGATCAATCGCATTTTCAACAAGGGGGTTTAACAAGATGGGTAACGCGGAGCGTTTCAAAACGCACGGGTTGTATCGTGCCATTCTGGCGGCTATGGCCGTGCTAGGGACTGTCTCTCCGGTGATGGCCGACCAGGCAGTGGATTTGGGCGTCGTGGGCGCTGCGGGAACCGGCAGTGCGCCATCGAAAAATGATCCGAATTCGGCTACCTACCAGGCTCCGACCCAGGCGTCGCTGACCGCAACGCAGCCCCAGTCGATCATCACGCAGCATTACATCGAGCAGAATGCATCCGCAGGCTCAAACTACACGGACATCATTTCCATTGCGCCGAGCGTGGTGAGCATCAATCCCAATGGCCCGGGCATGATGGAAACCCAAAGCATGACCATTCGCGGATTTTCCGACGGTCAATACAACGTGACGTTCGACGGGATTCCCTGGGGTGACTCCAACGATTTCACGCACCATTCCACGTCCTACTTCATGCCCCAGGACATCGGAGGCATTGTGGTGGACCGCGGCCCCGGGGATGCCAGCAATATTGGTAACGCCACATTCGGCGGCACGGTGGCCGTGACTTCCAAGCTGCCGTCGGAAACGACCAAAACCTCTATCTATGGAACCACGGGCAGCTGGAACACAAACCTGTTTGGTGCCCAGTTCGACACGGGCAACTTGAAGAGCTACAACGATACCCGCGCGTTTATCGATTACAAGAACTTCACTTCGGACGGCTATCTCAGCAACAGCAGTCAGCGCCGGCAGAACGTGTTCATGAAGTTCCAGAGCCTGCTGGGGGATGAGACCGCCCTGTCTTTCGTGGCCATGGGGAACAAGGTGCGCCAGAATATCCCTTACGGAGCGACGACGAGCCAAATGGCCCTGTACGGTAACAACTTTGCACTGGACACCAATCCCGGCAGCCAGAACAACGCTGGCTACAACTTCGACGACATCACGTCGGATTTCGAGTACATCGGATTGAAATCCAGACTGGGCTCCTGGAGTCTGGACAACAAGCTCTATACCTATTCCTACTATCACAACGGCTACAACACCAATGCCCCGGGCGCATTGACCACAGGCCTGGGCACGGTGGTGGGTGGCGCGACACAGCCCAACGATGTGCCGGGGCAGGCCATGACCATGAATTACCGCTCATACGGCGATCTGCTGCGCATGTCGGAAGCCTGGGGCAAAGGCACACTCGATCTGGGCATGTGGGTTGATTACCAGACCAACACCCGTTCCCAGTATGAAATCGACTGGACGCTCAACCAAGCCTTCAACACCGGCAACGGTGCGGCCAACGGGGGCTACATCGATCGGTTGATGGGCGACACCCTGACCACCATCCAGCCCTATATCCAGTACACCTGGAAAATCAATGACGCCTGGAGCGTGACGCCGGGCCTCAAGTACGACTATTTCCGTCGGGCAGTGGATTCCACCGTGAACCAGGGCACCGGCCTTCCCTACAGTGGCTCTGCCAGCTGGGACAAGGCCCTGCCGGCCCTTGTGACGCGTTACATGCTGTCGTCCCACTGGTCGGTATACGCCCAATATGCGAAGGGTTTCATGGCGCCCAACCTCAACGTGTTCTACAAGCAGGGGCCGCAACTGGGCGGCCTGGCCCCGCAGCAGACCACCAACTACCAGGTGGGGACCACGTGGTCCACGCCGACCCTGACCGTGGGCTTTGACCTGTACAAGATCGATTTCACAAACCTGATCAGTCACACCTCTTGCGGAGCCGGGAGCCCCTTCACCTGTTTTTATAACGCTGGCGGAGTGAAATACAACGGCGGCGAAGTGGAAGCCACCTGGGCGATCGGAGGCGGGGTCAGCCTTTACGGCAACTATGGCGTGAACAACTATTCAACCAGCGATGGCTCCGTGCTGCCCGACGTGCCGCAAACGACCGCAGCTGCGGGCGTGATCTACCAGAAGGGCGGGTTGTATTCGTCCCTGATCGCGAAGGAAGTGGGATCGCGCTATGCCGACGTCACCTACGCTTCGGGCGCGCCCATCCAGTTCGGGTCGTACACCATCACCAATTTCAACCTGAACTACAAGCTCGACAAGTCAGCCCTCTGGGGCAGGGATGCCCGCATCGGATTCCAGGTGAACAACCTGTTCAACCAGAATCAGGCGTACTTTGCCAACATGACGGACCCGAGCGGCAACCCCATGTTCTTCAACGTGCCAGAACGCAATTACGAAGTGAGCCTGGCGGTGGGGTTCTAAGCATCACGCTATAGACACCATAAGCAAATCATTTGGATCGGGAAGGCCGGACATCCTTGATTTCCGGCCTTTTCCGCCAGAGTGTGTCGTAATTTCCACAGACTGTTGATTTGTGTCAATTTTATTGAACGAATGTGTCGAGTTGTGCTTGCGTTTTAAAATCCCAGAAGGTAATTTTGACCCACCCATACTAAGCGGACCAGCTGGCACAACCGGTTAGGACTGCACCAACCTGAGGAGATCCAAGCATGATAAGGCGCATCAAGCTCCGACCCGCTGCCTTGGCGGTGGCATTAGGAGCGTCCATCTCACTACCCTTAACAGCGCATGCTCAAAGCGGTAACCCGCAAGACATCGAATCGCTGAAAGAGCAGATCAGGGTATTGATGAACAAGGTTGATACCTTGAGCAAAAAGCAAGCCTCCCAGCAAAAGCAGATTGAGGCCACGTCAACCGGCTCCTCTTCTTCCGAGCCCAAACTCAATAAACTCCTGAGTGGCTTTTATGGCGTGCTGGATCTGTCTGTGGATGACACGACCAAAGGCATGGGTGGAATGACGGCTTCGCCCTACAGCTGGAGCCCGGCGACAGGGTGGTCAGGTCCGCAAGGCATCAAAATGGGTAACTGTAACCAGAACACCTATGCCCAAGCTTCTCCCTGTGGCCGTATGGGCTGGATGCCGCAGGTTGCCACGAACAAGTCCGGTTTCGGCTATCGTGGAGATCACCTGATTGAAGGGACGAACACCAAGTTCATTTACCAGTTTGGTGCCACAGTTGCCATAACGTCCACTCCTGGCGTTAAGACCAGCTACACGGCACAGAAGAGCTCCATTTCCGGTGCGCTGGGAACAGGCGACAACTACATCGGCTTGCGTCAGGGCAGCTGGGGTGCGATCAAGATCGGGAAAACCTTCGCCCCTTACAAGAAAGCTTCGGATCGCATGGATCCCATGTCCGGTTTGCTGGGCAGCCGTGGCAGCATCATGGGCAACTCCGGCGGCGACAACCGGGTGGAATTCGGGACACGTCTCGATCATGCCATCTGGTACGAATCGCCTAACATGAAGGGCTATCACTTCAACTTCCTGTTTGCTCCCGGCCAAAACCGCTCCTATGACAACGTCATTCAGCCTAGCGGCTCCGGTGATTGCGCTGGCGGAAACGTTCCCGGCAGCGGCAACCTGCCTATGAATTGCGATGACGGCGGCTTCTCTGATGCCATGAGCACGGCTTTCTCCTACGAAAGCAAAAAGTTCTACGCTTTTGGCGCCTATGAAATCCACAAGGCAGTGAACCGCAACAGCGACGGGATTGGCGCAAACAACCAAACCGGTTACTACTATGGTGCGGGTGGAACGTCCGGCCCGATTGGTGCTCCGAGCGGCTGGCTTGACATGACGCCTTACAATTTCCAGCCGTCCAACGGTGGCCTCAACGTGCCGATCGGTGCGTACACCCAGGATATCGCAAACGAATGGGCTGGCAAGGTTGGTGCGCAGTACATCACCGATTTCGGTCTGACCATCAGTGCTGAACTGGAACGCCTGCGTCGCGATGTGCCGGCTTACCTGCAATTCCAGAACGAACGCAGCCGCGACGGTTCCTGGCTTGCTCTCAGCCAGCGTATCGATGCCAAGAACGAAGTGGATTTTGCCTGGGGACATGCTGGAAAGACCCCTGGGGATCCCGGTGGTCAGCATAACTACAGCCCGTACATGACAGACAACACGGCTGACATGTACAGCCTGGCCTACAAGCACAAGCTGGACAAGCACCTGTCCTGGTACCTGAACGTGGCTGAAACCGTCAACCATGGCAATGCGCACTATGACCTGGGTGCCGGTGGCCACGGGCTGAAGACCGACTGTCACGATGCAACCAACACCCCGGTTACTGATTACAGCAGTGCGGGTAACACAACATGGGGTGGTTGCCACATCCAAGGTATTTCTGCCGGTTTGCACTACCGGTTCTGATACCCCGGATAGCAACAGCAACATCGAAACGCCAACTGCTTCGGCAGTTGGCGTTTTTTTTGCCCGCAGCTATGCTTTGCCTGTGTTCTTTGGATTGCATTTGTCATGACTATGCATACCCGATTTATTCTGTTGCTGTGCTTCGTTACGTGGAACGCATTTGCTGATGCCGTAGAGGGCGTCCCTGCGCTACCCCCACCTGCGCAGGATGCCGATTACCTGCTGCTGGGCGAAGTCCACGACAACCCGGCCGGGCACGCGTTGCGCCTGCAGTGGCTGAAGGCGCTGCTGATGCAACGGCCCAGAGCGCTGGCCATGGAGCAATTTGACCTGGATAACCAGAACGGGCTGGAAGCGGCGCTGGCTCAGGCGGAAAAATCAGGAATGAAAGCCGACCCCGCAGCACTGCACGCAGTGGCCGAGGCGGGTGGATTCAATTTCAAGGGCTGGCGCTGGCCGCTTTACGAGCCCGTTCTCGCGCTGGCAGTTGAGCAGGGCATACCCCTGTATCCGGCCAACCTGTCACGAAAAAACCTGGGGGAAATCCTGGGTGGCCAGCATCCAGTGCCACCTGAGCCGCGGCAATGGAGCAAGGAACAGCGAGACGCGCTGTTGCACGAAGTCCGGGTAGGGCATTGCAATCTCATGCCGGAAGACGAACTGCCACTACTTGCCGGTGCGCAGCGGGCACGGGACAAGGCCATGGCTGAAGCCCTGATCCGCCTGCATCAGAAAAGCGGAAGGCCTGTGATCCTGCTGGCCGGCAACGGGCATATGCGAAAGGACCTGGCCGTGCCCGTCTGGTTGCACCAACTGGACCCGCAGGCAAAAACCGTGAGCGTGGCCGTGCTGGAACGTGGCGGCAGCGCGGAAGACCATCCGCCGCAGGCGGCGTTTGACGCGGTTTACTGGGTTGAGAGGGAAAACCGCCCGGATCCTTGCGAGGCACTGCGCCAACGGTTAAAGAAATTCCCCGTGCGCTGAAAGGGGCGAGGGATCAGGAAAGTCATGGCCAGTTTCCTGGCCTGCAGACATCTCACGAATTCGCGGAAACCAGGCCCAGCAGTTCCTTGATGTCCAGGATCAGGACGATTTCTCCATCGCTCGACATGGTCACGCCGGCAACCCCCTTGGGGCGGAACGTATCCATGGATTTGATGACCACGTCATCATGCCCGTCAAAGCCATCCACGGAAAGAATGAAGCTGTGGCTTTCCACATGCATGAGAACGCCCACTTCAGAGGATCCGGAGTCTTCCCAGCCGATCATGCTGGCCAGGGAAACGACCGGAAGCACTTCCCCGCGCACCACGATGTTGGCTTTGCCGCCTACATGTTGCAACAGCTCCGGTTTTACGGAAATGATTTCCCGCACCATGGAGAGGGGGACTGCAAAGGACTGTTCACCCAGGCGTACCAGAAGAACGGGGAGAATGGCCAGTGTGAGCGGCAGGGAAATGGTCAGGACCGTGCCTTTCCCCACTTCGGACTGGATCGCCACCGTCCCGTTGAGCTTCTGGATGTTGGTTTTGACCACATCCATGCCGACACCGCGCCCGGAGACGCTGGATATCTGGTCCTTGGTGGAAAATCCAGGCAGGAAGATCAGGTCCAGGCACTGGGACTCGTCCAGGTTATTGGCGATTTCCGGACTGATGAGGCCCTTTTCGATGGCCTTGGTGCGGATGGCGTCTGGATGCATGCCTTTGCCATCGTCAGCGATGCTGATGATGATGTGGTCACCCACCTGGCGGGCCTGGAGATGGATCAGGCTTTTATCGGGCTTGCCCGCAGCGAGTCGCTGTTCCGGTGATTCGACGCCATGGTCGACAGCATTGCGGATGAGGTGGACCAGGGGATCATTGAGATCCTCGATCATGGTTTTGTCGATTTCGGTTTCTTCGCCAGACAAAACCAGCTCCACTTCCTTTCCCAACTGCCGGGCCAGGTCGCGGGCCAGACGGGGGAACTTCTTGAACAGACGGCCAATGGGCTGCATGCGGGTTTTCATGACCGAGTTCTGAAGGCTCACCACCAGCATGTCGAGCTGGTTGACCGCTTCATCGAGTGCGCGCAGGGTGGCGGTGTCAGCGGTGCCCAGCAGGATTTCCGTGCGCAGCTGATTGAGTCGGTTCTTGGTCAGGCCGATTTCACCGGACAGGTTGAGCACCTGGTCCAGGCGCTCGGTGTCGACCCGTATGGTGTTCTCCTTGCCGCCATCCGACTCGCGGCGCCGGTCGGTAGGAGCATTGCTGCCGGGAACGTCTGTGGCGCGACGTCCGAAGGCGCTGGTCTTCAGGCGTTCCATGTCGACTTGCGGTTCGGGTTGCGACACGGCCTGGGGGGCAGCCGGGGGCGGTGACGCCGCCGGTGACGCCACTACTGCAGCGGGAGTGGCTGTGCCAGTCACTGCCGCATAAAGCGCGTTCCAGTCCGGGCCGCCCTGATCCACGGGCTGGGCAGCAGCGGCCTGTGGCAGTGGGGAGGGTACCGCAGCCTGGTTTTTGGCATTGAGCGCTGCTTCCAGCGCAGCAATTAGGTGGGCCGGCGCGTTCCCCGGCTGCTTGCCTTGGGACAGCGCGCCAAACATGTGCCGGATTTCACTGGTTGCCGCCAGGATGGCATCCATGATGTTGGCATCCAGATGCATTTCCCCGTTGCGCAAGAGATCGAACAGATTTTCTGTCAGGTGGCAGAGGGAAACCAGTTCGGTGGCATTAAGAAAACCGGCCCCGCCCTTGATGGTGTGAAATCCCCTGAAAATGTCGTTGAGCAGGCTGCTGTCGTTGGGAGCCTGCTCGAGGCTTAACAGCTTGCTGTCCACGTCCGACAGCAAATCAGAGGACTCTTGCAGGAAATCCTGCAGAAGATCTTCCATGCCTGCAAAATCATTCATGATGGTCAGAATCCCAGGCTTTCCAGCAGTTCGTCGACCTGGTCCTGGCTGGTGACCACGTCCGGGTTACCCTGCGGGTTGATCACGGGGCCATTGAGCAGCCCCTGATCGATCTTGACGGTGGAAGGCGCATTTTCCACAAGCAGGGAAAGCAGTTGCTGCTCCATCTGCTTGGTCACTTCCACGATTTTCTTGATGACCTGCCCCGTCAAATCCTGGAAGTCCTGGGCCATCATGATTTCAAGCAAAAAAGCGTTGGTGGCTTTGGTCTGCTTGGGCACCTCCGTCAGGAACGCATGGGTGCGTGTGGCAAGCGCCTTGAACTGGTCCACGCTCAACTGGCGGTCGTACAGTTTTTGCCAGTCGGCAGCCAGCTGATGGGCGTCTGCTTCCAGCTTGTTGACGATGGGCTGGGCGGCATCGGTGGCATTGAGCACGCGTTCTGCAGCCTGCTCTGTCATGGCCGCCACGTAGCTCAGACGGTCGCGTGCATCGGGAATGGACGAGGCCATCGACTCCAGGCTTTTGTCCAGCCCCAGTTCTCGCAAACTGTCGTGCAGCGTGCGCGTCATGATGCCCAGCTGATTGAACACCTTGTCAGATGCGTCATTTGCCGGAGAGGGCGCAGATGAGGAGGCTGGATGATCTGGCGTCTGGTTGGACGCGATGATGCTGTCGAACAGCGCCTCGAGGCTTTCGCTGTCTTGATTGTCGGCGGAATTTGAGGTCATGGCTCTGTTCACTTCTGCATGTTTTGAAAAATCTTCTTCAGCTTCTCGTCCAGCGTCGCAGCGGTAAATGGTTTGACAATGTATCCGCTGGCTCCCGCCTGAGCCGCCTCGATGATGTTTTCCTTTTTGGCTTCAGCCGTCACCATCAGGACAGGCAAATGCTTGAGGGCCGGGTCCGAACGGATTTTCCTCAGCAGTTCAATGCCGGTCATGTTGGGCATGTTCCAGTCCGAAACCACGAAGTCGAAATTGCTGCCGGCCAGCTTTTGCAGCGCATCCACCCCGTCCTCGGCTTCCTGGACATTGGTGAAGCCCAATTCTTTCAATAGGTTGCGGACGATTCGGCGCATGGTGGAAAAATCGTCCACAACCAGGAATTTCATGTTTGCGTCAACCACAGAGAATCTCCAAAAAAACGCTATGATGCCAGCAATGGGCGCAGGGTTTCGGACAGCATGGCCGCATCAAACTTGGCAACATAGTGATCCACGCCAACCCGGCTGCCCATGGCGCGATTCGCCTGGGATGACAGGGACGAATGCATCACGACGGGTATGCCGTCGAAGCGCGAGTCCGCCTTGATGTGCTGGGTGAGGACGTAGCCGTCCATTTCAGGCATTTCGGCATCCACCAGGATGACCTGAATCTGATCGTGCAGGGGGGCTCCGGTGTGAGCCGCGCTGTCCGCCATCCCCTGCAGGCGCTCCCAGGCTTCCCTGCCGTTGTGGGCGCGCAGGTGCTTGACGCCCATCTTGTCCAGCAACTCCGATATTGTCTTGCGCGCCACGGACGAATCATCCACGAAAAAGACGCACATTTCGTGCCCTCTTTCAATTTTCGACACCGTGCCCACCACGTCTTCCCCGAAGGCGTTGGCCAGTACCTGTTCCACATCGACGATGGACACCAGTTCGCCGCTGGGCAGTTCGGTGATGGCGTTGATGAGATTGCCCCCCCCCGCCATGGTATTTTCCGGGGCATGCACCTTGTCCCAATCAACCCGGATGATCCGGTTGACGCCTTCAACCAGGAATCCCAGCGTGTGACGACTGTACTCCGTGACCATCATGGTGGAACGTTCGTACTCCCGTGCGTTATCCAGGTTCATGTAGCTGGACAGGTCCAGCACCGGGATGATGTGTCCGCGCAGGCTCACGATGCCGGCCACGCCAGCCGGCATGTTGGGTGTGCGCGTGACTTTCATGGCGTTGGTCACTTCACGCACCTTGAATACGTTGATGCCGAATTGCTCCTGGGTACCCAGGGAGAACAGCAGGATTTCCATTTTGTTGGAGCCGGCCAGATTGGTTCTGGCATCCACGGCTTCCAGCAATCCGGAACCTTCCCTTTCGGGGATCTGCAGGGTGAATGCGGCGTTTTGGGTGCTGTTCATGATGGGTTCCGATTACTTCAGAAGTCGCGCCAGGGTTTGGGCCAGGCGGTTCGGTTCGAACTTGGACACGTACTCGTCAACGCCCACGGCTTTGCCCAGCTGCTGGTTTGAGCTGCCCGACAGGGAAGAATGCATGACCACCGGAATGTTGGCGAAACGCTTGTCTTCCTTGATCTTGCGCGTGAGCATGTAGCCGTCCATTTCCGGCATTTCCACATCGGTCAGGATGACCTGGATCAGGTCCTTGAGCGGAACATGGGCAGAGTCGGCATAATCGGCCATTTTCTGCAGTTCCTGCCAGGCTTGCCGGCCATTGACCGCGGATACGCCCTTGACTTCCATGGCTTCCAGCGTGCGCTCGATCTGGCGGCGCGCCACGGAAGAATCATCCGCGTAGAACACACGCCGGTTGCTCAGACCCAGGGGCAGGACATTTTTGTAAATCATGTCGTCATCGCCCCCGTGAGCCGTTTCCGCCAGAACCTTTTCCACATCCAGCATCATGACAAGGCGGCCGTCCGCCAGTTCGGTCACTGCCGTCACCAGGCCGCCCATGTTGGCGTTCATCATGTCTGGCGGAACTTTCATGGAGGACCAGTCAAGGCGCAGGATGGTGTCCACGGATTCCACCAGGAACCCCTGGGTATGTCCGTTGTATTCCGTGACGATCATGATTTCCGGGCGGGCGGCCACGTCAACACCGGCATACTTGGCCAGATCGATGATGGGCACCAGCATGCCGCGCAGGCTGACCATGCCTTCCACGGCAGGAGGCATGTCGGGCGCCTGCGTGATGGGGGGAACCCGGAGCACTTCCCTGACCTTGAACACGTTGATGCCGAATGTTTCACGACGGCCCGTGCGCTGGTCCTGGCCCAAAGTGAACATGAGAATTTCAAGCTTGTTGGTTCCGGCAAGCTTTGTTCTGGCATCAACATTCGAAAGTAATTCAGACATGGGCTTGCGCTCCGCTATACCTATTTCGCAGCAGTACCATTTGTTTCGGCCTGCGCGCCAGAAACTTTAATGGGGTGGGGTCGGGGGGGGTGTGGCGGGCTTTGCTGCGGGTGCGGCAGGTTCCGGCTTGGCTGCCCCGGGCTTTGCAGGCGGCTGGCCCGCCGGGTTTTCTACCTCCAGGGTCCCGCCATCGTGCCTGGCAGACTCTTCAGCCTGCTTGTTCATGACGATGATACTGATGCGCCGGTTGATCGGATCATAGGGATCGTTCTTGTTAAGCAACACGGCAGAGGACAGCCCCACCACGCGGGCAACCTTGTTGGGGTCCATGCCACCCACAATCAATTCGCGGCGGGAGGCGTTGGCCCGGTCTGCCGACAGGTCCCAGTTGTTGTAGCCCAGCTTGCCGCTGGCGTAGGTATGGGCATCGGTATGGCCGGAGAGACTGATCCGGTTGGGCACCTCGTTCAGCATCTTGCCGATTTCATGGAGGATGTCCCGGGTATAGGGTTCAAGCTGGGAACTGCCCAACTGGAACATGGGCCTGTTCTTCTCGTCGACAATCTGGATGCGCAACCCTTCGCTGGTGATGTCGAGCAGGATCTGGTTTTTGAATTTGGACAACTTGTCGCTGGACTCGATGGCCTTTTCGATGTTGGCCTTGAGCGCCTTCAGCTTGTTCAGCTCCTTTTCACGCTCCTGACGCTGAAACTCTTCTTCGGCGGCCTTGAGGTTGATGATCCGCTTTTCCGTGGGCAGGTCTCCGCGCTTGACCTGGCCCTCGCTTCGGGTCAGGTCCTTGCCACCCCCCTTGATGACACTGGAACTGTCACCGCTGCCGGAACCGCCTGCCAGGGCAACTTTTAGAGGTGTTTTAAAGTAATCTTCGATGCCCTGCAGGTCCCCCTTTGTGGTTGAGCCCAGCAACCACATCAGCAGGAAGAAGGCCATCATGGCCGTCACGAAATCGGCATAGGCAATTTTCCATGCGCCGCCATGGTGGCCGCCCACGATTTTTTTGATGCGTTTGATGACGATGGGTCTTTTATCGTCATTGGCCATGGCAGCGTGCCCTCAGGTACAACTTAGCGTTTTTGTTTGACGTGTTCTTCCAGCTCGCTGAACCCCGGGCGTTCTGTGGAATTGAGGGCTTTTCGCCCGAATTCAACGGCCATGGCCGGGGCATAGCCGTTCAGGCTGGCCAGCAAGGTGACTTTGATGGTCTGGAACATTTTTGAGGATTCCTCGGCCTTTTGTTCGAGCAGGCTGCCCAGCGGGCCGACAAAACCGTAGGCCAGAAGAATCCCCAGGAAGGTGCCCACCAGGGCGTGCGCGATCATGATGCCCAATTCGGCTGGCGGGGCCCCCACCGACTCCATGGTGTGGACCACTCCCATGACCGCAGCCACGATCCCGAAGGCCGGCAGGCCTTCCCCAACCTTGGTCAGCACATGGGCCGGGATCAGCGATTCGTGATGATGGGTTTCAATTTCCACATCCATCAGGTTTTCGATTTCCATGGCGTTGAGGTTGCCGCTGACCATGATGCGCAGATAATCTGTCATGAATTCAACCACATGGTGGTCGGCCGTGATTTTGGGGTACTTGGAAAAGATGGGGCTTTCCGCTGGGCGTTCCACATCCCCTTCAATGGACATCAACCCTTCCTTGCGCATTTTCCCCAGCAATTCGTAGAGCAGGGCCATCAGTTCCATGTAGCTGGCCTTGGTGTATTTCGATCCCTTGAATACGGTCGGGATGGCCTTGAGGGAGGCCTTGACCGCCTTGGATGAGTTGCCCACAAAAAAGGCACCGGCTGCTCCGCCACCGATCATCATTAGTTCCAAAGGCTGGAAAAGAGCGCCCAAATGGGCCCCGGACAGGGCAAACCCGCCGAAAACCCCGGCGACGACAACCAGATATCCCACGATGACCAGCATGGCCAAACCCCGTCGTTTGAAAGAATGAAAACGCCAAAACGCTATTCAAGCACAAAATTGGACGCATCTATGCGCCCTCGGGGATATTAGCGGCGAAAAAAGGGGAAACTTTAAGCGGATTTCACGCTTAGAGCGCAGCCCGGGAAAGGCTGGTCTTGCGTGTCTTGCCTGCGCGGGACGGGGGACGGCAGATGCCGCAGATGAATTCGTCGTAAAGGTCCTGGCCGTGGATGACAAAGTGGCCGCCACAGCTGGTGCAGGGCTTGAGCTGGAGCATGCTGGCGTCCAGAAAGCGGATCAGAAACCAGGCTCGCGTGATGCTCAGGACGGCTTCTTCGCCGCTGACGGCAATCTGCTCGAGGTAGAGCCGGTAGCTTTTTATCAGGCGTTCAAGACGGGGCAACGAGGCATTTTTTTCCAGGTACTGGTAAATGCCCATGAACAGGGAGGAATGGATATTGGGCTGCCAGGTCATGAACCAGTCAGTGGAATAGGGGAGCATGCCTTTGGAAGGAGACTTTCCGGTGACCTCCTTGAACAGCTTGAGCAGGCGCTCCCTGCTGAGCGAGGTTTCTTCCTGCAACAGCTGAAGCCTTGCCCCCAGTTCGATCATATCCACGGCGCTTCGGATTTGTTGCGCTTCGGCAATCACGCTTTTTTTGGTGGGAGGCGCCTTCATGGACATTCTGCCATCAGATGTCGAGCTGGGCAGCCGGCTGACCGGACATGAGGATGGCCGCATGAGGCTGGGCCATCAGGCGATCCTTGCTGTAGTCGGTGATCAGGTTGAACAGCAGGTTTTCGTCGAACCGGAAACGGCACACCAGCATGTTGGAAGCGGCCATTTTAATCACTTGTGCCGGCGTCAGGTTGGCGATCAGGTCAGCCATCTCTTCGCTGATGCCCAGCCGGAAAATGGCGGAAGCCATGTCCTGGTTGATCATGTTTTGCGCCAGCATGAGGTAGGACAGGTTTGTTTCTTTTATTTCTTCGTGTAGTTGAGCGGAATTCACGGCGGACCCCCCTTGCTTGTTCAAGCCATACGTCTCCGTCAGACACATTGTGCGGAGGGGGGGCATAAAAGGAAACAGGAAAAAGCCTGCATTCCCTGTAGGAAAATGGCCTACATAGGGACGACCAAAAGCAGTTTTTTCAGGAATCCCGGAAAAAACTGTCAAAAAAAGCTATAATTTTCAAACGGATAGTCTTTCGTCTACCCTCTTGTAACAGTTATCGGCATCACCGAAAAAAACTTTAGGATTTTTTTTAATTTTTTTTGATTTTTTTTGGGGATGGGTCAATATTGGGCACCATGTCCGAGCGAGAACCCCATTCCGAACCGTTGTCAGACCGTGAATTTAACTTCACAATCAATGACTTCGATCGTATCCGGCAGCTCATCAGAGCGCATGCGGGAATATTTCTGGGGGAAAGCAAGTTCGATCTGGTCTATGGTCGCCTTGCCAGACGCCTGCGCGCCACCGGCATCAGAAAGTTCTCCGACTACCTCAAGCTGCTGGAGGGAGGGGACCAGCGCGAATGGCAAGCCTTCACCAACGCACTGACCACCAACCACACGGCATTTTTTCGTGAGCCTCATCATTTTGAGCTGCTCTCCGAGCAACTGCGCGGGATCAAGGGCCGGAACCCGATCGTTTTGTGGTGCAGCGCTGCATCCAGCGGCGAAGAGGCCTACAGCATGGCCATCACGACCGTGGAAGCCTTTGGTTCATGGTCTCCCGGCGTGAACATCATCGCCTCGGACATCGACACAGAGGTGCTGGAAACGGCCAAACGGGGAATCTATCCCGCGGAGCGGGTCAGCCGGATCGAGCCTGAACGCCTGGAACGGTACTTCACCAAAGCCACAGGGCCCAATGGGCCGCAAGTTCAGGTGAAAGAGGAGATCCGCAGGCTGGTGTCGTTCCGCCAGATCAATCTGCTGCAGCCCCACTGGCCCATACGTGCGCCCCTGGATGCCATATTTTGCCGGAACGTCATGATCTACTTCGACCGGGAAACCCAACTGCAGGTGCTTCAGCGTTTCGCCCCCCTGCTGCACCGGGACGGGTTGCTCTATGCGGGACACTCCGAAAGGTTCAGCCAGGCCGAAGCCTATTTCCGGCTGCGCGGCAAGACCGTATACGAACTGGCCCCCGCCTTGCGCCAGGGAATAACCACCTAAATCCGGTGCTTATCACGGGATTGAGCACCGGGCCCACCCGGAATAATGGCCATGAGAAACGGAAAGGCTCATGGCAGAAGACAGCGATCTTGAAAAAACGGAACAACCTTCGCAGCGGCGCCTCGACCAGGCCCGCGAAGAAGGCCAGGTTGCCCGCTCGCGCGAGCTATCCACTTTTGCCGTCCTGATGGCCGGCGGCGCCGGAGTCTGGTTCATGGGCGCCCACCTGTCGCGAAACCTGCTCCATCTGCTGCAGGAGGGGCTGACCTGGACCCCGGCTGATGCCTTCCAGAGCGACCTGCTGCTGCCGCGGCTCTACAAACTGACCTCCGAGGCGTTGCTGACCTTTCTGCCGCTGATGGCCGTGCTGCTGGTGGCCGCGGTTTTTTCCCCATTGCTGCTCAATGGCTGGATGCTGAGCTTCAAGGCCCTGCAGCCGAATCTGGAGCGCCTCGACCCGATTGCTGGCATGAAGCGGCTGTTTTCGCTGCACGGCTGGGTGGAGCTTGGAAAAAGCATCGCGAAAGCCCTGGTGGTCGGCACGGCCGGCGCCTGGGCCATCTGGCATCACAAGGATGCCATGCTGGGACTGGCGGCCCAGCCCGTGAACGTGGCCGCTGCCCAGATGGGGCAACTGCTGTGGGATGGTTTCTTTGCCATCATGGGCGGCATGCTGCTGATCGTGGCGGTGGATGTGCCGTTCCAGCTGTGGGAGCATGCCAAGCGGCTGCGGATGACGCGCGAGGAAGTGCGCCAGGAATCCAAGGAAACGGAAGGCGATCCCCAGGTCAGGGCACGCATTCGCAGCATGCAGCGTGAAATGGCACGGCGCCGCATGATGTCCAAAGTGCAAACGGCGGACGTGGTAGTGACCAACCCGACCCATTATGCCGTGGCGTTGCGATACCGCGAACAAAGCATGCGTGCACCCATCGTGGTGGCCAAGGGCTCCCACCTGCTGGCGGCGCGCATCCGCGAGCTGGCGGAATTGCACCATGTGCCTATCCTGGAAGCGCCGCCCCTGGCGCGGGCGCTCTACAAGCACACCGACCTGGAGCAGACCATCCCCGAGCCGCTGTATGTGGCGGTGGCCGAAGTGCTGGCCTATGCCTACCAGCTGCGACGTTACGAAGTGGGCGGCGGAGTACAGCCCGTGGCGCCGCAGAATCTGGACGTTCCCGTCGAACTGGACCCTGAAGCTTCGCTGCACTGACCATGAACCTGCTGAACGCCATTCTGGAATTTCTCAAAAAATCAGGCATTCGCGGACTGGCCGGCCCGGTCCTGATCATCCTGGTGCTGGCCATGATGGTGCTGCCCCTGCCGCCCTTCCTGCTGGACATCCTGTTCACGTTCAACATCGCAGTGGCCATCATGGTGCTGCTGGTGAGCATGAATACCCTCAGGCCCCTGGATTTCTCCGCGTTTCCAACCGTGCTGCTGATCACCACGCTGCTGCGCCTGTCGCTCAACGTGGCTTCCACCCGAGTGGTGCTGCTGGAAGGGCATACGGGGCCTGATGCGGCTGGGAAAGTGATCGAAGCCTTCGGCCATTTCCTGGTGGGCGGAAACTACGCTGTGGGCATTGTGGTGTTCATGATCCTTGTGGTGATCAACTTCGTGGTGATCACCAAAGGTGCTGGCCGCATTGCCGAAGTGGGTGCGCGCTTCACCCTGGATGCCATGCCCGGCAAGCAGATGGCCATCGACGCCGACCTCAACGCCGGCCTCATCGGTGAGGACGAAGCGCGCCGGCGGCGCAGCATGATCGCCCAGGAAGCCGACTTCTACGGGTCCATGGACGGTGCGAGCAAATTCGTGCGCGGCGATGCGGTGGCGGGCATCGTGATTCTCCTGATCAACATCGTGGGCGGATTCATCGTGGGGGTGCTGCAGCACAACCTGGACATTGCCACTGCCGCCAAAAATTACACGCTGCTGACCATCGGGGATGGCCTGGTGGCCCAGATTCCTGCCCTGGTGATTTCCACGGCGGCCGGCGTGGTAGTGAGCCGGGTCACCACGGAAGAAAACATCGGCCAGCAACTGGTGGGGCAGATATTCAGCCAGCCGTTGGTGCTGATGCTGACCTCCGGCATCGTGGGTGCACTGGGACTGGTTCCCGGCATGCCCCATGTGGCGTTCCTGTTTTTTGCCTTGCTGCTGGGTGGCGGGGGGTACTGGCAGCTGCAGCGCAAACGCATCAGCGAAGCGGCCCCTGAAGTGGCCGTGGCGGCGCCGACCTCGCTCGAGCCGCCGGAAGCCAGCTGGGATGATGTGTCGCAAGTGGATGTGCTGGGACTTGAAGTGGGATACCGCCTCATCTCCCTGGTGGACAAGGCACAGGACGGAGACCTGCTGCGCCGGATCAAGGGCATCCGGAAGAAATTTGCCCAGGAAATCGGATTCCTGCCGCCCTCCATTCACATTCGCGACAACCTCGATCTCAAGCCCAATGGCTATCGCATCACCCTCAAGGGGGCCGAAATCGGATCGGGCGAAGCCAACAGTGGCATGTTCCTGGCCATCAATCCGGGCAATGTGAGCGGACAGCTTCAGGGTACGCCCACCCAGGACCCGGCCTTCGGCCTTCCCGCCGTGTGGATCGATGCGGCCGTGCGCGACCATGCACAGGCGCTGGGCTACACCGTGGTGGATGTGAGCACCGTGATTGCCACGCACCTGAGCCATCTCATCAATACCCATGCGGCCGAATTGCTGGGCCTGCAGGAGCTGCAGCAATTGCTGGAGCATGTTGGAAAGCATGCACCCAAGCTGACCGAAGACCTGGTGCCCAAGCTGCTGCCCCTGGCGACCGTGCAGAAAGTGCTGCAAAGCCTGCTGGATGAAGGGATGCATATCCGTGACATGCGCACCATCCTGGAAACGCTGGCCAAGCAGGCGGGACAGACGCAGGACCCCTTTGCCCTTACAGCCCAGGTGCGCATTGCATTGGGGCCGGCCATCGTACAGCAACTCTATCCGGCGTCGCAGGAGCTCCAGGTCATCGCCATGGACAAGGAGCTGGAATACCTGCTGGTGCAGGCCCTGCAGGCCGGCGGCACAAGCCAGGCCATCGAGCCGGGTCTGGCCGATACCCTGCTGCGCGAAACCCGCGCCGCAGCCGAAAAACAGGAACGGTTGGGATTACCCACCGTGCTGCTGGTTCCCGCACAGATTCGCGACCTGCTGGCGCGTTTCCTGAAGCGGGCGCTGCCGCAGCTCAAAGTGATTTCGCATGATGAAGTGCCGGGCTTCAAGACAATCCGGGTGACATCCATGGTTGGAGGTAGGGCATGAACATGAAGACGTTTGTGGGTGCAAATTCTCGCGAGGCGCTGCGCCAGGTGCGAGCCGAGCTGGGCGAAGATGCCGTGATTCTGTCCAACAGGAAAGTGGGCGACCAGGTGGAAATCGTCGCCGCCCACCACAGCATGCTCAAGGGCCTGGAGCAGCAGAAACAGGGAGGGCAGCATTCCCATGGCCTGCTGAGTGAAATCCGGGCATTGCACGAGCATTTGCTGAACCAGCTGTCGATGTTGTCGAAGCCCGGTGCGGCAAGCCAGGATGGACATAAATCCCGCGTGCTGCGCAGCCTGCTGAAAGCGGGATTCGGGCAATCGCTGGCGGATCAGATGCTGGAGCGGATGCCCGATGATGCCGGCTTGGACTGGATACTGAAAGTGCTGGAGCGCAACTTGCGCCATCGTCCGGGCGACGAGGAGATCGTGCGGGCAGGTGGCGTGTATGCCCTGGTCGGTCCCACGGGTGTCGGCAAAACGACCACGACGGCCAAGCTTGCGGCACGGGCTGTGGTTCGCTTTGGGGCAGACAAGGTGGGGCTGGTCACCACGGACAGCTATCGCGTCGGTGCTTACGAGCAGCTTCGCATTTACGGAAAAATCCTGGGGGTCTCAGTCCAGAGCGTGCGCGATGCCGACGACCTGCAGCTGACGCTGTCCACGCTCAAGCACAAGCACCTGGTTCTGATCGACACCATGGGAATGGGCCAGCGCGACAGCCGGGTCATGGACCAGGCCGCCATGCTCGACGCCTGCGGGGTCCGGCGCCTGCTGTTGCTCAATGCCACCAGCAATCTCCATACCCTGGAGGACGTGGTGCGGGTTTACCGCAGCCCCGGGGTTGTCGGATGCATCCCCACCAAGCTCGATGAAGCGGTTTCCATGGGCAGCGTTCTGGATGTGGTGATCCGCCACAAGCTGGTCATGCATTTCATCGCCAACGGGCAACGCGTTCCGGAAGACTTGCACGAAATCAGCGTCCCCTACCTGCTGCGTTGCACGTTCGACAGCCTGGACATGACCGCGAATGCCGCGCGGGATGCGCTCGACCTGCCGCAGGGTTCGGTCGCCGCCCATGCATTCTGAGCAGGCGTTCGATCAGGCGGCCGGCTTGCGCCGCCTGTTGTCGCGTCCAGCGGCAGCCCCGGCCTGGGTATTTGCCGGGGCGCAACCGGGGGTGGGCGTGACGGCCATGGTCGTTGGCCTGGCCAGGCTGCTGTCGTCCCAGGGCCTGGACGTTCTGGTGCTGGATGAACACCTTTCCCACAACAACGTGGGAAACCGGCTGGCCCTGCGTCCCCGCTTTGACCTTCTTGACGCCGTTCGTGGCGACAAGCATCTGGGGGAGGTGCTGCTGGAACACGAAGCCGGTTTTCGTGTGCTGCCCATGGCGCGGGTACTGAGGGACTTTTCCCGGCTCACTCCCGGCGAGCTGCAGTCCTGCGCCACCCTGCTGGAGCGGGTTTCATTCGGCGCCGATGTGATTCTGGTGGATGCCGCGAGCCCCGCCCGGCGAGCGATATTATCCCGCGAGCAGCCCACGGGAATGCTGACGGTGCTGATGGATTGCAGTACAACCGGCATCAAGGGGGCCTATGCCCTGATCAAGCGCCTGCACCAGGAAGACGGGTTGCGCCAGGTCGGTGTCGTCATGAACCGCGTCCGCCAGCAGGCCGATGCGGAGTGGATGATGGGCAACCTCTCCCGCGTGGCCGAAGCCCACATGAATGTGCGGGTTGAAAGCCTGGGATACATTCCAGTTGATGAACCGGCGACTCGTGCGACACAATTACACATTGACACGTTGGCAGGGCTAGCCGCCCGTTTGGGTTCATACCATCAAATGACGACATGTATACGCCAGCCGGTTTGAATGACAAGGAGCAATGCCTCAGGGAATATGCGCCGTTGGTGAAACGCATCGCACATCACCTGAAAGCCAAGCTCCCGGGCAGCGTTGAAGTGGACGACATGATCCAGGCCGGCATGATGGGGCTGCTGGAAGCCTCCAACCGCTACGACGAGCTGCGCGGGGCCCAGTTCGAAACCTATGCGGCCCAGCGCATCCGGGGGGCCATGCTGGACGAGCTGCGCCAGTCCGACTGGCTGCCCCGCTCCATGCGACGGGACATGCGCCGCATCGAACAGGCCATTCACCGGCTGCAGCAGCAGCTGGGCAAGGCCCCCAGCGAATCTGAAATCGCTGCCGAAATGGGTATGCCGTTGCCGGAATACCAGCAAATGCTGTTTGAATCCCGCGGCGCGCAACTCATCTACTATGAAGATTTTCACGACCAGGACGGAGACGACGGTTTTTTCGACCGCCATGAAATCGGCAGCGACCCGGACCCGCTGGACATGCTGCGGGACAGCCGGTTTCGCAATGCCCTGATCCAGGCCATCGAGGAACTTCCTGAACGCGAGCGCATGCTGATGGGCATGCACTATGAGCAGGAAATGAATTTGCGCGAAATCGGAGAAGTGATGGGGGTGAGCGAATCGCGCGTGTGCCAGCTGCACAGCCAGGCGGTGGCACGCCTCAGAAGTCGCCTCAAAGGGCACTGACGGATGGAAAAACTCAGCGTCCTGGGCCTCCTGATCGGGGTGGCCGGAGTGGTTGGCGGTCAGTGGCTCGAAGGCGGCGCAATCACGACGCTGTTGCAGGGAACGGCATTCGTCATCGTCTTTGGAGGCACCCTGGGGGCCGTCATGCTGCAGACGCCGTTCCAGGTGTTCGTGACCGCCGTGCGCATGAGCCGCTGGGTTTTCATAAGCCCCCTGTCCCCGCAGCAGGGCCTGCAGGGCCGCATTCTGGAATGGAGCAACCAGGCCCGGCGTGAAGGGCTGTTGGCCCTGGAGTCCCAGCTCAACAAGGAACAGGACCCGTTCATCCGAAAGGGATTGCAACTGGTGGTGGACGGATACAGCGCGGAGAAAATCCGGGAAGTGATGGCGGTGGACATTCAGTCCTATGAGCATTTTCGATGGGCCTCAGCCCGCGTGTGGGAAGCGGCTGCGGGTTATGCCCCCACCATTGGCATGCTGGGGGCCGTGCTGGGACTGGTGCAGGTGATGGAGCGGCTGGGCGAGCCGTCGCAACTGGGCTCGGGCATTGCGGTGGCCTTCATTTCCACCATTTACGGGGTGGGGTTTGCGAACCTGCTGTTTCTGCCCGTAGCCAACAAGCTCAAAATGTTGATCCAGCAGCAGATCTCACATTATGAGATGCTGGTGGACGGTTTCATGCTGATTGCCAACGGAGAAAACCCCCATTTCATCCAAGGGAAACTTCAAGGGTATCTATCCTGAGATGGCCCGTAGACCCAAGCGTGCCGATCGTGACAACAACGATCGGTGGCTGGTGTCGTACGCCGATTTCATCACCCTGCTGTTCGCTTTTTTTGTGGTGATGTATGCCATTTCCTCAGTGAACGAAGGCAAGTACAAGGTCTTCAGCAATTCGCTCAATTCCGCCTTCAGCCGGATGTTGCTGCCCATCGAAGCCGACACCCAGAACATGGATCAGGACGAGCTGCTCAAGACGCTGGTGGACCGTCGCAATGCCCGCATTGCAAAGCAGCAGCGCAAGCAGCAGGAATATGTGCAGAACCTGCTGGACAACCTCAACCGGGTGCTCGCCCCGCTGGTGAGCAAAGGCCAGGTGAGCGTGATCCAGAGCGGTCGCGGCATTGTCCTTGATCTCAACGTGCGCGCCCTGTTTCATGAGGGGGATGCCACGTTGCAGCCGAAAGCCGTAAAAACCCTGTCGGAGGTGGCACAGGTGCTGAAGCCGGGGGATCTGGCCATTCAGGTGGAAGGGCATACGGACAACGTGCCCATCAGCACGGCGCAATACCCCTCCAACTGGGAGCTGTCTTCTGCGCGGGCCAGCAGCGTGGTGCGCCTGTTCGTCAAGGAAGGGGTGGACAGCAAGCGGCTGACGGCAGCCGGTGTTGCCGACAACCAGCCGCTGGTTCCCAATGACACCGCCGAACATCGTGCCAAAAACCGCAGGGTCACGGTGACAATCCTGACCCCCCAGCTTCCCGCCGAAGCGGCCGAACCCGATCCGAAGAAAAACTAGACGCGGCCCAGATTGCGGCCGCCCATGGACAGGTTCTGCTGTCCGTCGGGGCCATAAAGTCCGGCGTTGTTGGCGGCCTGGTGCAGGACGTTGAGGGCCTGCTGGTTGTGGCGCAGCTTGACCTGGATGAGTTCGCCGTTGGTGCGGTTGAGCTGCTCGGCCCGACCCGCCATCTGGCGGATGTCTGCCCACAGCCGGAGCGTCCGGTCATCGTGGGAAGCAGGGGAGGCGGGCTGCAATGTGCGGCGCTGTTCGGCCAGGCGGGTCAACTGCTCCACCTGGCGGGTTTTGGTGTCAGCCAGATCGATCAGGCTGTCGGGATTGCCGGACAACAGCGTGCGCTGCTCTTCTTCCAGCAGGGCCACAAAAGACTGCAGGGCCGCATGCTCGGCGGCGACACAGGCCTCCCAATTGCCTGGAACGGTCAGATGGGGAGGCGATGCGCTCATCCGTCAGTGGGGGCGGGAATTGATGAGATCCGTGACCGAAGCGATCAGCTGATCGGCGACGGCGGAGGCATTGACCTGAAAACGCCCTTCGCTGATGGCTTGCTTGATTTCAGCCACTTTCGCCGTGTTGACCACGGAAGATCCCGCCATGCTTTCGCTGAGGCTTTGAATCTGGGCGGCATTTTCACCGATGTGCACGCTGGTGCTGCTGGGCGGCTGGGTACTGGCCGCATCCGCCCCAGAAGACGGCGCGCGTGAGGACTGGGCACGCCCCACCCCATCCCGGACTGGGCTGACTGGCGGAGTTTTGCCGGATTTTTCGACTTTCACAGAAGTCTCCTGATAACTAGCCTTATAGCCTTCTTTTCGACAGGTTCCGTCAAAACTTTAGGGGGTCCAGATGGCATTGTACGCCCAATTCCGCGGTATGTATGGTTTCCTGGCCTGGCTAACAGGGGGAAAAAGCCTTCATTTCAACGGATTGCCGGGTTTTCCGGTTTGCCATAATGGGACAGGTGCCATTGTTTTCATAGGGATAGGGACATTTCAGGTATGGCGGTGATTGCGGTATTCAACCAGAAAGGAGGGGTCGGTAAAACCACGACGTGTCTCAATCTGGCTGCGGCGCTGACCCGGGCGAAACGCCCGCCCATCACGCTCGACCTCGATCCCCAGGCTCACCTGAGCTTGGCCTGCCGGATTCGGGACGGGGCGCTGGGCACCGGGATGGTGGCGTTTTTCAAGAACAAAACGCCTTTGTCCCAGCTGCTGCGGGACACCCCTTCCGGCTGGAAAATCATCCCTTCATCCCTGGAGCTGTCCAAGGTAGACGCCCTGTATGGCAGCGATGCCAAGGCGGCCACCCTGCTGCGCCAGGGGCTGGATCCAGACCTCACCGCACGCGGCGCCCCCATCCTCATCGATTGCTGCCCCATGCTGGGCGTGCTGACCCTGAACGCCTTGCTGGCGTCCGACCGGGTGCTGATTCCTGTTTCGGCGGACTTCCTCTCGCTGGAAGGGGTGCACAAGCTGGATGGCGCCTTGCGTGTGCTGGAAAAGAAACTGGGGCGCATTTACCGGCAGCGCATCGTGGTGACCCGTTTTGATCCGCGCCGCAAGCTTTCCTACGAGATTTACGAGAAGCTCAAGGAGCGCTATGGCGCGCGCGTGTGCAACACGCGCATCTGCGAGAACGCGGCGTTGGCCACCAGTCCCATGCATGGTCAGGACGTTTTCAGTTACGCCGAGCAGAGTGCCGGCGCGGCCGACTACAAGGCGCTGGCCCAGGAACTGCTGGCCAGCGGATTTTTTGAACCCGGCGTGGCCCACTAGGTCACAGGGACATCCCATTCAGCACGAGAGGTAAACCATGTCAGCGAACAGCGGTGTTTATCGGTTCAATGCCCTGGCGGAAGACTACCCCGACGAAGTGGAAAGCATTCGTCAGGCCCGTGCGCGCATCGAGGCTGAAACAGAGGCGCAACTGGCAGAGCAGGCGCGCCTGCGGGCCGAAGCCCAGGCGCGCTCCGTGGCCCCCAGCGAGCTGCTGGTCTCCCGGGAGCAGGACCTGCGGCGCCTGGAGCGTGAGCACCTGCGTGCGGAAAACCAGGCCATTGCGGCGGTGGAACGGCGCATGGAGGCCGAATTGCGCGCCATCGAAGCCGACAATGAACGCATTCTGCTGGAAGCGCATGCCGAGGAAGCCGCCGAAGCGCGCTGCCGTGCCGTGGAGGAAGCGCTGAACGCTGCGCGTGATCGCATCGATGAGGAAGTGAAGGCCACGGTGGCGGCGCGTCAGCGCGGCGAAGCCGAAAGCCGTGCGCGCGAAGCCGCTGCCGCCCGGCGCGAAGCCCAGGCGGCCCTGGTGCAGAAATTCCAGCAACAGGAAGCGCTCGATCAGGCCATGACGGCCAGCCAGCGCCAGGCGCTGCAGGCGGCGCAGGAATCGGTCACCCTGATGGAACTGCAGCGGGCAGCAAGCCGCGGCCGCCTCTACAACCTGCTGCTGGGCCTGACCCTGGCCGCCTCCTGGGCTGGCTTTGCGGGCATGGTGGCCTGGGGTGATCCGGCCCTGTTTCATGCCCTGAAAACAATCCTTTTTCCGTAACTTCTGAACCCAAAAATAACGCATGGCATCTCCCAGCAGTCCCGCAGAAATTGCAAGCAAGACCCTGAAAACCCTGGTTTCGCGGAAGCTTGCACCCACCCCGGAAAACTACGCACGCATTTACGCGGAAGTCAGCGGCAAGCCCCTGGAAACGCCGGCTGCAGGCCAGCCCCAGGAGGCTGCGGCCACGGCACGGCCAACCCAGGCCTGGTCCGCCCTGATCCGGGATCTGATGCGCCAGCTTGAAGCGCACCACAAGGGCATCACCCTGTCGCGCAAGAAAGATGGCCTGGATATGGTGCTGACCAAGTTTTCCGGAAACCCGGAAGCGCTCTACGACAAGCTGCATGCACTGCTGCGCTCCTGGGGCAGTGCCGGCACTCCGGTTGCGACGACCCCGGTGTCTGCCGAACCCGCCGCCCCGGTGCGTGAACCCGAACTGGGCAACCTGGCCCAGGCGGCAGCGCTGGCGGCATCCGCGCCGGCTGCGCCAGCGGGCGTGGCGGCCGGTGTGCAGCCGCAGGCTTCCGGCGAGGGGCCCGCCGACCAGGAAATGATGGCCAACCTCAAGGAATTGCTGGCCCAGAGCCTGGAAAGTGCCCTGACGCTGCAGCAGGATATGGCGAGCGAAATCCAGGAGCTGGCGCAGCAGGTGCGGGCTGTGGGCGAGCAGGGGCAGCTGATCGAGCTGGCCAAAAAACTGCGTCACTTCTGGGTGAAGCTGGAGCTGCGCGGCGGGGACAAGGCCAAAATCCAGGAAGGCTTGCTGCGCCTGCTGCGCCTGCTGGTGGAAAACGTGGGCGAGCTGGTGGCTGACGACAAATGGCTGCACGGCCAGATTGCCGTGTTGCAGGAGATCATTGCGCAACCGCTGGACAAGCGCAGCATCACGGATGCCGAACGCAACCTGCGCGATGCGCTGATCAAGCAAAGCACGCTCAAGAAAAGCCTGGCCGACGCCAAGGCCACGCTCAAGAGCCTGATGACCACGTTCATCGACCGCATGGGCGAACTCACCGAAAGCACCGGCGAGTATCACGCCAAAATGGAAGCCTACAACCTGAAGATCGGCCAGGCGGACAACCTGACGGAACTGGGCCATATCCTGGAAGACATCATGCAGGACACGCGCGTGATCCAGGCCAGCGCCCTGCGGTCCCACGAAGAGCTGATCGAGGCGCGGCGCCAGGCGGATGATGCGGAACATCGCATCCGCCAGCTGGAGGAAGAGCTGGAGCAGGTGAGCGAGCTGGTGCGCGCGGATCAGCTGACAGGGACGCTCAACCGTCGCGGCCTGGATGAGATGCTGGAGCGGGAAACGGCGCGTGCCGACCGCAGCAACGATTCATTGAGCGTGGTCCTGCTCGACATCGACAACTTCAAGCTGCTCAACGACACCATGGGGCACCAGGCCGGGGACCAGGCCCTGATGCATGTGTCCGACGTCATCCGCGAATCGCTGCGCCCCACGGATTCCGTGGCGCGCTATGGCGGTGAGGAATTCCTGGTGGTGCTGCCGGGCAGCGGCGTCAGCGAAGCGGCTGAAATCATCGGCCGCCTGCAGCGACTTCTGACCAAAAAGCTCTTCATTTACAACGGTGAGCCACTGATCATCACGTTCAGTGCCGGGGTTGCGGCACGGCAGCCGGGCGAAGCCATGGATGATGTCATCAACCGGGCCGACCAGGCCATGTACAAGGCCAAGGCCGCGGGTAAAAACCGCGTGGTGAAGGCGGAATAAGCCGCTGTGGCAGCCCTCTGCTCTCAGGCTGTTTCAAATTTCGCGCTAAAGTTTCCCATGGCGCTTCCGATAACTGGACCAAAGGGTTGTTCATTCTGGGCGGCCCAAAAGCCACCGGCCGCGCGGCAGCAGTGCCGAGCGAGGTCTGTTTAAAAGGAGCTTCTTACCATGGCAATGTACATCAACACCAACATCGTATCGCTCAATGCGCAGGCCAACCTGGCCAATTCGCAGAGCACCCTGGCGACCGACATTCAACGCCTGTCTTCCGGTCTGCGCATCAACAGCGCTGCGGACGATGCGGCAGGGATGGCCATTGCAACCCGCATGGGCAGCCAGATTTCCGGCCAGAACCAGGCGATTCGCAACGCCAATGACGGCATTTCACTGTCCCAGACCGCCCAGGGCGCCATGCAGTCCATCGTGCAGAACCTGCAGACGATGCGTAGCCTGGCCGTGCAGTCTGCCAACGCCACCTATTCCGCATCTGACCGCGCGTCCATGAACGCGGAAGTGCAACAGCTCAAGTCTGAAATCGACCGCGTGGCCGGTTCTACCACGTTCAACGGTGTGAACCTGCTGGACGGCACCTTTACGGTCAAGAACTTCCAGGTGGGCGCTAACAACACCAGCAATGACAGCATTCAAGTGGCTTCCATCGCCAATATGAGCACCTCACAGTTGGGGAGTGCTGGATCAACCTACTCTGCCACTGTGACGGGGACTGCCACGACTACGGCCTTGAATGCAGGCGACGTCACGCTGAATGGATTCCAGGTTGGTGCCTCCCAGGCAGGCGCGGCACCGGGACAAACATCAGACAGTGCTTATTCGATTGCTCAGGCCATCAATGGCATCTCTGCCAGTTCAGGGGTGACCGCCACGGCGAATGCAACAACAGTGCAAGGCACGGCGGCTGCAATGACCAATTTTACGGCCATTGCCGCCAACACCTTCAGCATCAACGGAATTAACGTGGGTGCAGTAGCCGCAGGAACTAACGCGCAAGGCCAGGGTGCTAATCTGGCCGCTGCCATCAATCTGGTGACTTCGCAGACAGGGGTTTCGGCAGTTTCAAATGCCTCTACCGGTGTGGTGACGCTGACGGCATCAGACGGGCGCAATATCAGCATCGCCATGGTGCCGACTGCTGCCGATGCAACAGCGGCCGCCAATGCAAAAACCACCCTGCTGGCTCAAACCGGCTTTAGTTCAGCGCAGGTTGGTACAGAGGGTTCTGCAGCGCAAGTGGCTGCAGCGCAAACGGCGGCCACCGGCACGGCAAGCTACACCACAGCGGGTTCCGGGGCGGTTGTAGGTGCAGGCGCACCGATCGCAACAACTCTTGCCACCATCGCAGCCTCTGGCATCACCCTTGCCTTTGATGGAAATACGGCGATCAATCTGGCGGCCCCCGTTACCTTGGCGGCAACCAATACCGCTGTACAAAACGGGGCGGCTATCGCAGCTGCCATTAATGCAACTATTGCTGCCTCTACCTACAAAGGGCTTGCTGTTGCGGTTTCCAATGCCTCAACTGGGGTAGTGAGCATCGAGGCGCTTTCCGGCCATAAGGTTGTCGTTACGGATTCCGCAACTACCGATACGGGTAATATTGCCGGAACGGCCGATGCGACCGGAGCTGCTGCCTCGACCCAGATTGTCGGGGCTGCGCCCGGGACTTCGGCCACCGCGACCGTGATCAGTAATCTGACCATCGATGGCACAGCCATTTCAGCCTTCACCCTGGCGGCAGGCAATACCGCAGTACAAAATGGGGCGGCCATCGCAACTGCCATTAATGCGGCAACGGGCAGCGGTACCAACTTTTATGCGACGGCCAATGCCACCACCGGCGTTGTCACCATTGCAACTTATGCGGGCAATGCCACCACCGTGACCTTGGGCTTGAGCGGCACGGCCACGGACTTGACTACTGCAACAGCCAATCAAACCGCTGTTTCCACTGCAACCGGGTTCACTGCCGCGCAACTGGGGATGCAAGCCTATTCCGCAAGCACTGCCACCACGGGTGTTGCCGCTCAAACGCGCGGCACTGTCTCGCTGACCAGCACCAGTTCCACGGGAATCGTCGTGGGTGGCGCGGCCGTGGCGAGTGCGGGCTTAAGTGTTGGAACTACCGCAGCGACCACTGCCTCATCCATCAACAGCATTAAGGCCATGGATGTCTCCACGGCAACGGATGCGTCGAACGCCATCGCAACTATTGACGGGGCCATCAATACCGTGAACACCGCGATGGGTCAGATGGGCGCAGTGCAAAACCGCTTCCAGTCGGTGGTGACCACGTTGCAGACCAGTGTGCAGAACCTGTCTGCTGCACAAAGCCGGATTCAGGACACCGACTTTGCAGCAACCACGGCCAGCCTGACACAGGCGCAGATCCTGCAGCAGGCCGGTACGGCGATGCTGGCCCAGGCCAACGCCCTGCCCAATGCGGTGCTGACGCTGTTGAAGTAACGCAATGAGGCGTTTAAAGTAAGATGACCCGGCGGGCAGTCCAGGACTGTCCGTCGGGTTTCGACCTTCGAGGATATCAGCCATGATTATCCAGAATTTGAGTGGCAGCAGCTTGCCGGCCCCGCTTCCGAGCGACGGGCCGGTTACGTCTTCTGCTTCGCCTGCGCCCAATGCGCCGGCCACTGTGCCGCCTGTTCCAGGAGTCCAGGGCTCGGGCTCGCCGCAGTCGAATGGTTCGCAGCCTTCGTCTGCCCAGAGCGAGGCTCAAGTGAAGGCCGCCGTGGCCAGTCTCAACCAGTCCACCCAGTTTCTGAACCGGGGCGTGACCTTCAGCATTGACCAGAGCACCAGGGAGACCGTGGTCAATG
>JAGWIW010000163.1 GCA_028866015.1 Betaproteobacteria bacterium
TTTCGGATGCCAATGGGCACCGATTCACCGGTCTTGCCGCGGGATCGAAAAAAGATCGCGGCGGATTCCACATCGGTACCTTAGCAAGGGCCAAGGCCATTTACTTAGTCGAGGCCGCGATTGATGCCGTCTCTCTCTTCTGGCTTCGACATGAGGCCGGCGAACGTGATTTTGCCGTCGTCTCAACGGCAGGCACGACGCCAGAGCCGCGAAAGTGGTTTGCCGGCCTTGCTCGATCTGTCCGTCGTGTCTGTGCGTTTGACGCGGATGAAGCCGGCGACAAATCCGCCCTAGCCTTGCGCCGGCACAAGTTCGAGCGGATGCGACCAACTCGTGGAAAAGACTGGAATGATGAACTGCGCGCGACAGTTCGTGGTGCCGCTACGTCTTCCTCTCTTACTGACCCCTTCCTCTCATCGCCTAACGATAACAACCCTTCCCCCTGAATCTTCTTTCCGGGAAGAAATGAAGCGGCCCTCTTTGGGCCGCGAGCACCCGAGCAGGCGGATGCCTGCGGAAGGGTGCGGGGTTTTGGGGGCTTGCCCCCCGAGCGCGCGATAGCGTGCTCACAGATCAAGTCTTACCTTCTTCTCGTCTAGCTTCTCTTCGAAGGTATAAGAAGAAGAAGAGAAGAAGACTAATCCCCCTTGTTTTGTTGATGTCGTAGTTCAAGTTTCAGGACTAAGAGTCTTGGCTCTTGGACCTTTCAGTTCAATTATGTATTGCTTTTTTTGAACTTTACGGTAGTTTGGTCTGAACGGAGAGTTCAGTTTAGGAAATAGAATATGGCATCTGAAGTTCGACGCACAGGTGAGACGAAGTCGATCATCAAGACGAAATATGCGGAGAATCCGTTCACTCTGGCAGGCGTGTTCACGGTTCCGAAGAAGATGAAGGGGACTAGGGTTCAGACTGTCGGACCAATGGCTGTGACTGACAGTCATACAGGCGAGACTATGGGTGTCGCCGAGATCAGGAAGGTAACGGCAGTAGATTCAGATCGATTTGTAAAGGTCTTCGTCGGACAGCTTAACGCTTTCTATGATCTAAAGCCGGGCTCCATGAAGATTCTAACAATGGTTCTGCACGAAGTCGCAAGACCTCAGAACATGAACTCGGATCGGATCTATCTAAATTACG
>JAGWIW010000075.1 GCA_028866015.1 Betaproteobacteria bacterium
GTCGTGTTTTGGGTTGCTTCGGTCATTATTGAGCCGCCTTTTCACGAATCAGCGTCTTGACCCGGGCGATGTCTCGCCGCAGTTTGCCCAATTCGCTGGTTTTGTTGCTCTGCTGGGTCGACAGCTGCATTTTCAGGCCAAACTTGGCCTTGAGCAGCGACACCAGTTCCTGGTTCAGCTCTTCCACGGTCTTGGAACGCAGTTCACTTGCTTTCATGGCATCACCCCAACTGTCGGGTCACAAAAGTGGTCGCGATCGGCAGCTTGGCGGCAGCCAGGCTGAAAGCCTCTCGTGCCAGCTTCTCATCGACCCCATCCATCTCATACAGCACCTTGCCCGGCACGATTTCTGCCACAAAGTACTCGGGACTGCCCTTGCCGTTACCCATCCGGACTTCGGCGGGTTTGCGGGAAATGGGCTTGTCCGGGAAAATCCGGATCCAGATGCGGCCACCGCGCTTGATGTGACGGGTCATGGCCCGCCGTGCCGCCTCGATCTGGCGCGCCGTCAGGCGGCCGCGCTCGGTGGCTTTCAGGCCGAAATCACCAAAGGAAACCTTGGCGCCGCGGGTGGCTACACCCGTGTTACGGCCTTTCTGTTGTTTGCGGTATTTCGTTCTAGCTGGCTGCAGCATTTCGGACTCCTGACTTGCGGGTCTTCTTCTCGGGCTCTACAACTGCCGCTGCCGGCTGTTCGCCCCGACCCAGGATTTCACCCTTGAATACCAATACACGCACACCGATGACGCCATAAGTCGTCTTGGCTTCGGAGAAGCCGTAATCGATGTCTGCGCGCAGCGTATGCAACGGCACCCGGCCTTCCCGGTACCATTCGGTACGCGCGATTTCGATGCCGTTGAGTCGCCCGCTGCTGGTGATCTTGATGCCCTGCGCACCCAGGCGCATGGCGTTCTGCATGGCACGCTTCATGGCACGGCGGAACATCACACGCTTCTCGAGCTGGCTTGTGATGCCGTCTGCGATGATCTGCGCATCCAATTCCGGCTTGCGGATTTCCTCGATGTTGACTGCCACGGGCACCCCCATGAGGCGCTGCAGGCTGGTGCGCAGGCTTTCGATGTCTTCGCCCTTCTTGCCGATCACGACGCCGGGACGGGCGCTATAGATGGTGATTTTGGCATTCTTGGCCGGACGCTCGATGATCACGCGACCGACGGATGCATGGGCCAGCTTCTTCTTGAGGAATGCGCGGACCTTGATGTCGTCCTGCAGCATGCCCGGAAAGTTCTTGGAGTTGGCAAACCACTTGGAGCTCCAGTTCTTGAGCACGCTCAGGCGGAAGCCTGTTGGATGAATTTTCTGACCCATGGTTATTCCTTGTCCGCGACAGTGACATAAATGTGGCAGGTGGGCTTGACGATGCGATTGCCCCGCCCCTTGGCCCGCGCCGTAAAGCGCTTCAATACCGGCCCCTTTTCCACATAGATGGTGGATACCTTGAGTTCATCCACATCCAGGCCGAGGTTATGCTCGGCGTTGGCAATTGCGGATTCCAGCACCTTCTTGATGATCTTGGCCCCTTTCTTGGGGCTGAAAGTCAGCAGGTTGAGCGCCTGGTCCACCTTCATGCCCCGAACCTGGTCGGCGACCAGCCGGCCTTTCTGGGCCGAGAGGCGCACGCCGCGCAGTGTTGCTTGTGCGTTCATGGTTCGGGCTCCTTATTTCTTGGCCGGCGCGGCTTTCTTGTCCGCGGCGTGGCCCTTGAAAGTGCGGGTCAGTGAAAATTCGCCCAGCTTGTGGCCCACCATGTTCTCGGTGATGTACACCGGGATGTGCTGCTTGCCGTTGTGCACGGCAATGGTGAGACCGACAAAGTCCGGCAGCACCGTCGAGCGGCGCGACCAGGTCTTGATGGGTCGTTTGTCCTTGGAAGCCACAGCGGTTTCCACTTTCTTCATCAGATGACCGTCAACGAACGGTCCCTTTTTAATCGAACGTGCCATAGGTCGTTACCTTTAAGCGGAATGACGGCGACGAACGATCATATTGTTCGTGCGCTTGTTCTTGCGGGTGCGGTAGCCCTTGGTCTGAACACCCCAGGGACTGACCGGATGGCGGCCAGCTGCCGTCTTGCCTTCACCACCACCGTGCGGGTGGTCGATCGGGTTCATGGCCACGCCACGAACGGTGGGACGGATGCCGCGCCAACGCTGGGCACCGGCCTTGCCGATGGAACGCAGGTTGTGTTCCTCGTTTCCGACTTCGCCGATGGTGGCCCGGCAGTCCACGTGAACGCGCCGGATTTCGCCGGAACGAAGGCGGAGCTGGGCGTAGGCGCCTTCACGGGCCAGCAGCTGCACCGAAGTGCCTGCGGAACGGGCCAGTTGCGCACCCTTGCCGGGTTGCATTTCGATGCAGTGGACCGTGCTACCGACCGGGATGTTGCGCAGCGGAAGGCAGTTGCCCGCCTTGATCGGGGCATCAATGCCGCTCATGAGCTGGGCACCCTGGGCCACGCCCTTGGGAGCAATGATGTAACGGCGTTCGCCATCGGCGTAGCACAGCAGGGCCAGGTTGGCGGTACGGTTCGGATCGTATTCCAGGCGCTCAACCACAGCCGGGATGCCGTCCTTGTTACGGCGGAAGTCCACGACGCGGTAGTGCTGGCGGTGACCGCCACCCTGGTGACGGGTGGTGATGTGGCCGTTGTTGTTGCGACCGGCTTTCTTGGACTGCTTTTCCACCAGACCGGCAACGGGCGCACCCTTATGCAGGCCGGGATTCACCACCCGAATGACGCCTCGGCGTCCGGGGGAGGTGGGTTTCATCTTGACGATTGCCATGGTTTATTCCCCCGCCACCAGATTGATTTCCTGACCGGGCTTGAGGCAGACATACGCCTTCTTCCAGTCTTTGCGCTTGCCGATGAAACGTCCGGAACGCTTCACCTTGCCCTTGACGTTGAGTACCTGGACGCTCTCGACCTGCACCTTGAACAGGTGCTCCACCGCTGCCTTGATTTCTGGCTTGGTGGCGTCGCTCACCACGCGGAAAATGACCTGCTGGTGCTTTTCTGCCACGAACGTGCCCTTTTCGGACACCACGGGCGCATCGATGATCTGCAACAGGCGTGCTTCGTTGATTTGGGCGCTCATGCCAGCACCTCCTCGAGTTTCTTGACCGCACCCACGGTCAGCACGACCTTGGGGAAGCGGATGAGGCTGACCGGATCGGCTTCTGTCACTTCCAGCACCAGCGCATTGGGCAGGTTGCGGGAAGACAGGTAGAGGTTGTCATCCAGGTTGTCGGTGATGATCAGTACGCGGTCGTAACCCATGCCCTTGATCTTGCCGGCCAATACCTTGGTCTTGGGAGAGTCGAGGGCGATCTGGTCCACCACGGCCAGGCGATCTTCGCGCACCAGCTGAGACAGAATGGTGCAGATCCCGGCGCGGTACATCTTGCGGTTGATTTTGTGGGTGAAGTTTTCCTCGGGGCTGGCCGGGAAAATCTTGCCGCCTCCACGCCACAGGGGGCTGGAAGCCATACCGGCGCGGGCGCGGCCCGTACCCTTCTGGCGCCACGGCTTGCGGGTGGACTTGGCCACTTCGCTGCGCCCCTTCTGGGCGCGGGTGCCCTGGCGGGCATTGGCCTGGAAGGCGGTCACCAGCTGGTGCACCAGCGGCTCGTTGTACTCACGTCCGAACAGCGCGTCGGAAGCGGCAATGGTCGACTTGGTCTGGCCGTTGTCGTCAATCAGTTTCAGTTCCATTTAGGCCTCGCCTCCCTTCGCTGCGGGGCTAACGATCACGTGACCGCCCTTGGAGCCCGGAACTGCACCCTTGATCAGGAGCAGCTTGCGTTCCGTATCAATGCGGACGATTTCGAGGTTCTGCGCCGTGCGACGCACATTGCCGAGCTGTCCTGCCATCCGCTTGCCGGGGAACACGCGACCCGGATCCTGCGCCATCCCGATGGAACCAGGGCTGTTGTGCGACACGGAGTTGCCATGGCTTGCCCGGTTGGAACTGAAATGGTGGCGCTTGATGGCCCCGGAAAAACCCTTGCCCTGGGAAGTGCCGGTCACATCGACCTTCTGCCCCACCTGGAACACGTCGAGCGCAATGGTGCCGCCCGGCGTCATGGTGCCGAGTTGTTCGGGGGTCACGCGAAATTCGCGGGTGATGGTACCAGCAGTCACGCCCGCCTTGGCCAGATGGCCTGCAAGCGCCTTGGGGACGCGGCTGGCACGGCGGGTGCCGTAAGTCACCTGAACGGCTGCGTAGCCGTCGGTGGCCAGGTCCTTGATCTGGGTGACGCGATTATCTGCCACATCAACGACGGTGACCGGTACTGCTTCGCCGTCGTCGGTGAAGACACGCGTCATGCCGACTTTGCGGCCGACGAGTCCTAGTGTCATTGCCTTTTCCTTATGTTTGTTTGCCCGCCTTCGCCTTTTTTGGCTGGGGTCGGGTGCCGATTCCAATTGATCGGCTCTCCTGCTGCCTGTTACCGGCCGCGGAATCGCTTCCGCAGCCCATTCCTTACAACTTGATTTCCACGTCCACGCCGGCGGGCAGATCGAGCTTCATGAGCGCATCCACCGTCTTGTCGGTGGGGTCCACGATGTCCATCAAACGCAGGTGAGTACGGATTTCAAACTGGTCGCGCGACGTCTTGTTCACGTGCGGCGAACGGAGCACATCAAAGCGCTCGATGCGGGTGGGCAGGGGCACCGGGCCCTTGACCACTGCGCCGGTCCGCTTTGCGGTTTCTACGATTTCGAGCGCCGACTGGTCGATCAGACGGTAGTCGAACGCCTTCAGGCGGATGCGGATTTTCTGATGGGTGATCGCTGTTGCCATGGTTTCGTCCCCTTGATTACTCGATTACTTTGGATACGACACCGGCACCCACGGTACGGCCACCTTCGCGAATCGCAAAGCGCAACCCTTCTTCCATCGCAATCGGCGCAATCAGCGTCACCGTCACCGACACGTTGTCACCAGGCATCACCATCTCCGTACCCGCCGGCAGCTCAATCGCACCGGTCACGTCCGTCGTCCGGAAGTAAAACTGCGGACGGTATCCCTGGAAAAACGGCGTGTGACGACCGCCTTCATCCTTCGACAGCACATAAATCTCGGCCGAAAACTTCGTGTGCGGCGTGATCGATCCCGGCTTCGCCAGCACCTGCCCACGCTCCACTTCCTCTCGCTTCGTGCCACGCAGCAACACACCCACGTTGTCGCCCGCCTGACCCTGGTCCAGCAGCTTGCGGAACATCTCAACGCCCGTGCACACCGTCTTCAGCGTCGGCTTCAAACCCACGATCTCAAGTTCTTCGCCCACCTTGACGACACCGCGCTCCACGCGACCTGTCACCACCGTGCCACGACCCGAAATCGAAAACACATCTTCCACAGGCATCAAAAACGCACCGTCAATCGCGCGCTTCGGCTCCGGAATGTACGTGTCCAGCGCCTCAGCCAAACGCCAGATCGCCGGCTCGCCAATCTCCGACTGGTCGCCTTCCAGCGCCTTCAGCGCGCTGCCAATCACGATCGGCGTGTCGTCACCAGGAAAGTTGTACTTCGACAGCAGCTCCCGGACTTCCATCTCCACCAGCTCCAGCAGCTCCTTGTCGTCAACCATGTCCGCCTTGTTCATGAACACCACGATGTACGGCACACCCACCTGGCGCGCCAACAAAATGTGTTCACGCGTCTGCGGCATCGGACCGTCCGCTGCAGACACCACCAAAATCGCTCCGTCCATCTGCGCCGCACCCGTGATCATGTTCTTCACATAATCCGCGTGACCAGGACAGTCCACGTGCGCATAGTGACGGCTCTGCGTCTCGTACTCCACGTGCGCCGTGTTGATCGTGAT
>JAGWIW010000022.1 GCA_028866015.1 Betaproteobacteria bacterium
TGGAAGTGATCACGCCACAAGTGGTGCATACCGGCACCGGGGCCGACCCGGGTGGCGGCACCATGCCGGGAGCGGGCGCCGATCCTGGCGGAGGCACCATGCTGCGCGATGCGGCGTGCCCCGGTTGCGGCAAGGGGCCCAGCAACGGCTCGCCCGGCTTTGCACCCGGTTCCTGGGCAGCGGGAACCGGCGCTTCCGGCTGCTTGCTGCGTCCGGGCAGGACGCCGGTGAGGGCTGCGATGCCCACCACGCAAAAAACGATGACGGCCACCGAGGCGGCAATGACCAAAGGACTGGTTTTGGAAGGGGAGGCGTTCATGAATGGGACTCCAATGCCTGCACAAAGAAAATGGAACTTCAATAGCTTTCCATTATAGCCCTTGCGCCGGCCAGAACCCCTAACGGCGACCGCCGCCAGAGGCCTGGCGCAACACCCAGTCCATGGCACGTCCGGGCAGCACGCGTTTTAACCACGCAAAGGCCACAGCCGGCACCGTGACCGGATAGCGCAGGCGCGGCCGCGGCGACTCCAGCGCATGGATCACGCGTGCCAGCACCGCCTGCGGCGGCAAGGTGAAAGGGGCTGCCGGGCCGGGGTGCGCCAGCCGTGCGCGCTGCATTTCGTAGCGGACCCGATGCACGCTGCGCTCCCAGGCGATGTGGCGTTCGAAGTGGGGCACGGCGTTTTCGCGGAAACGGCTTTCGATGGGCCCCGGCTCCACCAGCGCCACATGGATGCCGCTGCCGTGCAATTCCTGGCGCAGGGTGTCAGTGAGGCCTTCCAGGGCGAACTTGGCCGCATTGTAGGCGCCGCGATAAGGCATGGCGGCATAGCCCAGCACCGAGCTGTTCATGACGATGCGCCCGTGTCCCTGGGCGCGCATGACCGGCAGGACCCGGTTGGTGAGCTCGACCCAGCCGAACAGGTTGGTTTCGAACTGGGCGCGCAGGGCCTCGCGCGTGAGGTCTTCCACCGCCCCCAGCTGGCCGTAGCCGCCGTTGTTGAAGAGCGCGTCCAGGCGCCCTTCCGTGCGCGCCAGCACGGCCTCCACGGCTGCCTGAATGCTGCCGGAATCATCGAGGTCCAGCACCAGGGATTCCAGCCCATGCGCCTGCAGGCGCGCCACGTCGGCCGGCTTGCGGGCGCTGGCGAACACGCGCCAGCCGCGTGCGGAAAGCCCGTGCGCCACCGCAGCGCCGATGCCGGAAGAGGAGCCGGTGACGAGAATGGTCTTCATGAAATTCCTACAGAAAAAACCTGACTGCCCAACATACCGCAAAGCTGAAACAATGGGGGCATCGCCAGGTTAAAAAACCGGGAGAAGCCCATGCATAAAGCCCTGCACTCGCAACGCGGCGCCGTGGCCCTGATCGTGGCGGGAGTCCTGGTGGGCCTGCTGGCCGTCGTGGCGCTGGCCGTGGACATCGGCCACCTGCTGGTGGTGCGCAACCAGGCCCAGAATGCGGCGGATGCCGCCGCCCTGCGCGGCGCCGCCTTTCTCTACACCGCCGGCAGCAACACCCCCGATTTCTCGTCGGGCGGGCCGGCCGTGACCAACGCCAGTGCCACCGTTCCCCTCAACATTGCCGTCACCGCCAATGACACCGTCACGGTCAGCGCCAACTACTGGAATGTCCTGAGCCCTTCCGCCAAATCCAGCGACGCCGCGGTCCAGGTGTCAGTCACCAAGCAGGTGCCGTTGTATTTCGCGCCCGTCTTCGGACTGCACCAGAGCAACGTTTCGGCCAGCGCCATCGCCATCGTGCAAAAGCCCACCGCCTTCGGCCCGGGGGGCGTGAACATGCCGCTGGCCATCGGCGCCTGCATGTACAACCTGTACTGGAACAGCAGCACCAACCAGCCCATGAACGACCCCGCCACCGGCCAGCCCTACGTGTTCCAGATCAGTTCCTCCTACGGCTATGGCAATCCCACCTGTTACTCGGGGCAGTGGACGCCGCTTTCCGGCAACCAGGACAACAGCGATTCCTCCATCCAGAACGCCATCGCCTACGGCAACAGCAGCACGCTCAAGGCGGGTGATTCGCTCTGGCTGCAAAGCGGTGATGAAAACGACCTGTACAACCTGGTCAACAACTGCAGCGCCTCGGGCAACCGCAGCTGCGAATATGCCACGGCACCGGTGGTGACCAGCATCGTCACCGGCAGCGAACAGTCCATCACGGCCATGGCCTGCCTGCACATCCTCTCCGCCACCGGCGGCAGCGGCAAGTACGTGACGGTGCAGATGTCCACCGGCTGCGCCCCCAAAAACGCCAGCGGCTCCGGCGTCTCCTACGGCGTGGTGGGGCCGCCCAAGCTGGCGCAATGAACCACCCCGGAACAACGATGCGCGCCTAGGCCTCGCCCAGGCGCAGCCACTCGTCTTCCAGAGCGGCCAGTTCCGTTTCCAGCGCCTGCAGGCGCGTGCCGATGGCCGCGATGTCGGTGGCCGACGTGAGTCCTTCCAGGCGCTGGTGCAACCCGTCGCGTTCCTGGTTCAGCCCTTCCATCTGACGCTCCAGCTTTTCCAGGACACGGCGCGACACCTTGGGCGGCGCCCTGGGGGCCGGGGCTGCGACCGCCCGCACCGGCTTTGCGGCCGCCTCGCGCGTGCGCCGCGCCTCTTCCAGCAGGAAACGCTGGTAGTCGTCCAGGTCTCCCTCGAAAGGCGCCACGCCGCCGCGCGTCACCAGCCAGAATTCATCGCACACGGTACGCAACAGGGCACGGTCGTGGCTCACCAGCAACACGGTGCCTTCGAATTCGTTGAGCGCCACCGACAGCGCTTCGCGCGTGGCCAGGTCCAGGTGATTGGTGGGCTCGTCCAGCAGCAGCAGGTTGGGCCGTTGCCACACAATCATCGCCAGCACCAGGCGTGCCTTTTCGCCGCCGCTCAGGGTGCCCACCGCCTGCCCGACGCGATCGCCGCCAAAATGGAACTGCCCCAGCACATTGCGCAGCGCCTGCTCGCGCGTGTCCTGCCCGCACAGGCGCCCTTCCGCCGAGAGCGTGCGGGCGAGCCGCAGGAAATGCCCAAGCGGCGTGTCGTCCGGTTGCAGCAGGTCCATTTCCTGCTGTGCGAAATAGCCGATGGAAAGCCCCTTGCCGCGGGTCAGGTCCCCGGCCAGGGGGTCGAGCAGGCCGGCCACGGTTTTCACCAGGGTGGACTTGCCCTGGCCGTTGGCCCCCAGGATGCCGATGCGCTGCCCGGCCAGCACGGTGGCGTTCACCTGCTGCAGGATGATGCGCCCGGGATAGCCTGCGCTCACGCCCTGCAGCGTGAGCATGGGGTTGGGCAGGGCGGCTGGCGGCTGGAACTCGAAATTGAAATCGGCCTCCAGCAGCAGTGGCGCCACCTGCGTGAGGCGCGCCAGCGCCTTGACCCGGCTTTGCGCCTGCCGGGCCTTGCTGGCCTTGGCCTTGAAGCGGTCGATGAACTGCTGCAGGTGGGCCATCTGCGCCTGCTGTTTTTCATAGGCGCTCTGCTGCAGGACCATCTGGGCGGCACGCTGGCTCTCGAAATCGCTGTAGTTGCCGCTGTAGCGCGTAAGCCGGCCCTGCTCCAGGTGCACCGTCACACGAGTCACCGCGTCGAGGAATTCGCGGTCGTGACTGATCACCACCAGCGTGCCGGGGTAGCGCTGCAGCCACGCCTCCAGCCACACCAGGGCGTCGAGGTCCAGGTGGTTGGTGGGCTCGTCCAGCAGCAGCAGGTCGGAGGGCGCCATGAGCGCGCGCGCGAGCTGCAGACGCATGCGCCAGCCCCCGGAAAAACTGTTCACGGGCTGGTTGAGTGATTCCAGGGGAAACCCCAGCCCCAGAATCAGGGCCTGGGCGCGTGGGGCCGCATCATGCACGCCCGCCTCTTCCAGCTGCAGGTAGGCGTGGGCCAGCCGCTCGCCGTCAGCGGATGCTTCCGCTGCCGCCACTTCGGCCTGGGCGGCAGCCAGCGCCACATCGCCCTGCATCACAAAACGGGTGGCGCTTTCCCCGGTTTCCGGCAATTCCTGCGCCACCTGTGCCAGGCGCCAGTGGGCCGGCATCTGCCAGCTGCCGCCGTCCTCGTGCAGGGAACCGGAGAGCAGGGCAAACAGGGAGGACTTGCCGGCCCCGTTGCGCCCCACCAGGCCTGCCTTCTCGCCCGGATGAAGCGTGAGGGACGCGGCGTCGAGCACCACCTTGGCGCCACGGCGCAACGTGAGGGATTTGAGGGTGATCATGGGAAGGAAACGACGAAAGGCGGCATTCTAACATGGCGCCCCGCGCCTCCTGCGGGCAAGAAAAAGCCCGGCTGGGGGGCAGCCGGGCAGACCGCACTGCAGCAGTCATCCCTATTTTTGTTGATTGTTATGATTCTGTGCACATTTGTAACACGATTCCTCGGTTTGATAATGCGCAATTTCCTATACCACCGGCATGAATGATCCAGATTGCCTTATCGTCGGCACGATCATTGCCGCCTCCCCCGTGAAAAACTTGCCATTTGCTTCATCCATTGCTTGAATAGGCCTTTTGCAACCGACGGGCGCCCGCATCGCCCCACCCCAAGGGATTCATGCAGATCAACCTGGTTTGGGATTCCTCGACCGCCAGCGCAACCACCACCTTCATCAAAGCCGTCAAGGATGCTGCGCAAATCCTGTCTTCGGCCATCCTCAACAACATCACCGTCAACATCCAGGTGGGCCTGGATTCCATCGGGGGGGGGTCCCTTGGCGGCTCCTATGCCGAAGGCGGGCCCCAGCCGGCGCTGGACAGCTACGCCCAGATCATCAGCCAGCTTTCGCTGAGCAACGCCCAGAACGGGCTGTCTTCGCTCTCCTCCTACTATCCCTCCAGCGATCCTTCGGGCGGGCATTTCGAAATTTCCACGGCGGAAGCGAAAGCCTTCGGCCTGATGCCGGCCACGGCAACCGGCATTGACGGAATGGTGGGCTTTTCCAGCCAGGTCATGAACTCTCCCTACGCAGACATGGTGGACACCGCGCTGCATGAGCTGGCGCATGCCCTGGGCCGGGCCAACGGCTTCGTCAGCAGCGCCATCCCCTGGTACCTGCCGCTGGACCTGTACACCTACGTGACGCCGGGCGTTTTGTGGAACCCCGTCTACCAGTCGGCGCCCGGTTATTTTTCCACCAACGGGGGTGTGAACAACCTGGGGTATTTCTCGGTAAGCGACGTGGGCGATTTTGTCACCACGCAGGACGCCTTCGGCTATGTGGCCAATTCGGCAACCACCCTGTCGCCCCTGGACAAGACCGTGCTGATGGCCCTGGGCTTCTCGCTGGCGCCCTCCAGCAGCACAGTCTCGACTTTCCTGGCGCTGGCCTCCGCCGGCAGCATTGCGGGCACCTACACCCTGAACGACACGGCCGCCAACGTGGCCTCCCACATCGATGCGCTGCAGGCCGATGTCAGCGGGATTTTGTGGATCGCGCTCACGGACAGCAACCCGCTCTCCATCAGCGCAGCCCAGTTGCAGAATGACAGCGGCGTGCTGTCCCTCATCCAGGGGCAGTACGCCCTGTCCGTCACCGGCGTGAGCACCGTCGCGCTCTCCGTGGTGCTGCAGAACAGTCATGTCACGGCCGTGTCCTTGGCCGACACGGCGGCCGACCTGTCGCGCGCACTGGACATCCTGCAGACCAATGCCGGGACAATTGCCGCCATCACCCTCACCGATTCCGCCCCGCTCACCCTGCTGGCTTCCCAGCTCACCGCCGATGCCGGCGCACTGGCCCTGGTGCAGGGCAATTACAGCATCAACGTGTATGGTGCCAGCACCGCCAGCCTGGCCAGCCTGCTGGCCACCCCCCATGTGGCTTCGGTGGCGCTGAGCGACAGCAGCCAGAACATCGGCGCCCGCCTGGACACGCTGCAATCCCTGGCGGGCAGCCTGGGCCAGATCACCCTCACCGACAGCAATCCCATCACCCTCACGGCCGCCCAGCTCACACAGGATGCCGGCGTGCTGGCCAAGATCAGCGGGGGCTATTCCCTGGCCGTGACCGGCCTGCCGGCCGCGGACATTCTCCAGGCGGCCGCCAACAGCCACATCGCCTCAGTTTCGGTCCAGGATTCGCTGGGCAATCTGGCCGGCAATTTTCAGGGGCTGCTGCAGAATTCGAATCTCGTCAGCAGCATCAATCTCACCGGCTCCACCGTCGTTCCCCTCAGCGTCAGCGAATGGAGCGTGGCCTCCGGTCTGGTGAGCAAAATCACCAATGCCTCGCTGCTCCAGATCGAGGACAGCGCAAGCCACCTCAATGGCCTCAACCTGACTCTGCCGGGCTCGGCCCGCGCCGAGATTTCGCTGACCAGCCTGGACGGCAATGCCAGCCTGTCGGGCGGCGTGGTGTCGATGCTGGACCTGCAGGGCCTGGGCAATGCCCGTTACAGCGTGTCCGCGACGGCCAACGGCCAGGGCACGGTGGTGAGCGTCAGCACTGCGGGCACGACACACACGATCACGCTGCAGAATGAAACTCCGAGCCAGGTGGCCATTCTGACGCAAGGCACCAACAGCCTGGTCACCGCCAGCTACGACTATGCCGCCGCGCAAGCGGCGGTGGTGCCTGCCAGCGGGGTGCTGGCGGTGCAGACGCCCAACGGCAGCGACCTCCTCAACAACGTGCAGCGGCTCCAGTTCAACGACCAGTCCGTGGCCTTCGATGTGGCAACGGGACAGTCCGCCGGCCAGACCGCCGAACTGCTCAATGCCGCTTTCGGCAACAGCGCCCTGACAGACAAGGCGCTGGCTGGCGACCTGATCCATTTTTTTGACCAGGGCGGCACCCTGGCCCAGGCCGCCCAGGATCTGGTCGCAAGCGGAACCCTGCCCACCTCCAGCTCGGCCGCATTCGTGTCCGCCCTCTGGCAGCATGCCGTGGGCAGCAGCATTCCCGCCTCCGACCTCACCCTGTTCAGCAACGACCTGGCCAACGGCACCTTCACGGACGCGTCGCTGCTGGCGCTGGCAGCCACCGCATCCCCCAACCAGGCCAGCGCCAACCTTTCCGGCCTGTCCCAGACGGGCCTGGGTTTCATGGCGGTGGCCTCCAGCTCAGGCACCAACAGCGTGAGCTACGCCAGTCCGGCCGCCAACTACACCGTCAGTGCCAACCCCACCACCGGCATGGTCACGGTCAGCAGCGCGGGCAGCACGGACCCGCTCATCGACGTGCAGCGCATCCGGTTTTCCGACTCCGCCCTGGCCTTCGATGTCTTGCCCGGGCAGGCGGCGGGCAATACGGCCGACCTCCTCACGGCCGCCACTGGCCTCTCGTCGCTGTCCAACAAGACCCTGGTGGGCACCACGCTGGCGCTGTTCGATGCGGGCGACACCTTGACCCAGGCCGCAGCCGCCCTCCTCTCCACCCTCAATTTCAGCAGCCCCACTGCCTTCGTCACGGCCGTCTGGCAAAACGTCATGGGGTCCGCCATCCCTGCCGGCGAACTGACCTCCCTCACCAGCCAGATCAACAGCAATGCGGTGAGCGAAGCCCAGCTGCTGGCCATGGCGGCCGGCACGGCCAATACCCAGAACCAGATCAACCTGACCGGACTGCAAACCCATGGCCTCGCCTACCTCGCCGCATAGCGCCCGGCTTGCCCTGCCGCTTGCCGCCCTGGGCGTGGTTTATGGCGATATCGGCACGAGCCCGCTGTACACCCTCAACACCATTTTCACGGCGGGCATCCACCCCGTGCCGCTCACGCCCGAGAACCTGCTGGGGATCCTGTCGCTGATCTTCTGGTCGCTGGTGGTGGTGGTCTGCCTCAAGTACGTGACCTTCATCATGCGTGCCGACAACCATGGGGAAGGGGGCATCATGGCGCTGCTGTCGCTTGCCCTGAGCAAGCTCCCGCAGCAGGGCCGGTACCGGCGCACCATGCTGCTGCTGGGGATATTCGGGGCGGCCCTGTTCTACGGCGACGGGGCCATCACGCCGGCCATTTCCGTGCTGTCCGCCGTGGAAGGGCTGCAGGTGGCCAGCCCGCTGTTCAAGGATGTGGTCATTCCCCTCACCCTGGTCATCGTGGTGCTGCTGTTCCTGTTCCAGCGCAAGGGCACCGCCCGCGTGGGCGCCCTGTTCGGGCCGGTGATGCTGCTCTGGTTTTCCGTGATCGGCTTGCTGGGCATTCTGGAAATCGCGCACAACCCGCAGGTGCTGGCCGCGCTCAACCCCCTGCACGCGCTGCGCTTCTTCCTCCGCAACCACACCATCGCCTTTCTCGCCCTGGGCGGCGTGGTGCTGTCGCTGACCGGGGCCGAAGCGCTGTATGCGGACATGGGCCACTTCGGCCGCCGGCCCATCACCCTCGCCTGGTATGGCCTGGTCCTGCCCGCGCTGCTGCTCAATTACTATGGCCAGGGCGCGCTGCTGCTGGGCAACCCCAAGGCCATCGACAATCCGTTCTACCTGCTGGCTCCCGCCTGGGCGCTCTACCCCATGATCCTGCTGTCCACCGCAGCCACGGTGATTGCATCCCAGTCCGTCATTTCAGGTGCCTTTTCCATGACGGCCCAGGCCATCAAGCTGGGTTATTCACCGCGCATGGAAACCCTGCACACCTCCGAATCCGAAAAAGGGCAGATTTACGTGCCGGCCATCAACTGGGCCCTGATGCTGGCGGTGTCCGCCCTCATCCTGGGATTCCAGAGCTCGGCCAACCTCGCCACGGCCTATGGGCTGGCGGTCAGCGGCACCATGCTGATCACCACCGTCCTGGCCAACATCGTGTTCCAGCGGCTGTGGCATTGGGGACTCCTGCGCGGGGGGCTGCTCATCGCCGGGCTGATGACGGTGGACCTGTCTTTCTTCAGCGCCAATCTGGCCAAGATTTCGGAAGGCGGGTGGCTGCCGCTGGCCATGGGCATCGGCCTGTTCATTCTCATGACCACCTGGAAACGGGGACGCACGCTGCTGGCCGCCCGCATGCGCAGGGAATCCATCGGTCTCGATGCCTTTGTGGCATCGCTCGCCACCACGTCCTGCGCACGCGTTCCGGGAACCGCCATTTTCCTGACGGCCAATCCGGAAGGGGTGCCGCACGCGCTGCTGCACACCATGAAGCACATGAAAACGCTGCATGAGCGGATCGTGATCCTGGCCGTGCGCACGCTGGAAGTCCCGCGCACAAGTGAAGACCGGCGCATGGAAGTGGAAGCCCTGGCCCACAACTTCTACCGCGTCACCCTGCGATTCGGCTTCATGGAAGAACCCAACGTGCCCAACGTCCTGTTTCGGCAGGAAGTCCTGCCGCTGCAGGAAATGGAGACGGTGTTCATCCTCTCGCGCGAGTCCCTCATTCCCCGGGTGGGTTCGGAAATGGCCCTGTGGCGGGAAAAGCTGTTCATCACCCTGTTCCGCAACGCCGGCAGCGCCATCCCCTATTTCAAGCTGCCTCCCAACACCGTGGTGGAAATCGGCGCGCAGGTGCTGCTGTAGCGGCCTGTTTACGGACGCGGGCTGCCGAAGGGAGACACCCCGGAAACCGGCTCCTGCGGCTTGCGCAGAAGTGCTTCACGGAACGGATCCGTACCCGGTGGCAACGGGCTGGGGTTCACCACCACCGGCTTGCCGTGGTTGTTCAGGAAGGCCCGGAAAGGGTCCTGCTGCACGGCCTGGGGAATCATTGGATCTGATGCAGCCACCTCTGCAGACACGCGCGCTGGAGAAGCTTCGCCCTGGAAAATGGCCGGGGACGGCGACGGCAGGGCTGCGGACGGTACTCCCCGCCCTCCCGGCAGCGGTTCGGGCTGCCGTGTCCACCACAGCAGGGCCGCACCGACCACAGCGAGCGCAGCGAGAAGAATCAGGGACCTGTTCATGATGATGGATGCACTCCCTACTGGGCGGTGGTGACTGAATTGGAAGACAGTATCCCCAGCTGCGCGGTTCCCGGCGTTACTGAAAAACTGCCCGCCGGAACGGTGGACAGGGCTCCGTTGGCCGTCGTGTAGAGGTAATAGGCAACGCCCGAGCCGGTGGTGCCGACATAGGAGGTGATGAGCAAATGATTGACCGGATCCACATCGTTGCAACCGCCCTGGTAGCCGTTGGGAATGGGTGACGTGGACATGTCCGTGGAACTGGCACTGGACAGACCGCCGGCCGTTGAATAGGCATAGGCCCTCAACATGGTGGAATTCTGCGCGCTCACGAACAGCAGATGATTGGTGGGATCAAACCCGCACAGATAATCTGATGTGCTGTCTGTCAGCACGTTGCCCACAGGCCCCAGGGTCGATGACGAATAAGGAATGACCTGGAACTCCGTGCCCGCACCACTGGCGGCATCGGCCATGAGCAGGAGAGCATGGCCGGTCATGTCCGGCTGGGAGTAGATGTTGCTGTCGCTGCCGCCACCATAAACCGGAATGGGGCTCGTCACGCTGGCCACCTGCTTGAGCGTGATGCTGTCCGTGGTGGTGGGGTAGGTGATGAAACCCGTGGTGGCCATGGAAAAGGCCAGGTTATTGACCGGATCAAGCGCGGAGAGCGTGCCAATGGTGGTGCTGGTCTGGCTGTTGACCAAGGACGTGCCAATGGCACCGGTGGCGGTGTTGTAAGAATAAAAACTCACGCTGGGCCCGGACTTGTAGACCACCATCACCATGCTGGCGAGCGGATTCACCAGCACGTTGGTGGCCCCGCTGTAGGTCGTGGCCGGCCCTGCGGCACCCAGCACGCCGGTGGTTGCATTGAAGGAAAAAGGGGTGATCGTCACCCCGCCACTGCTCATGCGCACCACATCAAACAGCAGGTTGTGGGTTTTATCGAGAGTCATCTTGACCGCACGGTTGGGATTCTGCTGCGCCAGGGCCGGATCACTCACCTGGCTTACGGCCTGGGTGGCGTTGGTGTAGGGATAGGCCTTGATGGTCTGGTCGCTGGGATTGGCCACCAGCAGGTAGGCGTTGGCTGAGGCCACGCCACAGCAGGACAGGATCTGCCCTACTGTGGCCGAGACATTGGTGAACAGGGTGCCGTTGTAGTAAACGGAAGGAATGAACAGGGTGCCGCCGGAATAACTGTCAAAACGGCTTTGCGCTGTCCCCGACTGGGCACCGATCACGTTGGCCACTGTGATCTTGACGTTGGTGTAGACATTGCTGCCATAAGACACCATCGGAATGGTGAGGGAATGCCCGTCAAAGTAGTCGGCAGCGGGAGCCTGCACAGCCCCTGACAGGAACAGGCCGGCGGCCAGGAAGCGGCGCAGGAAAATGGAACAGGAATGGATGCACATGAGACCCCCTACAAATTTGTTTTAATTGGGACCAAATTTGCAACAGGAGGCTTGCGGGCAATCCAGGCGGATGCCCTCATGCGCTGCCGGGGACGGCTGGCAGCGCACCCCCTATGACACCTTGCGGGAAATAGCCTAGCACCGCGGCGGCACGGCTGCACCAGAAAATTGGGGGCGCGCAACCCCTGCCCGCTGCGGTATGATTTTTGCTGCCTAATCCTGCGGAGATGCCCGTGGCCCAAGAGCCAAATTTGTATCCCGATCCGGCAGAAGACGCCAGCTTCTTCTCGGACGTCAAGGTGCTGATCTCGCTGCTGGCCTTCGTCATTTCCGTGCTCACCCTGGGCTGGGGCATCGTCAGCAAGATCGAGCAGGACAAGCACTGGAAAGCCATCAACAGGGCCTCCCTGGTGCTGCAGGACGGGAAAATGCTGCCCACCGCCAAAATGACGTTAAGCGAGGTGGCTGCAAAAAACTGGGGTTATCAGCCCACCGTGTTCCACGGGGATTTGCGGGATGAATCCTTCCTCTTCAGCACGCTCCTGCTGCGCGATGCCAAAACGGCCAAGCCTTTGGAAGCGGCCCACCGGGTGGACACCGTGGATGACGCCGTGCAGGAAATCATGCGGCTCAACCTGCAGGCAGACGAAGTGAAACTGGCGCGCGTGCTAAGGCCCGCCTTTACTTTCACGAACATTGGCCGGACCCCGGCTTCCCGGGTGAGCTTCACGGCCGAAATGAAGGACCCTTCCACCAAGGACAGCCAATGGCATTCCGTCTTTGCTGAAACGCAAGCAGCCAGTCTGGGCCCATCCCAGTCGCTCACCCTGCGTTTTGAGGTGGCCCTGCCCGTGGATGAAGCGCCCAAGACCTTGCCTTTCCGTTGGCACGTGGAATTCGAGGACACCTATGGCACCAAGCGCACGGCAGACATGGCGGCCACCTGGGATTGGGGCAAGAACCTCTGGAGCTACCCCTCACTGGCCGCGGCAGAGCAGTCGCACTGACCCCTGAAACCTCCAGGTATCACCCCTGAAACCTGCAGGTAAGTAGTCAACCGTATGTTCGCCAGAAGACCGGCCCGTTAAATTGAAAGGGAGAAAAAAAAGAAAGAAGCCTTAGCCGGCCACCGGTCATGAAACGAACCTTGACGCATTACCTGTCACTACTGGCACTCATGGGTGGTTTCATCATTCCACACGGTCTTTCAGCCCAAACCGCAAACGATACACCATCCCTCCACGAGCAAAAAAGCGCCACCATTCCGGAAGCACCCAACATCGAAGTCATTGCTTCAAGGGTGGAATTCAAGCCAGGGGAATACATGAAATGGCACTACCACCACGGCATCGAAGTGATTTATGTGATCCAGGGCGCCGATGTCCAGCTGAGCGACACGGCAACAACCACCTTCAAAACAGGGACCACGCTGATGATTCCGAAAGGGGTCCGGCATGAGGGATTCAAGGTCATTGGCCACCAGACCCTGAAATTGTTTCTGGTGCACATCGTCGAGCGAAACAAACCCCTGTTCGACCAGAAGCCCTGATTCCCGATCCCCCCTCTACGCCGGCAGGTATTCCAGTCCGTGCGTGGCCAATCCCGTGAGACCGATGTGGGTCTGGTTGAAGCTGGTGGTGGCGGCCATGGCCAGCAGCGAGGCTTCGGTCAGCGTGTGGTTGTTGAGAAGCCCGGTGAAGGTGGCCAGATTGCCGGAATCGATGGGGGTTCCCATCACGTTTTGCCAGACTGCGCTGACAAACGCCGTGTTGCTTGAAGTGGGTATCAGGCCCGTACCCACCGCAAGCTGCGCCACTTGTGCCATGGACTGGCCGCTGTCAAACAGCTTGATGGCAATGCCGGTGTAAGTGGTATTGCTCACCGCCGAAGTCCCGAAGGCCGCTCCCAGGATTTCCGCGGCCTGGCCGCCGGACTGGGTGGGCGCCATGTCGAGCGCCAGCGAAAAGTCGGCAAACTTGATGCGCTGGATGTTGCTCAGCGCATGCGTGCCCTGGGCTCCGCTGTTGTCCGTGACGGTAAAGCCGCTGGCGGAATTGCTGACGGTGTAGCTGGCGATATTTCCGCTGTAGGCCACGGTATTGAGCGTGCCGCTCTGACCGGTGATGGGGCCGGTTCCGGCGGGTGCCGTGATGGTGGTGTTGGGAGATTTCACCGTCAGGGTGAAGTTGTCCGAGGCGCTCAGCCCGTAGGAATCCGTGAGGGTCACCGCCAGGTTGAGGGTGCTGGCGCTGGAGGGCGTGCCGCTGAAGGTGAGGGTCGATGAATTGAAGCTGAGCCAGGCCGGCAACGCGGAGCCGTCGGCGAGCGTGGCCGTATAGACAGGATTGGCGCCGCTGTTGGTGTCCGTGAATGTGCTTGCGGGCAGGGCAAGCTTGAAGGGCGTGCCCACGGTGGCATTCTGGCTGGCCGTGAGGGTGGCCACAGAGGGAGCCATCTGGCCGAAATAGGTGGTCAGGTCCACGGTCACCGTGTCGCTGGCAAACTTGAGGTAGTGAATGTCCTTGAGCGTGAGGTTGTAGGGGCTGCTGGCACCCGACACCGAATCCACCGAGACGGAACCGTCGGTGTTGTGGATGATCGTGAAATTGGATTGCAGTCCCTGCAGGAAATCCACCGTGTTGTTGGTGAACGCCGGGTTGCCCACGAAGGTGTAGTACATCAGGCCGCCGGCCGGAACGTTGACCAGGTTGTAGCTGCCGGTGAGGTTGAGGGTTGGCATGATGGCTCTCCTACGAGGGTTGCAGATGGGTAAGAAATTCGGCGGGCTTCATGAAGCCGATGACGCGGCGACCCGGGACTTCCTGTCCCTGCGCCGAAAAAAACAGGATGCCGGGGGGGCCGAACAGCCGGAACGACTTGAGCAGGTCGCGCTCCGCTTCGCTGTTGGCCGTCACGTCCGCCTGCACCAGGGTGTAGCCCTGCATCATCCGGGTGACGGCCGGATCGGCGAAGGTGAGGCGTTCCATTTCCTTGCAGGACACGCACCAGTCGGCGTAGAAATCCAGCAGCACCGGTTTGTGGCTGTCCCGGATCAGCGCACTGAGTTCCGGCAGGCTGTGAATGCGCCGGAAACGGGGGGCGGGAGCGGCCGCCTGCGCCATCGCGGCCTCGCGCGCGCGGAACCCTGCCAGCGGATGCAGCGGATCTTCGCTGCCCACCGCGGCCCCGGCCAGCTCGAACACGCCCACCACCAGCAACACCACGCCGGCCCATTGACCGAAGCGGCGCGCCGCGGAGGCACCGGCATCAGATCGTTCCAGCACCCGCAGGAAGATGGCGCCCAGCACGGCCCAGGCGCCCCATAGGCCCAGCAGCACCGTGGCCGGCAACAGCGGGCTCACCATCCACAGGGCCACGCCCAGCAGGAGTTGCCCGAAGAACTGCTTGACCCCGTTCATCCAGGCGCCGGCCCGGGGCAGCAGGGTTCCGGCCGACAGGCCCAGTGCCAGCAGCGGCAGGCTCATGCCCGAGGCGAGCGAAAACAGGGCCACGCCGCCGGTCACCACGTTGTGGGTCTGGCTGATGTAGAGCAGCGCGCCGGCCAGCGGCGCCGCCACGCAGGGCCCCACCATGAGGGCGGAAAGCCCGCCCATCAGGAACACCGGCGCCAGGCTTCCGCCGCGCAGACGGTTGCTGGCATTGGTGATGCGCTCCATAAACCCGCCCGGCAACTGCAGGGTGTACAGGTCAAACTGGGACAGGGCGAGCAGCGTGAGCAGGAGCGCAAAGCCGATCAGCACGGGCGGCTGCTGCAGGGCGCCGGACAGCCCTTCCCCGGCCAGCCCGGCCGCCACGCCGAACAGGGTGTACACCAGGGCCATGCCCAGGCTGTAGGCCAGCGATAGGCCAAAGGCGCGCCCGCGCCCGGGGGCACTGCCGTTGCCCACAATGAGGGAAGCGAGGATCGGCAGCATGGGCAACACGCAGGGCGTGAAGGCCAGCAGCAGGCCGAAGGCCACGAAGGCCAGCACCAGTTGCAGCGTGGGGCCGGCCTGCAGCAGCTGCTGCAGGCGACTGCCTTCCGTGGCGGGAGCCGGAGGTGCCGCAGCAGGCGGAGGTGCCGCAGCAGGCGTCGCAGACAATGCCGCCGGAGTCATCGCGGGCACCGCGGCAGCAGCGGCCAGGGTGAACTGCTGCGTTTGCGGGGGATAGCACAGGCCGGCCTCGGCACAGCCCTGGTATTGCACTTTCAGCACCGTGCCGGCAGCAGCCGGTGAGAGCGCCAGCGGCACGCGCAGGCGGCCGTGGTAGATCTCCACGTCCTCGTTGAAATTGTCGTCATGCACGATCAGCCCGGGCGGCAGCGCCACCGGGGCCAGTCGTGCCGCGCCACCCGCCACCGCCACGTGCAGCGAACGGCGGTACAGCTTGTAACCCGGAGCGATGTCCCATTGCACCAGCGGTGCGCCCTGCGCATCGCGCGTCACCTGCACGCGAAAGGCGTCTTCCATCGGCAGAAAATCGGCAGCGCACACCCGCAGGGCCAGGAGCCATAACGCCAGGATCAGGGAAAGGGGTTTCATGCGGTCCTCATGTCAGGAACGGTTGTTGCCGGACGAATGCTGGTGAAGGCGCCCCTGCTGGTCCATGGCCAGGTAGGGAAATCCGGTGCTGTCCAGGAACGGCAGGGCCTCCTGTTCCATCAGCATGGCCACCGTGGTGCAGCTGCCGGCCGTGAGGGCAAGCGGCGCAATCACGCTCACGCTGCGCCAGTGGCGCACCGGCATGCCGGTACGCGGGTTGAGCACGTGGCAGTAACGCTGGCCGTCAAGCTCGAAATAGCGCTCGTAATCGCCGCTGGTGGCGAGCGCCCCGCGCTGCAGGGGCATGGACGCCATGAGGCGGTCCTCGCGCGGATGGCGGATGCCGAAGGACCAGGGACTGCCATCGGGCTTTGGGCCCAGCACATGGATGTCCCCGCCCAGGTTGACGTAGCCGGATTCCACGCGGCTTTCCTGCGCCAGCACGCGGGCCGCGCAGTCCGCCGCGTACTCCTTGCCGAAGCCGCCAAAATCCAGCTCCATGCCGGGCTCCGGCAGGAACACCGACTCCCCTTCAAGGCGCACGCGGGGCCAGCCGGTGAGGGCCAGCAGTGCCTGCAGCGCGTCCGGCTCGGGCAGTTGCGGCACCTGGAAATTCCAGGCGCGACGCAAAATGCCGGTGGTGATGTCGAACAGCCCATGGCTTGTTTCGTAAAGGGACTGGGCATAGCGCAGCAGTCCCAGCGTTTCCTCGTCACAGGCCACCGGCGAGGAGCCCGCCGCCGCATTGATGCGCGACACCACGCTGTCGGGCCGGTAGCGCGAGTATTTCTGTTCGATGCGCGTCACTTCCGCGATGGCGGGCGCGGCCAGGCGCTCTGCTTCGCGCGCACTGCCCGCGGCAATCTGCACTTCGCACAGGCTTGCCATGGCACGGAAGGTGACGGTGTGGGTGCGCATCATGGTCAGAACAGGCGGGCAAGCCCCAGCTGGACACTGCGTGCGCGGAAGGGGTCCAGCGGCGAACTGTTGCCCATCACGCTCCAGCCGGTGCGCTGCTCGTACTGCTCGTACTTGATGTCAGCGATCCAGTCGCGCTTGATTACGCGTGACACCCGCAACCCCACCGTGATGGCACCGAAGGAAGACAGGCGCTGGTCGAGGGAGGAGTAGGCGGTGCCGGGCGGCGGAAAGGTGGGATAGGGTTGTGAGCCGGGCGCCGGTTCCAGGTAGAACCAGGCATGGCTTTGCGAATAGAAGCGCAGCTCGGGCGCCAGGCTCCAGCCCCCGCCCAGGGGCTGCACATATTCCCCGTCCACGGTATGGGCATGGATGCCGTAGGTGTCGGCATAGTAACGCCAGGACAGGTGGCTCACGCCTTGCGTGGCGTCGTAGAAATGATTCCAGCGCACCAGGAACGTGGTGTGGTCGCGCTGACGCGGCCGATTGTCAAAAATCTTGTAGGGATCGGAGAAATACCCCTGCCCCAGGGATCGCCCCAGTTCCACCTGCGCGATGTCGTTGGGGGTGAGAATCTGGGTGACGCCCAACAGCAGGTCCGCCACATGCTTGCGCTCGTTGCTGACGATGTGGTTGACCGGATTGATCTCGTCGTTGGACACGGCAAAGCCGGCATTGAGCGTGGTGTTGTGGCTTTCCGTGGAGAGGGTGCCCTGGGTGGACAGCCCTTTGGAAATGTAGTCCGACTCCTTGGAATAGCTGGTGCCCATGGTCACGGTACCCTGCGAGAAATAGCGGGTGAGGGCCACGTCCTCGGCCCGTCGCAGGTCGTGCATGACCGGATAGCGCCCTGAGTAGTCGTAGGTGTAGTAGCGCGGCGAGGCACCGGAAATGGAATCCGTGGTGAAGTTGCTGGCAATGGACCATTCGCCGGCAATGGGTGCCATCACGCCCAGGGTGGAGGCGCTCACGTGAATGCGGTTTTCGCCGGGCTGGCTGTCCTGGTAGCCCAGGTAGCGCGCGCTCATCACGCCCTGGTCGGGCGGCGCTTCAGCGCGAACCAGACCGGGCAACATTTGCAGGGCGGTGGTGAGCAGCACGGTGCCGGCATGACTTGCGCGGGGCAGTGCCCTGATGCGGCGCTGACGCCGGGCCTGCTGACGGGAACGGTTTTTCAGTTGCATCCGCAGCCTCCCCCGCCCACGCCGGTGCCGCCAGAGGCGCCTTCCTTGCTGGAGTAGACGTGCTCGGTCAGGGCCTGTTCGGCCGGATGCGCGTCAAAGGTCATTTCCGGCTTGGCCAGATGTCCCTTTTCCCAGGGCATGACCTGCGGCGTGGAGGTGCTGCAGCCGGCCACCACACAGGCTGCCAGCAGGAATAACCGGCGCGGTGTCCTCATTTGCCATCCCCCAGTGCCGCCTGGATCTTCTGTTCGAGGGCCGCCGTGTCCCGCTCGTTGAAGCCCATGTGCTCGGCCACGATGCGTCCGTCACGGCCGATGATCAGGCTGGTGGGCATGCCGCGCACCTGGTACTGGCGTGGGGTTTTGCCGTCGGCATCAAACGCCACCACGAAATGGGCCGGGACTTCCTGCAAAAAGCGCCTGGCATCGGCGGTATTGGCATCGAGGTTGATGCTCACCACCTGCAGCCCCCGGGCCCCGTACTTGGCCTGCATGGCGTTCATCCAGGGGAAGGAATGCTTGCAGGGGCCGCACCAGGAAGCCCAGAAATCCAGATACACCACCTTGTTGCGGTAAGCGTCCAGGGAGACCGTGCCCGTCCGTCCGGGCAGGTCAATGGCAGGGGCAGCCGTGCCGGGGGTCAGGGCCCAAGCCGGGCTCAGCAGGACTGTTGAGACTAATAAAGCATATAACGGCCGCAATTTTCGAACAAATGGCATATAAAACACCCCCGGGCAGGTAGAAATAGCTGATTTATGGGATTTTTTACCATTTTATTCGTTGGTTTTCCAGTGCACAAGAAAATTTGTTCCGACCCGGTTTTCTTTTACATAAACTTGCATTCGCGAGAAATTTATGGGAAATTTTCACATACGGACGGCACGCCCCCGAACCGGCCGTTTAACCAACCCCCCTTGAACCAGAGGAGCAACACATGAGCGAATTCAACGACGACGGCTACCTGGCCAGCACCACCTCCACCACCGGCACCGTTTCCACGGGCTCCACCACAGGCTCCACCACGACCACCGGCACAACCACGGGTACGGTTTCCACCACCGGCACCGTCTACACCGGCTACGGCGAGCACGAAGGCTACTATGGCGCCGGCAGCACCGGCACGACCACAGGCACGACAACGGGCACGACAACGGGTACGACGACTGGCACCAGCACCGGCACCACGACCGGCACGGGCTGCGTGGGCGACGACGCCTCCCCCGAGACGGGCGGCGACGACAGCGGAGTTGCGGCCGGCTCCACCACAGGCGTCACCACCGGTTCAACGACTGGTTCAACGACTGGTTCAACCACGGGCACGACGACCGGCACCACCACAGGCACAACCACGGGCACCACGACCGGGACCACGACTGGCAGCAGCACCGGAACGACAACGGGCACCACGACCGGCACAACGGCCCCCAATCCCAGCCCCATGGCCATCCTGAAAATGGCCGATGCAGCCTCCGATGTGCTGAGTTCCAACACCGACCTGTCCCTGACTGCCAACACGGCATCCCACGTGTCGGTTTCGGCCGGGACCACCAACGCCACCGTTTCCAACTTCAGCCACAGTGACGTGCTGTCGCTGGATGCTTTGATGGTTCATGAAGTGGTGAGCGGCCAGCTGGCCGTGAAGGCCACAGCCACTTCCGTGGAGCTGGACAATGCAGCCACCGGCACCATGGTGCTGCATGTGAACCTGGATCACGCGCTGGGCGCCATCGGGGTTCACCCCCAGGCTGGCGGCGGCGTGACGGTCACGCTCTGAAAATGATTTAACCGCTGACGGCGGAAGGCCTCATTCCCGGTGTGAGGTCTTCCGCTCAGCCCCCAGCCTGGTTGAGGCAAGAGCTGCGGGGTTGAGGATTTCAGGAAATCTGCAGGGCCTCCAGAACCGGAAGCCGTTTTTCACCAAACATCTTTGCCTGTCCTTCAAGTTCCACCCGAAGGGCTTCGGGCGTTTCCAGGGATTTCCCCTCCTTCAGAATCTTCTGCCCCTGTGACCGCAGGATCTGCCCTGCGAAGGCCGCCCATTCGCCCGGCGTCTGCAGGCCCTGCCTGCGTGCCAGCAGGAACAGCTGCTCAAAGCGGCTCACGGCAATTCCTCCGCCTGTCACGGGACTGGCCAGGCAGGTTACATCACTGTTGCCGCGCGCCTTGCCGATCAGATACGTGTTGAGCCGGTCCGTGTGCGGTCTGGCTCTGGCGATGACCTGGTCGTCCTGAGCGGCCTGCACCTGATCCAGCCCGACCAGGATGGTGGCCGCCTGAACCAGTTGCGCAAAAGTGACCCCTTTCACTTTTGCTTCAATCTGCCCCAGGGTATGGGGCTGCTGATCGGCCAGCACATCCAGGATGGGATTGTTGATGCTTTCCGCGAGATTCGCTTCCGCCTGGCCCGACTTGACCTTGAGCGACACGTCCGCCCGGGGAATGGTCAGCAGGATGGGCAGGCGGCGCAGCGCTTCAGTCTGCTCCAGGGCATCGATGCGGCGCGGCCCCTTCACCCAGTAGTCGCGCCTGAACGGCTGGTTGACGATGAAGTCGCGCACGGACTCGCGGAATCGCGGGTCCGGGATGTCGTTCAAAAAGGCTTTCTGCTCTGCTGAAAAGTTGAGGTCGCTCACATGATCCAGGTAATGCGCGGAACAGCCGTAAGTGAGCTTGGCCGGTTCCAGCCACTCCGCCAGGGTGGCGAAATGCATGGGGTGCCAGTCCCGGTTGAAATATTCATGGGCCATGTAATGCCGGTTCTGCTCCTTCATGGCTTTCAGGCGCTCCACCACCTGGGGGTTGGCCGTGGCATAGCGGGGATTAAGGGCGAACAGTTTCTCTGCAAATTCCAGTGCAGCGTCAATGCGGTGCACGATGCCGCGCCCCGGCGCCGCCATCACTTCCGCATGTTCCGTCAGCAGGTGCCGCAGGGGTACTGCCGAGGCCCAGCCCGGCAGCGTGTTGTAGCTGAGATAGAGCACGCCGCCCACCTTGAGTTTGCGACGGATGAAATCCACCAGAGTGGTGCGGTTTTCGTCGGAAACCCAGCTCCAGATGCCATGCAGGCCGATGTAGTCGAACTCGGGAAGATCTGCACGGTGGGCAAAATCGGCAAACGATTCGTCAAACAGGTGAATCCGGGCACCGGAAGCCTCGCCCAGTGATTTTGCAAAAGCGGCCTGGGTGGGATTGAAATCCGTGCCGTACCACTCGGTGACAGACCCTGCCGCATGCAGGTTGGCGCTCAGGCCCTGCCCGTAACCCAGTTCGCAGGCCGTCATCGCTTCGGGGGGAAACAGTCCGTGATTGAGAAAGGCAAGCCTCAGGGCCAGCGGGTTGAGTTCCCGGTAATACCCGTAGGTATAGCTGATATCGGCCACGTAGCCTGCCGTCCAGTCGGACATGCGAAACCCCGAGCTCATGCAGAAGTGCTGGTTTCATTGTACGCCGTCTTCCGGTCATTGAACGGCAGCGGCCAGACCATGGCACAACTGGCACAGGCCGAACAGGTGTTTGCTTTTTTTGGATTGAAACCTGCAGGTTTCAGGGGTGATACCTGCAGGTATCAGGGGTCAGTGAAGCGGCAGCAGCAGGCCCGCCACATGAAATTTTTGTTACACATTTTCAGGCCACAACCGGCGATGCCCGGCCGTTTCACGGGTACACTTTCCTCAGGAAAATTCACGATCCGTGACGAACCAGACAATCAACGACTGTGGCCACTGCCTCACCCAACAACAGCACTGAAATCGCCCAGTTTGCCGGCGCACTGTACGACGTGGCACTGGGCAATCCCGACATGCAGTCGGTGCTGTCCGCCGCCAATACCCAGGGACTGGACCCGTTCCTGAATGCCTTCTACAGCGCCCAGTTCGGCAGTACCGCCACGGCCAGCGTGGCACAAACCGTGGCGCAGAACCTGGGGCTTTCCGGCAGCGCCCTGTCGCTGGCGGAAACCTACATCACGGACCAGCTCAACGCCACAACACCCGACAACCGGGGCGCCATCGTGGCTTCCGTGCTGGACCAGTTCGCGGCCCTCACGGGCAATGCCACCTTTGGACCCGCCGCGCAGGCCTGGGACGGCCTCATCAACGATGCGGTGACTTACAGCCAGTCCGCCGCCTCGGCCAGCAATGTGGCGCTGTCGTCCCTTCCCGGCTTGTCGCTCAATGCCCCCTACACCCTGACCGCCGGCACGGACCACATCGTGGCGGCCTACAACAACGCCGTGATCGACGGCTTCGGGCAAGGCCTGGGCACCGCCAGTTCGGGCGTGACGCCCACCTTCACCACTGGCGACACCCTTTCCGGGGGCACCACCACCGGCGCCACGTTGAACCTCACGGACACGGAAACCGGCGGCATCTGGAATCCCACCGCCGTGCCCCAGGCCACCGTCAGCAACATTCCCCATGTGAATCTGTATTCCGGCGAAGTGGTGGTGTTTGCACCCACCAACAGCGTCATGGGCTACACCGGCCTGTCCGACGTCCACATCACCAGCGTGTCCGGCGGCTATCAGGCTGATGATGTGGTGGTGGGTCCCAATACTGCCGTCACCATCAGCGACCAGGCCGGCGCCGGCCTGGGCCCCTCGCCTTATGGTTCGTATGGAACGATAGTGCAGGGCGGCAGCCAGATCACCGTGACGGAAGCCAATGGCAGCGGCTACGGCAACGCGCATCATGCCATCCTCATCAATGGCGGGTCGGGTACCACCCAGGTGTCCATCACGCAGACCGAATCGCAGCCCAAGGGATACCAGCAGGGCGTAGCCATCGTCGACAACAGCGGCACCATCCGCACCATTTCGGTGAGCGGCCTGGACAACACGTCGTGGACCGCCGTAGTCAATTACGGCTCCTCTTACGGCTACGGCTATGGCGGCTACTCGGCCCTCAAGCAGTTCAACGGCGGCGATCTCAAGATCACCAACGCCGCCGCCCTCACCCAGCTCACGGTGGGCAACATGGTGAATGGCGCCTACGCCAACGTGAATGGCGCCAATGTGCTCACCAACCTGACGGTGGACAACGTCACGGGCAATGCGTACATCAACCTCTACAACCCGCTGGCCCAGCCCATGGCGCTCAACCTGTCGCTGCAGGGCATCAATGGAGCGGTCGAGCTGTATGACGAGGCCAGCGTGTATACCACGCTCAACGTGTCCGTGGCCGGCAACGCGGCCCTGGACTACATGGTCGCCACCTCGTTCACCAGCGACCACCTGCAGAACCTCAACGTGTCGGGCACGGGCGTGCTGTCCTACGCCCAGACCCTGCAGACGCCCGCCAACCTGGCGCGGGTGAGCGTGCAGGGCAGTGCCGGGCTGAATGCCGACCTTTCCAGTGCGGGCAGCGGCAGCACGGTCATCGATGCCAGCCAGTCCTCCGGCGCCGTGACGGTGTGGGTGGACGGCACCCAGCAGCAGGTGTTCCTGGGCGGCACCGGACCCACCGTGGTCTACCTGGACGGCAACGCCAGCGATTCCCTGACGGCGGGCAGCGGCTCCAGCAACGAAGTGGTGCTCAACTTTGCGCTGGGCGGCACGCCGCTCACGCCCCAGAGCGAATCCCAGATCAAGGGGTTCGACATCCTGGGCGTCACCAGCGCGCTGGGCGCCGGAAGCCTTTCCATCAACGTGGCCGCCTTCAGCGGCGACCCCATCCACACCCTGGACGTGCAGAGCGGCGGCGCTTCCGGATCGCTCACCTTTTCCGGGGTGGCGGCGGGCAGCACGCTGCAGGTGGATGCGGGCGACCCGCAGGCGCTCATCGTCCAGACCGCGGACCTGCAGGGCCCCACGGACAGCCTGTCCGTGACCCTGGGTCAGGCGGGCGCCACTGGCAACGCCACCACCACCGCCCTCACCCTGCAGGACAGTCTGCTGCAGGGCATCGGCAACGTCACCCTGAACACGCCGGGCAGTGTCGGGTTCTCGCAAACGCTGGACGCTTTCACCGACCTCGCGCTGGGCAGCCTCACCCTTTCCGGCACCCAGTCCGTGCTCATTTCCACCCTCACCGACCAGGCCACGGCGCTCGCGGTCACGGACCTGGCGGCAGGCACCAGCGCCATACAGTCCCTCAACGATGCCAACCTCGCCACACTCACGCTGACGGGAAACCTGGCACTGACGCTCACGAATGACGCCGTCACCAGCGGCGTGACCATCAACGCGGGTCAGGATTCGGGAACGGTGGCGGTGAGCCTTACGAGCGGTGCCGCGGCCGGCGCCACCGACCAGATCACCCTGGGCGATGGCAACAACACCGTGATCGACCCCAGCGCTTCCGGGCACCTGTCCATCACCGTGGGCAGCGGCGCCAACCAGATCGTGCTGGCGGGTTCAGGCATCCAGGGCAGCATCACCCTGGGCGTCCATGCCGCCACCACCTCGGACCAGATCTCCCTGGGGGCGGTGGGCCTGAGCGGCAACCAGGCTCAGGTGCTGGTAACGGGCTTTTCTCCCGGAAACGACCAGATCCACTTCCTGGCGGATCCGCTGGCCGCCAACAGCGTCATCACCATCTCCCCGACCGCGGCCGCCACCTATGCGATGGCGCACGGACTGGATCTCACCCAGCTCTCCACCTGGGTGGACGGCGCCCTGGCCAGCAACGGACTGAACCTGGCCAGCCACGCCGTGGCGAGCTTCCAGTTCAATGGCAACACCTACCTGCTGGAACAGGCCGGAGCCACCGGCAGCGCCTTCACTTCAGGCGACACGCTGGTGGGGCTGACCGGCCTGCTCACCATCACGCACCTGTAGGCGGATAGAAGGCCCGGTAAAACCAGGCGTGGGTGGTTTCAATCTGCTGCTGGATGGCGGGCGGAATCTCGTGCCGCACGGGCGGCTGGATGGCAGTGCTGCGGCGGTGGGGAAACTTGAGGCGGTAGTGGCTGTCGCTTTCCTGGGACTGGGCCTTGAGTTTGGCGGGATCGATGTCATGGGGCGGCAGCCCCAGCCATTGGAAAATGTGATTCATGCAGGCCACCGGATCGCTCACCAGGTGTTCGAACTTCACGAAGTAAAGACGTTCCCGCAGGGGCGCCGGCAGGTTCTGCACAGCCCGGATGGATGACAGTGGCGTGCCCACGGCCTTGCCGGGCGTAAACAGCTGCACGGCCCGGTGGTAGCGGTCGAAATCGGCCAGGTGGTCCACAAAATCCACCAGCACGGTCTGCTGGTGCTGCGCCTCAATCGAACCGTACACCTGCCCCAGTTCCCGGATGTTGACGATCAGCCGCGCATGGGGTTCGAGCTGCAGCAGCAGTTCCAGCCCGTGCAGCCAGGCGCGGTTCTTGTCCACCACCCAGGGCTTGTCGCAATCGTGGTACCAGGATTTGAGAAACCCCGTCATGGCCTGCTGCAAATGCGCGTAGGTGCGCTCGGGCTGCACGTCGAGCTGGGCCAGGAAAAAAGCGTCGTCGCTGATGAAACGGCGCAGGTTGAGGAGCGCGTTGCACAGCGGCGAACTGTGCCCTTCGCAATGAATGTCGGGGTGCTCCGCCAGCAGCTGGCACAGCAGCGTGGAGCCTGCGCGGGGGAGGCCCGCCACGCCGATAAAACCGCTTGAATACATACCCAGTCCTTGCAGGGAAAGTCAGTGCCAGTGTTCCGGACAGTAGTTGAAGCGGCGAAAGACCTCCTGTTCCACCGCCACCACCCGTTCCACCAGATCGGGAGTATAGCGCGCCGGGAAACGCAGCTTATCGCTCACGTTGACGGGCGCTGCCGCACGCAGGCGCGCTTCGTCGAAGGATTCGCCGGCGCGGGTGAGCGCCGTGACGAGGTCTTCCAGCAGGTTCTCATACCGCCCCACAAACTCGATCGGCCGATCTTCCGGGCCGATCATGTCGTTGAGGCCGTTGCCGTAGGCACCCGGAAAGCGGGAGGTCACCCCCAGGATGAACTCACGGAAACTGTCCGTGCGGCAGGCGTTGTCCAGCGCGTTGCCGTCATCCCAGCCGTAGGTCATCTTGAACTGCCAGTAAGACTTGTACAAGCCCAGGGGATGGCGCACGAAGGCGAACTTGAACCGTTCGGGACAGGGGCAGTCCGCCAGGCTGATGTGCGACGTGCCATTGAGGGTGTAGTACTCGAAGTCCGCACCGGCCTTCAGGAGGGCATGGCGCACCCAGGTGCCGCCGGTTTTGGGAACGTGGATGAAGCAGGAATTCTTCAGGATCAACATGAAACCGCGCCGCTGTCACAAAGCGGTCATCGTTTCATAGCCTTTTTCGGAAAAATGTAATGGGAAGTAAATATTTTGAAAAAAGCCGTTACAGCCTGTATACCGGTCCCGGCTCCTGCGGTGTTGCAAACCTTTCATTTGGACGGTATAAACCTTTCATTTGGACGGATGATTGGTTTACACTTGGCCGCTATGACTGCCCCCATATTCCACCCCCGCTTCATCCATTCACGCCTGACCGAGGCCCTGGAGGATACGCCTGTAGTTCTGATCCACGGGCCACGCCAATGCGGTAAAACCACCCTTGCCCGGGCCGTGGGTGATCAAGCGGGGTATTCCTATATCAGCTTTGACGATAACGTACTGCGGACATCCGCCCAGACTGATCCCGCTGGATTTGTGGCTGATTTACCGGACAAGGCGGTGCTGGACGAAGTACAACGGGTTCCGGAACTGTTTACTGCATTGAAGGCTGCGGTGGACCGTGACCGGAGACCCGGGCGTTTCATCCTCACGGGTTCGGCCAACGTGCTGTTGGTTCCGCGCTTGGCTGACTCTTTGGCCGGACGCATGGAAATCCTGCGACTGCATCCGCTTGCGCAAGCTGAACAGGAAGGGACCCCACCCGGTTTTCTTGGAACCCTGTTTGGAGGCGGCTTCAAAGCCGGCCCGAAAGCGCGCTTGGGGAAGGAACTTGCTGAACGCATTGCCAACGGGGGTTATCCTGCCGCGCTTGCGCGCCCATCGGCACGTCGACGTTTCACTTGGTATCGCGATTACATCGAAACACTGGTTCAACGCGATGTGCGCGATCTGGCACGCATTAGCGCCCTGGATGTGCTGCCGCGCCTCCTGACGTTGGCTGCGGGACAAACCGGGCGATTGCTCAATGTGGCTGATCTGTCTTCCCCCTTCCAAATCAGCCGGCCAACCATACGGGACTATGTGACCCTGCTGGCGCGCGTGTTCCTGCTGGAAGAATTGCCGCCCTGGCACAGCAACCGCCTGAGCCGGCTCATCAAGACGGCCAAGCTTCACCTGGGCGACACGGGGCTTGCCTGTGCACTGCTTGGCCTGGACGCAGGAGCACTATGGTCAGACCGTGCTTTATTGGGGCAACTCCTGGAGACCTTTGTTTTTCAGGAATTGCGCCGACTGGCCAGCTGGCATGAAAACCCGATGACCTTCCATCACTTTCGCGACAAGGACGGCCTGGAGGTGGATATCGTACTGGAGAGCAGCAATCAACGTATTGCCGGCATCGAGGTCAAAGCTTCCGCCACGGTGACCACCAGAGATTTTCGTGGCTTGCACAAGTTGAAGGAAAGTGCCGGTAAACATTTTTCCGCGGGAGTCGTGCTGTACGACGGTGAAGTCACTGCTCCGTTCGGCGACAGGCTTTATGCCGTGCCGATTCGCAGTCTTTGGGAAACAGCCTGATACCAAATTCCCGGAAGTGTTACCTATGCGCGGTTGTACCGCTATTGCAGCGTTTTGAAGCCCGTAGCCAGCAGGGACAACCCAAGCAGGACCTGCACCCACCGGCCGTTCAACCTGCCCGCCAGCAGGCTGCCCAGCACCACGGCCGGAAGGGACCCCGCAAGCAGGCTCAACAACATTTTTCCATCCGTCATGCCAGCCAACAGGTAACCCGACCCCGCGATCACAGCAAGCGGGATGGCATGCACGATGTCGGTGGCCACCAGCTTGTGCGGTGTCATGCGCAAGGGATAGAGGTAGAGCAGCATCACGGTACCCAACGTGCCCGCCCCCACCGACGTCAGGGCCACGCACAGCCCCAGCACGGCCCCGGCCAGCACGGTCATCAGGGGCTGCATGGCCTTGAATTGCTGCGGATGCCCCAGGCGACGGCCGCGGGCCAGCGACGATAGCCAGGGGGCCATTAGCAGCCCGACTGCGGTGACCATGACCACCAGTCCCACGGCCCGGGTCAGCCACTCTACATGCAGGCCCCGGGAACTGTG
>JAGWIW010000076.1 GCA_028866015.1 Betaproteobacteria bacterium
AGGGCCGGCCACCTGCGGGCGGGTGTCGAACGTGATTCCGGTGGACGTGGCCGTGCCCGGCTGCCCGCCCAGCCCGCGCGACATCCTGCAGGGCATCCTCACCGCGGTGCAGGGACGCTGAATCACCCCTTGCGTCATGAAATCAGAACCGGTGCCTTATCCCCATCGTCACCAGATTGAAATCCGTATTGGCGTAGCCGTAGGCCAGGCTGTTTAACAACCAGGTGCTGTGGGTGCCTAAGTAGATATCCGTTTTCACGGAACAGCGATAATCGGCCATGGCACTGAGATCCCACTGCTGCCCCCCGGATTGGGAATTGACACCCATTTGGTAAGGTCCGCGGCGCTGATTGTAGGCGGCGCCCACCAGACTTAACCGATCCGTCGCAAACCACGTGATGCCCCCGTACCAGATCACTGTCTGCTGCCCTGCTAATTTTTCATTGGCGCCGCAAACTGATGCTGCTGTAGGCAGGCACAAGTGGTTGCTGCCGGCATTGAGGTCAACACGCTCATGGCCACCTTGCAACAGCAGGTTGTCCAGCCGATACTTGATTGCCAGCAAGATGGTCTGGGTGTCCGTGTCATAGACAGCATTGGCAAACGCTGACGAGGGCGCCCAGATTTGCGAATCGGCCTTGCGTTGCCAGGCCGCCTGAATTCCCAGGAGCCCCGTCTCATAGCCTGCATTGGTGCCCGTGAAGGCTCCAGCAGCAAAATTTCCTGCCACGCCTCCAAACCCGTATTCGGCGCCCAGGTTGAACGGCCCGAAGTGCCTTGTGAATTTGAGGCTGTTATCGATACGCACGTCCCGCGTGTTCCCGCCGCCTTGCTGGGTTCTGCCCAGACCATCCAGAGAATTGGAGGACCCGAAAGGATCATAGGCTCGAATGATGTCGTAGGTGAACGCATATTGGCGACCGAAGCCCAGCGTTCCCCAGTCACCCTGCAGCCCGACCCAGGTCTGGCGGCAAAACAGCTGTCCTTGGCAGGAGCTGTCCCCCGTCTGGAAAGCGCCTGCCGTATGACTCGAGGTCGCCGCTCCCGTACCCAGCGTTCCATTGTTGGCATTGATGTGCGATTCCAGCACGAACAGGGCAGCTGTTCCGTTGCCCAGATCCTCCTTTCCCCGAAACCCGATCCGTGAGGTTTGCAAGTTTCCGGAGACGAGGCCTGTCACCCTTTGCGTGGCGTAGCGGTTGATCAGCGGTATGGTTCCCAGTACAGGATCAAACGGCTCGGAATGATTGAGCGTGGTGATCCCCAGATCAATCAATCCGTAGGCCTCAACCCTGTCAAGACCGGGCGCTGCTTTGCTTGAAAAGGCTGCGGCTGCCAGCAAAACACCCATAAAAATGGGGCGGGCGTTCTTCAACTCCATCAAAAATCACTCCGGAAGGCATCAGTCGATCCGCGAGTCTACCGAAGGGGTAATATTCTATAAAAGAATAAAGAACGATTTCATAATAACAATTATGAATTAAAATGCGGGGCGTTTCCGCGACTGAATGGACTGTTCCGCCTTCATCCCCTGACCAGGGTTCGCCCTTATATCACCGCGATCCCCGGGCCTTCACAATGCATGCTTGTCCTGCAGTTTTAAGGAGAAGCGACCATGCGCCCGATGAAGCTGAGCAGGGCTTTCACCCTGCTGGAACCAGGCCCCGTTGTCCTGGTGACCACCCATGACGGCAAGAAAAACAACATCATGACCTTGTCCTGGACCATGGTGGTGGATTTCACGCCGGTATTTGCCATCACCACCGGCAAATGGAATTACTCCTTCGCCGCACTGAAAAAACACAAGGAATGCGTGCTGGCCATTCCCACCATCGACCTGCTGGATCAGGTGGTCGGCATCGGAACCTGTTCGGGCAGCGACACGGACAAGTTCGACCAGTTCGGGCTCACGCCGCTACCGGGCAAAGTCGTCAAGGCGCCACTCATCAAGGAATGCCTGGCCAACATCGAGTGCAAGGTCATCGACAGGATCAAAAAGCACAACATCGTCGTGCTGGAAGGGGTGGCGGCCCACATGAACCCGGCGCGCAAGGAAAAACGGATGATTCATGCCGTGGGCGACGGCACGTTTATCGTGGATGGGCGCCGCTTCGACCGCAAGAAAATGATGGCCTCGAAACTGCCTTCAGGACTGTAGCGGAAGGCCGTCCGTCACTCCCACTCGATGGTGGCGGGCGGTTTTCCTGAAACGTCATAGACCACGCGGTTGATGCCGCGCACTTCGTTGATGATGCGGTTGGAGACCTTGCCCAGCAGGCTGTAGGGCAATTCGGCCCAGTGGGCCGTCATGAAGTCGCTGGTGACCACGGCACGCAGGGCCACCACGAATTCGTAGGTGCGCCCGTCCCCCATCACGCCCACGGAGCGCACCGGCAGGAACACGGCAAAGGCCTGGGACACCTGGTCATACCAGCCGGCCGCGCGCAGTTCCTCGATGAAGATGGCATCGGCCCGCTGCAGCAGGGACACGTATTCGGGATGCACTTCCCCCAGCACGCGCACGCCCAGCCCCGGGCCGGGGAACGGGTGACGGTAGACCATCTCGCGCGGCAGCCCGAGCGCCACGCCCAGTTCGCGCACTTCGTCCTTGAACAGTTCGCGCAGGGGTTCGAGCAGCTTGAGGTGCAGGGTGTCGGGCAACCCGCCCACATTGTGGTGCGACTTGATGGTGTGGGCTTTCTTGGTCTTGGCCCCGGCCGATTCGATCACGTCGGGATAAATGGTGCCCTGGGCCAGCCACTTGGCGCGCGGCAGCTTGGCCGCTTCGCGCTGGAACACTTCCACGAATTCGCGCCCGATGATCTTGCGCTTCTGTTCGGGATCGGACACGCCCTTGAGGTGTGCCATGAACACGTCCCGGGCCTCCACGTGGATGACCTTCACGCCCAGATGGCTCGCGAACGTGTCCATCACCTGTTCTGCTTCGCGATAGCGCAGCAGACCGTGATCCACGAACACGCAGGTGAGCTGGTTGCCGATGGCACGATGGATGAGCGCTGCGGCCACGGAAGAGTCCACGCCGCCCGACAGGCCAAGGATCACTTCCTCATCGCCCACCTGGCGACGGATGGCGGCCACCGCTTCATCCAGATAATGGGGCATGGTCCAGTCTGAACCCAGCCCGCAGATGTCGCGCACGAAACGGTTGAGCAGCGCCCGCCCCTGCACGGTGTGCGTCACTTCGGGGTGGAACTGCACGCCATAGAAATGGCGGCTTTCGTCGGCCATGCCGGCAATGGGCGTGGCCGCGTTGTCGGCGATGACCTTGAAGCCCGGCGGCAGTTCGGTGACCTTGTCGCCATGGCTCATCCACACGTCGAGCAGGCCATGTCCCTGGGCATTGCTGCGGTCCTGGATGTCGCGCAGCAGGGCCGAATGGCCACGCGCGCGCACTTCGGCATAGCCAAATTCGCGATGGGTGGCGTTTTCCACCTTGCCGCCCAACTGGGCCGCCATGGTCTGCATGCCGTAGCAGATGCCCAGTACCGGCACGCCCAGTTCAAACACCGTCTGCGGCGCACGTGGCGGCGTGAATTCAGTGACCGAGGCCGGACCACCGGAAAGAATGATGCCGTTCGGCGCGAATTCGCTCACGAAGGCGTCGCTCACGTCCCAGGGATGGAGTTCGCAATAGACGCCGGCTTCGCGCACACGGCGGGCGATGAGCTGCGCATACTGCGCCCCGAAGTCGAGGATGAGAATTTTTTTGCGGGACATCCGGATCAGTCGATGTGGTAGTTGGGTGCTTCTTTGGTGATCTGCACGTCGTGCACGTGGGATTCGCGGATGCCGGCGTGGGAAATTTCCACGAACTGGGCCTTGCCGTGCACGTCGTCGATGGAGCCGCAGCCGAGATACCCCATGCTGGCCCGCAGGCCACCCATGAGCTGGTGGATGACGGCCGTGACGGGACCCTTGTAAGCCACCCGCCCTTCCACGCCTTCCGGCACCAGCTTGTCGGCGTTGTTTTCCGAATCCTGGAAATAGCGGTCGCTTGAGCCCTGCTGCATGGCGCCCAGCGAACCCATGCCGCGGTAGGATTTGTAGGAACGGCCCTGGAACAGTTCGATTTCGCCCGGCGCCTCTTCCGTGCCGGCAAACAGGCCGCCGATCATGACCGCATTGGCACCGGCTGCCAGCGCCTTGGACACGTCGCCGGAATAGCGCACACCGCCGTCCGCGATGCAGGGCACGCCGGTTCCTGCCAGCGCTTCCGCCACGTTGCTGATGGCCGTGATCTGGGGCACCCCCACCCCCGCCACAATGCGGGTGGTGCAAATGGAGCCGGGGCCGATGCCCACCTTGACGCCGTCGGCACCATGGTCCAGCAGGGCGCGCGCGCCTGTGGCCGTGGCCACGTTGCCGCCGATCACTTCGATGTGAGGGAAATGCTTCTTGATCCACTGCACCCGGTCCAGCACGCTCTGGCTGTGGCCATGGGCGGTGTCCACCACCAGCACGTCCACTCCGGCTTCCACCAGGGCCGCCACGCGGGCGTCAGTGCCTTCCCCCACGCCCACGGCAGCACCTGCCAGCAGCCGGCCTGAAGAATCCTTGGCGGCATTGGGGTGCTCGGTGGACTTGAGGATGTCTTTCACGGTGATGAGGCCGCGCAGCTCGAAATTGCCGTTGACCACCAGCACGCGTTCCAGCCGGTACTGGTGCATGAGGCGCATGGCTTCGTCGCGGGAATCGCCTTCAGCCACGGTCACCAGCCGCTCGCGCGGCGTCATGACGTTGCGCACGGGCTGGTCCAGGTTGGTTTCGAAACGCAGGTCACGGTTGGTGACGATGCCCACCACGCGGCCGTTTTCAACCACCGGCAAGCCGGAAAAGCGGTGCTGGCGCGTGAGGATCATCACTTCGCGCACCGGCATGTCGGGCGAGACCGTGATCGGGTCGCGCACCACGCCGGATTCGAAGCGCTTGACCTTGGCCACTTCGGAGGCCTGCTGCGCCGCGCTGAGGTTTTTGTGGATGATGCCGATCCCGCCTTCCTGCGCGAGCGCAATGGCAAGACGCGCTTCCGTCACGGTGTCCATGGCGGCGGACAGCAGGGGCAGGTTGATGTGGAGGTTTCGGGTCAGTCGCGTGGCCAGGCTGACGTCTTTCGGCAGGACTTCGGAGTGGGCCGGAATGAGCAGAACATCATCGAACGTGAGTGCCTTTTGGACAACTCGCATGGCAATATCCCTTGGCAAAACGGCATTATACGCAAGTCCGCCCCGGACTCCAAACCGCTAGGGCCGTTCCGCCCGGCTGCGGCGCAAGGCCTTGGGGTCGGCCAGGCGGGGCCGGTAGACTTCCACCCGGTCGCCGGCCTTGAGCACCGTGGTCAAGGCACGCACCCGCCCGGAAATGCCCACCGCCTGGCGCCCCAGGTCGATTTCGGGATGGCGCTCCAGCAGGCCCGAACGGCGCAGCGCCGTTTCCAGCGTGCAGCCCGGCTCCACCTCGAGGGTCAGGAGCGTCTGCCGGTCCGGCAGCGCGTAGGCCACCGTCACTTGCACCGCGCGGTTTCCCCGTACACCACCTGGGCGCGTGCCACGAAGGCATCCACCATGGAGTTGGCGATGCCGTTGAACACCGGCCCCACCGCTTTCTCCAGCAGCTTGCTGGCAAACGTCCATTCCAGGGAAAAGGCGATTTTGCAGGCCTGGGCCTGCAGCGGCGTGAACCGGAACTCGCCGCGCAGGTGACGAAAGGGCCCCCGTTCCAGGTCCATCACCAGGGATTCTCCCGGCACCGAGCTGTTGCGCGTGGTGAACTGCTGCCTGAGCCCGTGGAAATTGATGTGCAGCGTCGCCACTGTGAGCGCACCGTCGC
>JAGWIW010000023.1 GCA_028866015.1 Betaproteobacteria bacterium
TTCAACAGAGATGCAGGGACGCGGAATTCTTGCTATTGTTAGCACCGATGGAAGGATCCGGCAGAAGCTGACCACCCATACCGGGGACGTGTATGAGCCTGTTTGGGGCCCACTCCAGTAAACCAATTTGGGGGTTTGAACGTTAGCAAGGCCAGGTGCCGGTTTACACCTGTTTATGGAGACGGTTTCAATTTCCCTGCTCAAACTTGAGGAACAACATGAAAAAAACGATATTTGCACTTGCCGTGACTACAGTTTTGGCTGCCTGCAGCTCCACGCCGCCGGAATCGACCTCGGCCCCGGTTGCTGAAAAAACAACGGCCGCCAAGTCCGCTAACGGAGCTGGATCCTCGGCCGTGAAGCCGATGCTGTACCCGGCCAAGGGGGTGGGTGGTGCACTGGGCGAGCGCAGCATTTACTACGCGTTCGACAAGTACGCCGTTCAGGACCAGTACAAGCCGATCGTGGACGCACACGGCTCCTTCCTGCTGTCCCATCCCGCAGCCAAAGTCGTTCTGCAGGGTAACTGCGACGAGCGCGGCAGCCGCGAATACAACCTGGGCCTGGGCCAGCGCCGTGCCGACAGCGTGCGCAAGATCCTGGCTGCCAAGGGCGTGAAGGACAGCCAGATGGAAACGGTCAGCTTCGGCAAGGAAAAGCCCCACAACCCCGGCCACAACGAAAAGGCCTGGGCTGAAAACCGCCGTACCGATATCGTCTACCAAGGCGAGTAATTCTTGAAACTGCGGTTTGCAAGATTGGCCCCGGAGCTCTCCGGGGCCATGTTGCTTCTTTTGCTCGCTTCCGGCGCCCATGCCGGATTGTTCAGCGATGAAGAGGCGCGCCAGAGCATTTCAGACCTGCGTTCCCAGCAGGACACCCTGAGCAAGCAGGCGCAGACCCTCGACGAACGCATCACCCGCATGGAATCTGCCCTGCAAAGCTATCCCGACACGGTCAGCCGTCTCGAGACCATGGGGCAGGATCTGGCCCAGCTGCGCGGCAAGGTGGATTCCCTGGCCAACCAGATCGATGCGGTGGACAAGCGTTCCCATGCCCTTTACCTCGATCTCGACACCCGCCTCAAGGCCCTTGAGACGGCTGCTGCGCCGCCCAAGGATGCTACCGCAGCCGATGGCAGCGGTGCCGGGGCCAAAGGCGATGCCGCGAAAGACACCAAGGCCGATGCTGCAGACGATGCCGCTTCCGCCCAGTACGACAAGGCGCTTGCCGCTTTCAATGACGGCAACTACGCCCACTCCCTGAAGCAGTTCCAGGCGTTCCTCAAGGCCCATCCCAAGGATTCGAAGGCGGTCAATGCGCTCTACTGGGTCGGCATGAACCAGCTTTCCCTCAAGGATTTCAAAGGTGCCCGCCTGAGCAACGAAAAGTTGTTCAAGCAGCATCCCGATTCAAGCAAGGCCCCTGACGCGCTGTTGAACCTGGCCAGTGCCTGGACCGGATTGGGTGATACGGGCAACGCCAAGGCCACGCTCAAGCTGCTCATCAGCAAATATCCGGACAGTTCGGCGGCCGGAAAAGCCAAGGCACGACTCAAGCAGCATTGACCGATTTACGCGTCAAAGCTACAATTTCGGATTGCGTTGGGTCGTTAGCTCAGTTGGTAGAGCAGCGGACTTTTAATCCGTTGGTCGCTGGTTCGAATCCAGCACGGCCTACCAAACCAACCCTTGCCCCCGTGGGCCGTTAGCTCAGTTGGTAGAGCAGCGGACTCTTAATCCGTTGGTCGAAGGTTCGAATCCTTCACGGCCCACCATCAAATCAAGGGTGTAGTCCATAAAGGCCACAGGTCTTATTCCATCCCCCGCGATTTATATTTCAGAAGTTGTTGCTGGGTTTCAACAGGATTTGGGAGAAGGTTGTTGCCGGATTGATTTTTCTGCCTGGCATTGACTGACACTCAGCGGGCTACTGAAGGGAGACTAAAGTTTCCCGCCGAGTGCAGCGTCAGTCAAACCTAGTACTGGAACTGGGCTCCGAGGACGAAGCTGTTGGAAGGAGCGGAGCCGGCCATCAGGGTTTGCGTGTATGCGGCCGTCAGTTTGGCCGAATACCCTTTGATGACATAGTTCACGCCATATTCATTCTGCTGAGTGCGCACGGTCTGTCCGGCACCGATCCCCGTGTCAAAACTGTCGGGTTTGAAGTCCTGGTGCTGGAAGTAGGGCTGGAACTTGCCATAGCCGATTTTTTTCGGAAAGAGAAAGGCGGCGGTTCCAATGTACGAGCGGCCCTGATAAGTGGGGCCACCCCAGCATCCACCAGGAAAGGCACCATTGGTTGCTGTGCAAAAGTTGTCCAGGGTGTTTTGTGTATCCACCTTGTAGGCTGCGCCAGACAAGGTGACAGCGCCACCATTCAACACCATCTTTTCCAGCAGAAAATCCACGTTGTAGGCGGAGTAGCTGGCGTTGCCAGCGGTATTGAGCGTACCGTTCTTTTGCGTCATCCCGGCAAGGCCCAGGGCCAGGACGTCATGGGTGCCAAAATAACTGGCGCTGGCAAAGTAGGCGGGATCGACCTTGGTGTCCCAGAAGTTGTAGTTCAGGCGCGCTGTGTACATCAGGTCGCTGCTGCCGCCGCCCCCGTTGTATTGATTGGCACTTCCTGAATTTTTACCCATTCCCTGATAGGCACCCAGGGCATAGGTCAGGCGATCGTTGGCCACAACGCCCCAGAGTGTCATGCCCTGGTCACGGCCATCCAGATACTGCTCCTTATAGACCGAAGACACACCCGGATAATTCCAGCTGGTGATGTAGAAAGGTCCTTCCATATCCGCGCGGTCAGCGGCAGGCAACAGGCGACCAAACCAGACGTTGAAACTCTGGGAAGGCTCGTACTGCACAAAAGCGTCGAGCAGGCTGACTGCATTCGTGTAGCTGTTGTACTCCGTGTCAAACGTTGCCTTGAACTCCTTAGAGAATTGCCAATTGCTGTAGAGCCGCAGGTTATCGACGTTGAATGATTGGCCGTTGGGTTGCCCGCTGGCATTGTTGCTGTCATAGGAAGTCCTGAGGCCAAGTCCCAGAGTGACCGACTGGTCATCTCCAAAATTGACTGTTGCACCCGCCTTTGCATTCAAGGCACCCAAACATACCAGCACCGCCAAACAAGTCTTGGATAGACCGATGGTTGGTTTGATTTTCATACCTGCTCTCCTTTGGTGAACGTTAAACAAACTTGGGTTCAGCCTAAGTTTCGGGAGCACTCGTGTGAATACGCACATTTACGAAGTCAGGGTCATTTCGCCAATTTCGCACTACGTAAAACCACGTAAAAACAGGTCCACTGAAAGTTCACATCTGCAAACAGGAATCTGGAGGAGAAGTTCAGGGCTGGTGCGGCGATATAAGTAATTCGGCGTATTCAGCAGGTGGGTCAAACAAAATACGATGAAGTCGAGGTCGGGTTCAGTTCAACGAATGAATTTTTTTTGGCTCACTTACCAAGGAGTTTGATATGTCACTTAATTCAAGTCGCCACGGCTCATCTGCAGGCGCACGCAAACTCAAGCAATTGCTTGTGAAAAGCGTTTTGGCTGGAGTGGTAGCAAACGGGCTGTTCGCCGTCACGTCGTCACAGGCCGCATCCCACATTGCAGTCACTGACAAGGAAGTAGTCGTCGGCCAACTGCATTCGTCCACAGGAACGATGGCCATTTCCGAAACGGGAGCCATCGAGGCCGAGCAATTGGCCATCAGCCAGATCAATGCCATGGGGGGTGTGCTGGGGCGGAAGATTCGCGTCATCCAGGAAGACGGAGCTTCTGACTGGCCGACTTTTGCTGAAAAGGCCAAGAAGCTGTTGGAGTCTGATCATGTGGCCGCCATTTTCGGGTGCTGGACATCGGCCTCTCGCAAGGCGGTCCTGCCTGTACTGGAACGAGACAACGGCTTGCTCTATTACCCCACATTTTACGAAGGGCTTGAACAATCGAAGAACGTGGTCTACACCGGCCAGGAGGCAACACAGCAGGTTTTTGCAGGCCTTGACTGGGTAGCCAAGACGAAAAACGCAAAGACCTTTTACCTGATCGGTTCCGACTACATCTGGCCAAGAACAACCATGAAGCTTGCGCGCAAGTACATTGAAACCGTACTGCACGGCAAGATTGTGGGGGAAGAGTACGCGGCGCTTGGCAGCACGGAATTTGGTTCGACCATCAACAAGATTCGCCTGAAAAAGCCGGATGTCATCTACGCCGCGGTGGTGGGTGGGTCCAACGTCTCCTGGTTCAAGCAGCTCAAGGCGGCCGGGATCAATGGGAAAAACCAGACGCTCCTCACCCTCTCTGTGACCGAGGACGAGGCCAAAGGCATCGGCGGCGAAAACCTGGTCGGATTCTACTCGGCCATGAAGTATTTCGAGTCGCTCAATACGCCAGAGAACAAAAAGTTTGTCTCGCAATTCCACGCGAAATGGGGTGCGAATGCCCCGATTGGCGATGTGACGCAGGCGGCCTACGAAGGACCGTGGCTCTGGAAAAAAGCCGTGGAAATGGCAGGCAGTTTTGATACGGACAAGGTGGTCAAGGCGGAAGAGAGCGGCACCATCACGTTCCAAGCTCCGGAGGGCCTCATTTACCTCGAGCCCAACCATCACCTTAAAACGAAGCTGCGCATTGGCGAGTGGGAAGCCAATGGTCAGGCAAAGATTGTCTACACGTCTGATTACATCATGCCCAACCCCTATCCAAAGGGATATTGAGAAACTTCGAGGCCGCCTGGCAACAAGCGGCCTCCATTAGCCACTTCTTTTACCGTGGAGATTGAACATGGACGGGTACTCCTTATCAGACCTTTTTTCGATCGTGGTCATGCAGGGTTTTTCCGGGCTGAGCCTGTTCAGCGTCCTGCTCCTCATGGCCCTGGGACTGGCCATCATCTTTGGTCAGATGGGAGTCATCAACATGGCTCATGGCGAATTCATGACCATTGGAGCCTACACGATTTACCTGACTTCGAAGTTTACGGAGTCCTATCTGCCTTCTTTCATGCCTTACTACTTTATCGCAGCCATCCTGGCTTCATTCGTGATTGCGTTTGGCGCAGGGTATCTGCTTGAATTCCTGCTGATACGACACCTCTACAAGCGTCCCCTCGATACGCTGCTCGCCACCTGGGGTTTGAGCCTGATTCTTCAGCAGGTGTTTCGTTCTGCGTTCGGTGCGCGTGAGGTCAGCGCAACCTTGCCGGACTGGCTGATGGGTTCCTGGAAACCGACTCCCAGCATCGATATTCCGCTCAACGGCTTGTTCGTCATGGCCATGTCCATACTGGTGACCGGGTTGGTTGGGCTGTTTCTCTTCAAGTCGAAATGGGGCCTCAAGGTCCGTGCCACAACTCAGAACCGAATCATGGCGGGTGCGGTGGGAATCAACACCAAGATGGTTGACCGAGTGACATTTGCCATCGGTTGCGGGATTGCCGGCGTGGCGGGAGCCTGCTTCACAACCATTGCATCAACAGGGCCTACCAGCGGGTCGCTTTATATTGTGGACACCTTTCTCGTGGTGGTGTTTGGCGGAACCGCCAGTCTGTTCGGAACCATTGCCTCCGCGTTTTCCATAGCCCAGGCGCAATCCATTCTGACCTTCTTCCTGACCAACGCAATGGGGAAAGTCGTGACCCTGCTCACCATCATTGCCATCCTGATGATGCGTCCTGAAGGGTTGTTGAGAAGCAAGGTTCGCCGATAAAGGAAAAGGAGTTGTGACTATGAAAGCGCTGGGAATGATTCTGGGTGGCAAGCGAGGGGCAATGGATTTGCTGGTGATCGCAGCCCTGATTTTCGTCGTGTTTCCGCTGGGTCTGGATATTTTCCGGCTGAACCTGGTCGGCAAATACCTGACCTTCGCCTACTGTGCCGTGGGCTTGGTCATGCTGTGGGGCTACGGCGGAATCCTGAGCCTGGGCCAAGGTGTATTTTTCGGGATCGGAGGCTATTGCATGGCCATGTTCCTGAAACTGGAGGCGTCCGATCCCATCAGTACAGCCCATCAAACCACGCCGGGGATACCGGATTTCATGGACTGGAACCAGGTGACGCAGCTGCCAATTTTCTGGGAGCCATTCCACAGCTTCATTTTCACCTTGCTGGCCATTGTCGCGATTCCTGCGCTGGTGGCCTACATCATCGGGGTGTCAATGTTCAAGCGGCGGGTCAGCGGGGTCTACTTTTCCATCATCACGCAGGCCATAGCTGCCATCGTCACCATCCTGGTGGTTGGGCAACAAGGGTTTACCGGAGGGATCAACGGCATAACGGACCTCAAGACCCTTCATGGATGGAACATCAACACCGATTTCGCAAAGTACGTTCTCTATTTCGTCAACGGGGTCCTGCTGCTTCTCTCCATTGTCCTGAGCAAGCTCGTTCTTTCCACGAAACTCGGGCGCTTGTTGCTGGCGCTTCGCGACAAGGAAGATCGAGTCAGGTTCTCGGGCTATGACGTCGCAAACTTTAAAGTATTCGTCTTCTGCCTGGCTGCCGTGATATCCGCCATTGGCGGTGCGATGTTCACTCTGCAAGTGGGGTTCATGTCCCCATCAATCATTGGAATCGTTCCTTCAATTGAGATGGTGATATTTGCCGCCATCGGCGGGCGCATGTCACTGGTGGGGGCCATATACGGCGCACTCCTGGTGAATTACGGCAAAACGGCGTTTTCGGAATCGTTCCCAACGCTCTGGTTGTTCTTCATGGGACTTCTGTTTATCGGTGTGGTGATGGTGTTTCCCGATGGCCTGTCGGGTCTGTACAAGACCCATGTGGAACCCCGCTTGCGCCAGATCCTGAGGAAGCAAGGCAAAAAGACCGTTTCCTCGAAAACCAGCATCGAAAAGGCAGGAGCATGACATGGCAAACAAGATCGCACTTTCCATTGAAGGGCTGACGGTATCGTTTGACGGCTTCAAGGCAGTGGATGATCTCAACCTGTATGTGGAAGAGAACGAGCTTCGGGTGATTATCGGTCCGAATGGGGCAGGCAAGACCACGGTGCTTGATCTGATCTGCGGAAAAACCAAAGCCACTGCCGGAACCATTGAGTTCAAGGGAATCGAGCTGACCCGTTTGCCGGAATACAAGTTGGTACAACTGGGTGTCGGTCGGAAATTTCAGACGCCATCCATCTATGAAAACCTGACCGTCCTGGAAAACCTTGAGATTTCCTACCCGGAAGGGCGCAGCGTGTTTGGGTCCCTGATGTTCAAACGCACGCCGGAGGTCGAGCAGAAAATCATCGATACGGCAAGGATGATTTTTCTGGAAGAGCATCTCAATACCCAATCTGGATTGCTCAGCCATGGACAGAAGCAGTGGCTGGAAATCGGCATGCTGCTGATCCAGGATCCTGCCCTGCTGATGCTGGATGAGCCTGTGGCCGGCATGAGTGTAGTGGAACGGGAGAAAACGGCAGAACTGCTCAACAGGATTGCTCAGGGCCGTTCCCTGATCGTCATCGAACATGACATGGAGTTCGTCAAGCGCATTGCGCATAAGGTCACTGTGCTGCACCAGGGAAAGCTGCTGGCAGAGGGGAGCATGGAGTCCGTGCAATCCAACCCCAAAGTCATTGAAGTCTATTTGGGACATTGAGGGAGACACCATGGAACACGCCATGTTTTCAGTAGCCAGCCTGGATTCGGGCTATGGCCAAAGCAAGGTCATCAATGGCATATCGCTGGATGTTGGCCAGAAGGAAATCGTTGCCGTGATGGGCCGAAACGGCATGGGAAAAACCACCTTCTTCAAGACCCTGATGGGGATCATCCCTACCATGTCCGGCGACGTTAAGGTGGATGGCCAATCACTTAATGGCATGGAGTCATTCAATCGGGTGAGGAACGGTATTGCCTACGTACCCCAAGGCCGCATGATTTTTTCAAACATGACGGTTTTGGAGAATATCCAGACGGGGCTTCCTTCCTCCGTTCGGAACAACAAGGTTCCGGACGACATTTATGCCCTTTTTCCCGTCCTCTATGACATGCGAGCGCGCAAGGGGGGGAACCTTTCCGGTGGCCAGCAGCAGCAATTGGCGATTGCCCGGGCTCTGGTGACCAATCCCAAAGTTCTTTTGCTGGATGAGCCTACGGAAGGAATTCAGCCCTCGATCATCAAGGACATCGCCAAAACCTTGAAGGAGATTCGCAAATCCAAAGGGCTGACCATCATCGTGTCCGAACAGGTCCTCAGCTTCACCCTGGAAATTGCCGATCGGTTTTGCGTGATCGAAAAGGGGCGTTTTGTTTACCAGGACATCAGCGCCAATGTGGATGAAAGCATTATCAGCAAGTACTTGTCCGTTTAATAAATTCAGGAGTCCATCATGACCGATACCCTCATCAAAGTGAATCTGAACGAGTCACCCTACACCAATGAAATGATTCACAATCGCTGGCATCCGGACATCCCCATGGCTTGCTGGGTAAAGCCAGGCGATGACTTCATTCTGGAAACCTATGACTGGACCGGTGGCTTCATCAAGAACAATGACAGCGCCGAAGATGTGCGCGACATCGATTTGTCCATCGTTCATTTCCTCTCGGGGCCGGTTGGGGTTCACGGTGCCGAACCAGGAGACTTGCTGGTGGTCGATCTGCTGGATATTGGTGCAAAGAGTGACAGCTTGTGGGGATTCAACGGATTTTTTTCAAAACAGAATGGTGGCGGGTTCCTGACCGATCACTTCCCCCATGCGCAGAAATCGATTTGGGATATCCAGGGCATGTTCACCAAGAGCCGCCATGTTCCCGGAGTGAATTATGCCGGCCTGATCCATCCTGGCCTGATCGGTTGCCTGCCCAGCCATGAACTGCTGGATCAGTGGAACAGCCGGGAACAAGCCCTGATTGATACGAATCCCACGCGGGTTCCTCCGCTTGCCAATCCGCCGTTTCCATCCACGGCTCACATGGGCAAGCTCAAGGGTGATGCAAAGGAAAAGGCTGCCCTGACCGGTGCCCGTACCGTGCCCCCACGTGAACACGGAGGGAACTGCGACATCAAGGACTTGTCGCGCGGATCAAAGATCTACTTTCCTGTGTATGTGAAGGGCGGGGGGCTGTCAGTCGGCGATCTTCACTTCAGCCAGGGTGACGGTGAAATCACATTCTGCGGTGCCATTGAAATGGCCGGCTGGGTGCACATGAAAGTCGAAGTCATCAAAGGCGGCATGGCCAAGTACGGGATCAAAAACCCGATCTTCAAGCCCAGTCCCATCACTCCGCACTACAACGATTACCTGATCTTCGAAGGCATTTCGGTGGACGAGGCTGGAAAGCAGTATTACCTGGACGTCAACGTGGCCTACCAGCAGGCTTGCCTCAATGCCATCGAGTATCTGACCAAGTTCGGGTACTCCAGATCACAGGCCTATTCCATTTTGGGAACAGCGCCGGTCCAGGGGCACATCAGCGGCGTGGTTGATATTCCCAATTCCTGCGCCACGTTGTGGCTGCCGACACAGATTTTCGAGTTCGACATTCGCCCCAGTGCATCAGGCCCCACTTCGTTCATTGAAGGTGGACCCACCATGCCCATTGCCTATGACAAGGTGTGAGCATGCCAACCTATGATTTTCTTTGCCCGAATTGCGGGCCATTTGACCGGTTGCTGAGAATGGGGGAGCGCGACGCGAATCAGCATTGCACGTCATGCGGGGCTTTGTCGCCACGCATGATTGCAGCGGCCCCGCAGCTTGCCGACATGCCGGAAGATCGACGAAAAGCCATGGCCGTCAATGAAAAGTCGGCCCATGAGCCCAGTCACCGGAACACGTCCAGGCATGGGCGGGGTTGTTCCTGCTGCAGCGGCGGTTCGGCCAGCAAAGCGCCCAAAGGGTTTGCCCACAAGCGTCCCTGGATGATCAGTCATTAAACAGGCAACAAGGATCCAGTCATGATACATGGTGATATTTCAAGCAGTAATGACACAGTGGGTGTGGCCGTTGTGAATTACAAGATGCCCAGGCTGCACACCAAAGCAGAAGTGATTGAGAATGCGCGTGCCATTGCTCGCATGGTCGTAGGAATGAAAGCAGGCCTGCCTGGCATGGATTTGGTGATTTTCCCCGAATACAGCACGCACGGCATCATGTACGACCCCCAGGAAATGTATGACACGGCAGCGACCATTCCTGGAGCGGAAACAGAGATCTTTGCGGAAGCTTGCCGCAAGGCAAACGTCTGGGGAATTTTTTCCCTTACGGGCGAGCGTCATGAGCAACACCCCCAGAAAGTGCCATACAACACCCTGATCCTCATGAACAACGAAGGGGAGGTGGTCCAGAAGTACCGGAAAATCATGCCCTGGACTCCGATTGAGGGTTGGTATCCCGGTGATCAGACCTATGTCTCGGAAGGGCCGAAGGGCCTGAAAATCAGCCTGATCATTTGCGATGACGGCAATTACCCTGAAATTTGGCGGGATTGCGCCATGAAAGGGGCCGAATTGATTGTGCGCTGCCAGGGATATATGTACCCGGCCAAGGAGCAGCAGATCCTCATTTCCAAGGCAATGGCCTTTGCCAACAATACCTATGTGGCTGTTGCCAATGCTTCCGGTTTTGACGGCGTTTATTCCTACTTCGGGCACTCGGCCATCATCGGATTTGATGGTCGCACCTTGGGCGAATGCGGGGAAGAGGAAAATGGCATCCAGTATGCGGCTCTCTCCAAGCAGCTCATTCGGGACTTTCGCCGCCACGGCCAATCACAGAACCATTTGTTCAAACTCCTGCATCGAGGCTATACCGGCCTCATCAACTCGGGCGAAGGCAAGTCTGGCGTTGCGGCCTGTCCCTATGATTTCTACAGGCAATGGGTCAACGATCCGGAAGGGACACGGCGCCAGGTGGAATCATTGACCCGTCCGATGGTGGGTACGGAAGAGTGCCCCATTCCGGGAATTCCCAATTCAGGCAGTCCAGGGTAATGCAGGAGGTTGAGAAAGGCTGGCATGCCAGCCTTTCACTGGCCTACGACCGTGCAGGACTGGGCACGGTGCTGCGACACAAGTCCCATCACGGCCCCCTCCGGGTTCAGAAGGTTCTTTACCCGGAAGGGGACGGCGTTTGCCACACCTTGCTGCTGCATCCTCCCGGCGGCATCGTGGGCGGAGACCAACTACAGGTGCAGGCCTACCTGGGCGAAAAGTCCCATGTGCTGTTCACCAATCCGGGGGCGAACAAATGGTACCGCAGCGAACATCGGCAGGCATGCCAGCAGGTGCGGTTGCACGTCGGGCCGCAGGCTGCTCTCGAATGGCTTCCACAGGAAACGATTTTTTTTGACGGGTGTCAGGCGCAAATGGCCATGGAAGTCGAACTTGAACCCGGGGCTGCCATGGTGGGATGGGACATCCTGTGTTTTGGAAGGCGCCATTCAGGAGAAGCGTACTCGCAAGGCCGGGCACGCACTTCACTGAGCATCCGTCGACAGGGCAGCCTGGTATTGCTGGACCGCGCACGCTTCGAGGCGCAGGAACCCATCATGAAAAGCCTGACCGGCCTGGATGGACACACGGTGATGGGAACTCTGGTTGCCTGTGGCGAGGGACTGACGAAGGAGGTGCTGGCCGACTGCCGTTCGATCCAGGCTGGCGACCAGGATCGGACGGGGATCACGTTGATGGATGGCATATTTATTGCTCGTATCTTGGGGGACTCCTCGGAAACAGCCAAGTTGTGGTTCACGGCCCTATGGCATGCGCTAAGACCCACGTTGATGGGGCGTCCAGCTGAAAACCCACGGATCTGGAGGACATGAGGCGTCATGGATTTGAGCCCACGTGAAAAGGACAAGTTGCTGATCTTCACGGCCGCATTGCTTGCAGAACGGCGCAAGGCCCGTGGTCTCAGGTTGAATTACCCGGAAGCTGTCGCCTACATCACCGCAAGCTTGCTGGAAGGAGCCAGGGATGGAAAAACGGTGGCTGAATTGATGAGCCTGGGAGCTTGCCTGCTGAGCCGGGGCGATGTCATGGAAGGCGTTCCGGAAATGATTCCGGATGTGCAGGTCGAAGCCACATTTCCGGATGGCACCAAATTGGTGACAGTCCATCAACCCATTGTCTAGGAGCCGGAATGATACCGGGCGAATGGCTGCTTGAAACGGCCGAAATTCCTTTGAACATGAACCGTCAGACAGTTGTTCTTGTGGTGGCCAATCGCGGTGATCGGCCCATACAGGTGGGATCTCATTACCATTTCCATGAAACCAACGACGCGTTGGACTTTGATCGGGACAAGGCCAGGGGAATGCGTTTGAACATTGCAGCAGGAACCGCGGTGCGATTTGAACCTGGACAAGAGCGGACTGTGGAACTTGTGGAATTTTCCGGAAGTCGGCGGGTTTTTGGGTTTCAGGGAAGAGTTCAGGGGGACTTATGAATCGGTACAGGAAAATGAAGATTGTTCGTGTCGGGGCCTGTGTTGCCGCTTGTTGCCTTCCGGGCCTGGCTTTTGCCCACCCGGGCCACGGTACAGGAGGTTTTCTGGAGGGGTGGGCGCATCCCTTTGGAGGACTGGATCACTTGGTGGGCATGGTATCCATGGGCATCTGGGCGGCGATGGCTTCCACTTACCGCCAGCGTGCTGCCGTCCTCATTTCATTCCTGGTGGGGATGCTGGCAGGCAGTGTTCTTGGAATGCAAGGCATGGCCCCCTCCTGGGTGGAGTCACCCCTGATGGCCAGCGTCCTTGCAACGGGTACGTTGCTGCTGTGGGCCAAACCATGCCCCATGTTGGTGCGTATGGTGGTGGCAGCCTGCTTCGCCGTTGGGCATGGGCTTGCTCATGGAATGGAGATCCCTGAGATGGTGGCCCCCTCAAGTTATTTCATGGGATTCCTGTTGGCCACGGGAGTGTTGTTGAGTCTGGGGATTTGGGTGGGCCGATGGGTCCACCGCTCCATCGGGAGAACACGCTGGGCAGGCGCCGGTGTTCTCGGTCTTGCATTGATTGCCATGGGAAGCTGAGGTCATGGTGGCCACGCTGTCCCGTCGCACCTATGCAGAGATGTTTGGGCCGACCATTGGGGACCGGCTGCGTCTGGCAGACACGGAATTGTGGATCGAGGTCGAAGCGGATCACACGATTTACGGGGAAGAGGTCAAATTTGGTGGGGGCAAGGTGATTCGCGATGGCATGGGCCAGTCGCAACGGAATGCTGATGAGGTGGCAGATACCGTCATCACCAATGCGGTGATCGTGGATTCGAGGTGCGGGATCATCAAGGCGGATCTCGCAATCAAGGGAGGGCGGATTTGGGGTATTGGCAAGGCGGGAAATCCGGACATCCAGCCTGGCGTGACGATTCCCATCGGTGCTGCCACAGAAATCATTGCCGGCGAAGGCATGCTGGTGACGGCAGGCGGCATAGACAGCCATATCCATTTCATTTGTCCCCAGCAGATTGAAGAAGCGCTGAGTTCAGGAATTACCACCATGCTGGGTGGCGGGACGGGGCCAGCCACAGGGACGTTCGCAACCACGTGCACGCCCGGACCCTGGCACATTCACAGCATGCTGCAAGCGGCGGAAGCCTTTCCCATGAATTTGGGGTTCATGGGAAAGGGGAATGTGTCCCTGCCACAGCCAGTCGTGGAACAGATCATGGCGGGAGCCATCGGATTGAAACTGCATGAGGACTGGGGCAGCACTCCTGCGGCAATTGACAATTGCCTGTCTGTAGCGGATTTGTATGACGTGCAGGTGGCCATTCACACGGACACCCTCAATGAGTCGGGATTCCTTGAGGCCACGCTGAACGCCTTCAAAGGGCGGACGATACACACTTTCCATACCGAAGGGGCAGGGGGCGGGCATGCACCTGACATCATCAGGGCTGTAGGTCTGAAAAATGTGCTGCCCTCATCAACCAATCCCACGCGTCCTTATACCGTCAATACAATTGACGAGCACCTGGACATGCTGATGGTGTGCCATCACCTGGATTCATCAATTGCTGAAGATGTGGCTTTTGCCGAGTCACGGATTCGGCGTGAAACCATTGCTGCCGAGGACATTTTGCAGGACATGGGTGCCATTTCCATGATGTCGTCGGATTCCCAGGCCATGGGAAGGGTGGGAGAGGTGATCCTGCGAACCTGGCAGACGGCCCACAAGATGAAGATCCAGCGCGGGCCCTTACCCGAAGACTCTCCTCGCAATGACAATTTCCGCGTGAAGCGGTATCTGGCCAAATACACCATCAATCCAGCCATTACCCATGGCATCAGTCACGAAGTGGGATCCATTGAAGTGGGAAAGCTGGCGGATTTTGTCATCTGGCGGCCGGCATTCTTTGGGGTAAAGCCCTCCACCATCATAAAGGGGGGCATGATTGCCTATGCCTTGATGGGAGATGCCAATGCATCCATTCCCACTCCGCAGCCAGTACATGGGCGGCCCATGTTCGGCAGCTTTGGTCAGACGTTGGTCAACTCGGTGACATTTGTTTCGAAAGCGTCCCTCGACAAAATTGATGTGAATGCGCTGGGGCTGAGAAAACCATTGGTTGCCGTAAAGAACACGCGCTGCCTGGAAAAATCAGACATGGTCTACAACGAGGCGTTGCCAAAAGTTCACGTTGACCCCGAAACATATGAAGTGCGAGCGGACGGTGAGTTGCTGACATGCGATCCACTGGAAGTCCTTCCCATGGCGCAGCGGTATTTCCTGTTTTGAGGTTCCCATGGTTGTTGTTGAGAAAATCGATACCCCGGAAAAAAAGGCAACGGAATCATTGACGCTTCCTTTTGAATTGCGATGCAAAAACCGCCTGCATGCCAAGCTTGATTCAGGAGAGGAAATTGGCATGTTTCTCAATCGGGGAACGGTACTTCGGGGAGGAGACCACCTGGTGGCCCAGGATGGGCGAATCATCGCTGTTAAGGCGGCTGATGAAGCTCTCATGGAAGCACGCGCTGCAGACCCGCTTCAACTGATCCGGGCTGCCTATCATCTGGGGAACAGGCACGTGGCACTGGAGGCGAAACCCAATTGGCTAAGGTTTGCACGAGACCACGTACTCGCTGATATGGTGCGGGGGCTTGGGCTTGAAGTGGATGAGATCATGGCGCCATTTGAGCCAGAATCAGGCGCCTATGGAAAGCATGTGGGACACGCACATGGACACAGCTTTGAAGGAATTGGCCGTGGCTCAAGAATTCACGACATGCGTGCACGGTGATGCCGGCGTCTTGCTGCGGTTGTTGCAACTGGCAAGTCCTACGCTTCCGGTAGGGGCTTACAGCTATTCACAAGGGCTGGAGTGGGCAGTGGATCAGGGCATCGTCTCCAATTTTGACGGGGCCCTGCGGTGGATCAGTGACGCGCTTCGGGACAGCATGGCCAATTGTGAAGCGGTTTACCTGGTGCATATGCTTCGATCCTGGCGCTGCGGTGATATCACATCGGCGATTTTTCATGACGAGGCGTTCAGGGCAAGCCGGGATACCAGTGAACTGCGTGCGGAAACGCTGCAAATGGGATTTTCCATAAGGCAGCTATTGGGACAGTTGAGGATAACCTTGCCAGAGGAAGTGAGTCGGGTGGAGCAGATCAGCTTTCCGGCTGGGTGGAGTTATCTGGCCCATTGTTGGGGATTGTCAGAGCATGATGCCGTTACTGCCTATTTGTGGTCGTGGCTTGAGAACCAGGTCATGGCCGCAGTGAAATCCGTTCCACTGGGTCAAAGCGAAGGGCAACGCCTGTTGCTCGAGTTGTCAGACCAGGTCAGTGGCCATATTGAATCGATACTCAATTCATCCATCGAAGATGCCATGAATTCATTGCCAGGCTATGCCTTGGCTTCCTGTATGCATGAAACTCAATACGCCAGGTTATTCAGATCATGATCAATCAACGTCAGCCACTTCGTGTAGGTATCGGCGGGCCGGTAGGATCCGGGAAAACTGCACTGACTTTGGAGCTTTGCATCGCCCTGCGGGATAAGTACCATGTGGCCGCGATAACGAACGATATTTACACGGAAGAAGACGCCCAGTTTCTGGTCAGGAATGCTGCCTTGAGTCCTGACCATATTCTGGGGGTTGAAACCGGCGGTTGCCCTCACACAGCGATCCGGGAAGATGCCAGCATCAATCTTGAGGCAATCGACCAGCTGAACCAGAGGTTCCCGGATCTTGATGTGATATTCGTGGAAAGTGGGGGAGATAATCTTGCCGCCACGTTTAGCCCTGAACTCTCCGACTTGACGTTGTATGTGATCGACGTGGCAGCAGGAGAGAAGATCCCCCGAAAAGGAGGGCCGGGGATTACGAAATCAGATCTTTTGATCATCAACAAAATTGATCTGGCTCCCTATGTGGGAGCTTCCCTTGAAGTCATGGATCGGGATGCAAGGCGGATGCGAGGGGAAAGGCCCTTCTTGTTCAGCAACATGAAAACCCGCCATGGGCTGGATGAAATAATCCGCTTCATCGAGCGCGCCGGCATGCTATGAATGATTTTTCGGCGCAAGGCGTCTTCAACATCCGGCGTGACTACAATAGCTGGGTTGCAACCGAGAGTCTGGAGGACTACGCGCTGCGCTATGCGCCTGAAAGCTTCAGGAAATGGAGTATTGGTGAAGTAGCAAAAACCGCATTCAGTACGTCGTCATTCATGGTTCTGGAAGCCATTGGGGCGACACTGCTCATTCATTCCGGCTTCGTCAATTCCTTTTGCGCCATCGTTTGTTCCGCGCTCATCCTGCTGCTTGTGAGCCTGCCCATCAGCTACTATTCGGCCCGCCACAATCTGGATATGGATCTGCTGACCCGCGGTTCAGGTTTCGGGTATTTGGGATCCACCATCACCTCGCTGATTTACGCTGCGTTCACCTTCATTTTCTTCGCATTTGAAGCAGCCATCATGGCTTATGCCGTGCACATGGCATTCAGGGTCCCCATGGCATTGGCATACGTTCTTTGTGCCATTGTGGTCATTCCAGTAGTCACGGGGGGGATTACCGCAATCAGTCGATTCCAGAGCCTGACCCAGCCTCTCTGGCTTGTCCTGCTCGCTCTGCCCTACTTTTTTCTTCTTAAGTCGAATTTCGTCACATTTCATGATATCTGGCGCTATAACGGGATCGACGGTGGTGCAGATGGTTTCAATATCAGAACATTTTGCATTGCCTTGACCGTATTGCTTCCGCTTCTGGCTCAAATGGGCGAGCAGGCAGATTACCTGCGCTTCATGCCGGCCATGACGGCAGGGAACAGAAAGTCGTGGTATGCGGGTGTGCTTGCCGGTGGCTCGGGGTGGGTGATTCTGAGCTCGCTCAAAATCCTGGGGGGCATGGTCCTGGCCTATGTTGCGCTGAGGATGGGCTACGAAATCAGCCAGACCTTAAACCCAAATGCACTTTATTTTATTGCCTATCAATATGTCTTTTCCAATTATTGGGTGATACTGCTTTTCTCTTCGCTTCTGATCATCCTGTCCCAGCTTAAAATCAATGTAACAAATGCCTATGCAGGGTCGCTCGCCTGGTCCAATTTTTTCTCGCGATTGACCCACAGTCATCCGGGTCGGGTTGTCTGGGTGATTTTCAATATCGTGATTGCGTTGATGCTGATGGAGCTGAACCTGTTGCAGGTGATGGACAGGGTCCTTGGCTTGTTTTCCAATATAGCGGTTCCCTGGATCATGACTGTGTTCACTGACCTCATGATCAATAAGCCCATGGGCTTGTCTCCCCGCTCTGTCGAATTCAAGCGTGCCTATCTCTACGACATCAATCCCGTGGGGTTCCTGACCGTAACCGTAACCGCCTTCATCGCCATCATCATCTACCTGGGGGGGTTAGGAGAACGTGTTCAGCCATTTGCCATCCTGGTGTCATTGCTTCTGCCACTGATCCTGACGCCGCTGATTGCCTGGTGGACCAAAGGGCGTTTTTATATTGCCAGACCGCCGGACTTGATGGAAGCATCTGCTCACAGCCACGAATGTACCGTGTGCGGAAATCACTTTGAAAGCGAGGATGTGGCAGTCTGCCCGGCATATCGAGGAAAGATATGTTCCTTGTGCTGTACGCTGGATGTTCGCTGTCAAGACCAATGCAAGCCTTCTGCGCGAATTTCCGTGCAGATGATGAATTGGACCAGCCTGCTTCTGCCACCAAAGCTCATCAACTATCTGAAGGTGGGCCTGGGACACTATATCTTCCTCATGATTTCCTTTTCCCTGGTGTTGGTCGCCTTGCTGGGGTTGTTGTATTACCAGGAGGTGTATTCCAACAATTTTTCAAATGGCGAACTGGTCCAATACATCCGCGGGACATACATCAGGGTTTTTTCAGGATTATTTGTCATTTCCGGGATAGTGGCATGGTGGCTCGTTCTGGTCAGCAAGAGTCGCCAGGTGGCGTTGATGGAAGCCAAGTCGCAAACAGAACTGCTCATGCATGAAATCAATTCCCATAAGAAAACTGACAAGCTCCTGCAAAATGCCAAAGTCACTGCAGATTCTGCCAACCTGGCAAAAAGCAGATACATCATGTCCATCAGTCATGAGTTACGAACGCCATTGAACAGCATTCTGGGTTATGCCCAGATCATGGATGGGGACCCTGGCATCCCGGACCATCGAAAGCAGGCGGTGAGTGTCATCAGGCGCAGTGGGGAGCATTTGTTGTCGCTGATTGAAGGAACCCTGGATATCGCCAGGATTGAAAGTGGAAAGCTGAAGCTTGATATCAAGCCACTGCCTTTCCGGGATCTTGTTCAGCAAATCGTGAGCATGTTCAGGCTTCAGGCGCAAAACAAGGGCCTCGACTTCATATATCAACCATTGTCTGAATTGCCTGTGACTGTGCGAGGCGACAGCGGTCGGTTGCGTCAAATTCTGATCAACATCCTGGGCAATGCAATAAAGTTCACCAGAGAGGGGCGAGTCGTACTGCGCATCAGGTATCAAAACGAAATCGCGACCGTTGAAGTGGAAGATACAGGGCCTGGGATTTCAGCCTCAGATCTGGAGAGGATTTTCGACCCATTTGCTCGTGGTTCCAACATGTCTTCCAATGTTGCTGGAGGGACGGGACTTGGTTTGACCATATCCAAGATGCTCATTGACCTGATGGGAGGGGACATCCATGTCGATAGCACAGAGGGCAAAGGCAGCGTCTTCAGGATGCGCCTGTTTTTGCCTCATGTGATTGGTCACGCCGCAGCGGAAGGATTCGAGGGCAGGACCTATCTGGGTTACCACGGACCGCGCCGAAGGATTCTTGTTGTTGATAATGAATCCCTCGATCGAAGTGTATTGTCCGGGCTTTTAACCCCTTTGGGATTTGACGTGTTTGAGGCGGGAAACGGACATGAATGTCTTGAACTTCTGGACAGAATACATCCTGATCTGGTGATGATGGACCTGGCAATGCCGGGAATTGACGGCTGGGAAACGATTAGGCGCATTCGTCAGACCAATCACCGGTCTGTGGCTGTCATCGTTGTTTCCGCAAATGCTTTTGAAAAGAATACGGACAATGATGTTGAGATCACACCAGACAGGTTCATAACGAAACCAATAAACATCAACGAATTGCTTGAGTGTGTCGGACGATCTCTTTCCATTTCGTGGGTTTTCCATGACAAGCGCATTAATCCGCTGTCTGTTCCTCAGGGCCCAATGACTTATCCGCCTCGCCAATGGATACATGAATTAAGCCAGCATGCCGATGCAGGTTACCTCAAGGGGATTTTTCAGACTTTGGATCGGCTGCGGGAATGTGGGAGCGACTATTACGATTTCGTAGAGGCTGCGCGGAGAATTGCGGGACTTTTCCAGTTTGAGGAGCTGAAAATTCTTTTGAAAAAGGCCTCGGAATCCAGGGTGGGACCATGAAGATTCCAGACAAAAATGCCGTCGTTCTTGTTGTTGATGACACGCCAGAAAATCTTGCCTTGTTGCATGACGCGCTGGACGAAGCGGGTTACACAGTCCTGGTCGCAACCAGTGGGGAATCCGCATTGCAGTCAATTGAACACAGGCACCCGGACATCATCCTGCTGGATGCGCTGATGCCGGGCATGGACGGTTTCCAGGTTGCCAAATATTTAAAAAATGATGTGTCCACGCAAAACATACCGATCATTTTCCTCACGGGGCTTTCGGATACCGAGAATGTAGTGAATGCCTTTTCCCATGGGGTGACAGACTATGTGGTCAAACCCATCAAGCCGCAGGAAGTGCTTGCCCGGATTGCCGCCCACCTGCAAAGGGCACGTCATTTCAATCAGGCACATGGGGCACTGGATCGACTGGATCAGGCAAGCCTGACTGTCGACAAAGTGCAGAAGTCAATAATCTGGGCAACGCCACAAGGCAAGGAGCTGTTCGACAAACACTTTGGCGCTCATGCCCAACCTGCTTTGCCCAACGAGTTCATGCAGTGGCTTCATCGAGCCCTGCAGGCCGTTGAGGAAGGCCGGGACATTCCAGTATTGATGGAAAGGGATGGGTCTCGATTGCTGGGCCGCATCCAGGTTCTGGACCGTGAGAACGAAGTTCTGATTCTGATGCGGGAAGAAAGCCAGGCCCTCATCGTCGCTTCAATGCAGGAAAAATTCAACCTGACCATCAAAGAAGCAGAAGTGGTTTACTGGATGGTGCACGGCAAAACCAATCGTCAGATCGGCGCAATCCTGGACTGCAGCCATCGAACCGTCGACAAGCATGTGGAACACGTGTTTGAGAAGCTGGGCGTTGAAACGCGCACGGCTGCAATTGGGATTGTGATGAAAAAAGTGAAATTTCCTTCCCAGAGCTAAGTGATCTGAACCCGGAGGGCCAGCCGGTCATGCAACTGAGGGATGCTTGGGTCAAGTGTGTGGTTTTTTCAAAAGTTAAGGGGAATGCCATGAATCGTAACGATGTCACCGAGATGATAATTTCTTCCCGCATCAAGCAGGGGATCAAATGGGCGGATGTTGCCAGCCAGGTTGGTCTGTCCAAGGAATGGGTCACGGCAGGTTGCTTGGGTCAAATGACATTTGAGTCGGGCCAGGCCGAAGTGATAGGGAGAATTTTCAATCTTCCTGCTGAAGCAGTCCAGCTTTTGCAGGTTGTCCCTTACAAGGGCTCATTGCCTACAGTGGTACCCACGGACCCATTGATCTATCGTTTCTATGAACTGGTTAATGTCTACGGTACAACCTTCAAGGAACTGATTCACGAGGAATTCGGCGATGGCATCATGAGTGCCATCGACTTCAAAATGGATCTGAAACGCGAGCCTCATCCCGCAGGCGATCGCGTCAGCATTACCATGAGCGGGAAATTTCTACCCTACAAGGTGTATTGATATCCGGATCGTGATCCCGGTGCTGCTTTGGTAAAATTCGCAGATGTTGCATAGCGATTGCGTTGCTGCGCAGACCTGATTGGGGCTGTTTTGGCGATGTTTTGATGTTCCAACTGCGAGTGTAGAGCAGAATGCAAGACCCGATAGAGGCCGCCGTTGCCCGGTTGCGCGCTGGCGAGCTGGTGGCCATTCCAACCGAAACAGTCTACGGCCTGGCGGCCGATGCTTCGAATGCCCAAGCGGTAAGGAAAATATTCCGGGCAAAAAACCGCCCTTCCACCCATCCGCTGATCGTGCATATTCCCCATCCGTATCGCAAGGGAATGTCGGCATCGGAAAGGGATGAAGCCTGGGTGGCGCTGCTTTCGCAATGGTCAAGAGATGTGCCGCAGGAGGCGCTGATCCTTGCCGGAAAATTCTGGCCTGGCCCGTTGACACTGATTTTGCCCAAGGCAAAATCAGTTCTGCCTGAAGTCACGGGCAACCAGGAAACGGTCGGGTTGCGCTGCCCTGATCATCCCCTGACGCTCCGCCTGCTGGAGAAATTTGCAGGGGGGCTGGCGGCTCCCTCGGCCAACCGCTTTGGGCGGATTTCGCCAACCACTGCAGACCATGTGCGGCAGGAGTTTTCAGGCGGGGAATTGATGGTGCTGGACGGCGGACCTTGCCGCGTGGGCATCGAATCCACCATCGTTGATCTGACCCGCCTGTCCGCGCTGGGGCCGGTCATCCTCAGGCCGGGAATGATCAGCCGGCAGGAAATTGAAACAGCCTTGAACCTGACGGCGTCCGACACCCGCAGCGATGCCGGCCCCCGGGTTTCAGGCAGCCTCAGCGCACACTATGCGCCAAGAACCGCGATGGCTTTTGCCGGCGGCTTGTCCTCCTGTCCGGATCGGGCCAGAAAAATTGCCTGGGTGCATTTTCCAGGAAGCGAGCGCCCTCAACCGCTTCGCTCCAGGGAAGTGAACGAGGTGGTTTTGCCGGACAGCCCGGACGCGCTGGCGAGAAGCCTGTATGCGCTGTTGCGCGAACTGGATGGCGGCGGCTTTGACCTGATCTGTCTTGAGGATCTGCCGTCCGACAGCCGGTGGGACGCGATCCGGGACCGGCTGCTGCGCGCTGTCAACGGCTCGGGCCAGGCCTGAGGTTCCTCGGCAGCAATGTTAGGCTTTCAGGGGCCTCCAGCCTTCAGGGGCGCGCCGACTTAAGCGCCCATTTTCCAGGCACCACAAGTGCAGCCAGCCGTGCTGCAGCAAATTGCGCACCACCGTATGCCGTTCGATCACCTGCTCGATGGCCTGTTGCGATGCTTCGATCACCACCGTGAGCCGCAGCGGTTCATGAACCCAGCGGTGACCATCATGCAGTGACTGGCGCGACAGGCCGATTCGCAGGTCTCCGCCATTGCCCTCAAACACGCCGATGCGGCCCCCCACCACGTTGTGCAGCAGCTTGTTGCCGCTGCCCAGGCGGCCTGGTTCGCAGGTGGACGCGTGGTATTGCCAGTTGATCCAGTGGGTGACCAGCATGGGCGCCGTCATCAGGAGTTCCAGCACGCTCCCGTCAGGATCATGGGCTGCTTCGTAGTCGTGCAGAAAGCAGCGGCCTTGCAGCGGCAGTCCGCGCGTGCGTCGACGGGGGCCGATGATGAAGGCGGCATTGCCGGCCAAGCCCCACTCCGGCCGGGTCTGGGCGCCGTCATTGGCACGCTGGCGCAGGCGGGACAACAAGGGGGCACGGCCTCCCTCGGCACTCAGGCCGAGGGATGGCGCGCGCAGGCGTCGCAGCTGGTGGCAGGCCTCATCGAAAACGGCCTGCACGCGATCCCATTGTGCAGGCGCCCCCGTGAGCAACAGGTCGAGGTCAAACCACTCCACCTCATCCGTCGTCGTGTTGTGCAGGCCGGCCACGAAAATCGTTTGTCCGGTCAGCGGAATTCCGCGGGCAACCAGGCCGTCGCGCACGGCAGGCTCGTTGAGCAGCGCTGCCAGCGCGCGCGCATTCACCTCGCCGGTCTGGCCGCAGCAGGCACCGCAGTCGAGTGCGGCGGCATGGGCATTGTTGGCGCTTTGGCTGCCATGTCCGATCAGGAGAACCAGGGGCGCAATATCGCGATCAAGGCCCAGGGCGTGCAGGATGCCTGCGGCAAGCTCCACCTTGCCTTTCGTATCGAGGCCGTACAGCAACGGACGATTCACCGCCTGGTAATGCACCGGCAGGCCAGAAAGGTCATCGTTGCAGCGTTTGGCGCTGGAAGGTCTGAGCCAGCCTCCAAGCTTGCCAAGATAGGCCAGCCCCACGGCCTCGACGAAAGGAAAGGCTCCGCTCGCCCAGCGGCTGGCAGCCCGCCATTGCCTGGACCAGGCGAAGCGGCGCTGCCGGGCCTGCCGGGCAATTTCCTGCTTGTGCTGAAGTGCGTGGTCGTCCTGGGCCGGTTTTTCCACCAGGCGGTCTTCGATCACCAGGGTGGGCGCCAGGAGTCCGGGCAGCTGGGGGCGGCGCATGTCGCTGGCGAGTGGCGCATAGGCGGCCGGCAGGCCAAAGAAGCCGGCACAGCCGATGGTCTGCATGGCCGGCCACGCGGTTTCAAGCAAACGCCGCAGGGGCTCGCTGCGCACATCGATGCAGAAGGCGGCCTGGACTTCAACCGGTGCATGGGCTGCAACCCCAGCCTCCGCCGGGGAGGTCAGCTGGCTTGCCAGCGCGCGCTGATAGCCGGTTTCCAGGGCCAGTTGCCACAGCTCGTCGATGAGCAGGGCATCTTCCGCCTTCTTGAGCACGGCCGGGGCCTGCTCCCAGGCCTGCTGCAGTTCGGCGAAAGCGCGTCGCGCGGAGGCGCCGGAGGTGCATTCCAGCAGGATGGCGCCCCAGGCCAGGCGGACCGCCAGCAGTTCGCGCAGGTGGTTATCCGTTTTGCCTTCCAGGCGCGCCTGCCAGCCCAGATAGGCACACCAGGAGGCCCAGCCGTTGACGGTCAACAGAACGGCTTCAAGGTAGTCGGCCCACACCGGCCCGGGCAGCCCCAGGCGTTCCAGGGCCCACTGTTCCGCGGCCTGCCGGTTGGCGGGCAGGGCAGCAAGCCGCTTGCCGAGGTCGGGCAGGCCCATCAGCACGCCGATCCCGTGATCGTGAGCGAGCGTATCCCGCCAGAAGGCATACAGCCCGTTCGCATGATCGGGCCGCCAGTCGGCCTGGTCCTGGTCGAAATAGGCGGCGCAGGTTTGGCTGACCTGATGGGTGATCGCCTCCCGCCAGGACAGTCGCGTGTGCCGCATGGGGTCTTCGTCCAGGATGTCGATCAGCAGCGGGAGGCGCGTGATGGCCTGCGGGCGATGGAGCGCCTCGAGGCACTCCTGCAGATCCGGCATGCGCTTGCCTGCGGGCGGTAGCAGACTCAAGGCCGCCCGCAGGTGGTCTTCACTGATGCGCCCTGCGTTCCAGGCCCCGCGCACATAGTCGCGCTGCGGAAACACCTGCATGCCGGCAAAAACCGCCAGGCGTGCAGCCACTTCGCGCAATGGCCGGTCGATCCGGCCCCAGTGCGGGTTGACTGCGATGGCCTGGTCGAGCGGCCAGGCCGGGGCGATGGCGCTGCAGGCCTGGGCGCAGGCCGCATCCACGGCATCGTGCATGGCCTGGTCGATTCCGATATCGGTTATTTTCACCGTGCTCTCCTGTTCAGGGTATTGCGGGAATGGTTGCCGGAGCCTTGCTGGTCCAGCGCGTGGGCCAGCATTTCAGCGCCATGCGGGTATAGCGCTCGTCGATGTAGAACCCGGCGTAGCTCCAGCGCCGCCAGGTGCCCAGCAATGCCGGTTTGGCCTGCAGCGTGACCAGCCCTAGGTACATGAGCGCGATGCCGCCCAGGGCAACCAGCCCGGCTAAGGCATCGGGCTCGTTGCTCACGCCCAGGGGCAACTGGTGCCACAGCAAGGCTGCGGCCGTCAGTAACGCCGTCATGCAAACGCCGGACATCAGCAGCAGCCAGGCCGGGGGCCGGCTGCCGCCGGCGGACGTGGGCAGCCAGAACAAGGGCGCCCAGGCCAGCGCCAGCACGCCGGTCCACCACCAGGGCCAGGCTTCGTTTTGCGCCAGCGACTGGACCAGCAGGATGGTGGCGAGGCTCAGCACGGGCGCGGCCAGCAGACTTGCAGGCCTGCTGCAGGCTAGGCCCTGCATCCTTCTCAGGCGCGTTTGTCGAACGGTACCGGAAGCCGAGAGGAAGGCATTGGCCTTGTATAACGAATGGCCCATCAGGTGCAGCAGGGCCAGCTGGTAAAGGCCCAGTCCGCATTCAAGCACCATGAACCCCATTTGGGCGACGGTGGACCAGGCCAGCTGCACCTTGATGCTGATCCGCGTCAGCATCACGAAGCCGGACAACACGGCTGTCGCCAGTCCGGACACAATCAATAGCCAGCGGCTGGCATCTGAAGCGTCCAGCAGCGGTGCGAAACGGATGAGGACAAAGCCACCGAGGTTGACGACGCCCGCATGGAGCAACGCTGAAACCGGCGTGGGGGCTTCCATGACCTGGATCAGCCAGCCATGGGCCGGCAGCAGGGACGTGCGCAGGATGACGCCCAGCACCAGGGCGATTGCGCAGACTTCAAGGGCAGGCCCCAGTTTCTGGGTGCTGATCTGTTGCAACAGCCCTGAAATGGACGCGTGCCCGGTTGCCAGGAGGGCCGCTGCGGCGGCAGCCAGCAACAACAGGTCTGCTGCCCGGTCGGCAATCCGTTTTTTATGGGCGGCAAGCAAGGCAAAAGGCCGCTCCGGGTAGAAGCAGAGCAGGTGCTGCAAGGAGGTGCCGGCCCAGGCCCAGGCCATGATCAGCACGAACCAGTTGTCGGCCAGCAGGAGGATCTGCACTGCGGCCAGGACACCGGACAGTTTTGCCATGTAACGTCCCTGCCCAGGTTCGCCTTGCAGGTAACGCGAGGAGAAGGAACCGATGACCGTGCCCAGCAGTTGAACCAGGGCAGCAAACCACAGGCCGGGTGTGTTGATCAGCAAGCCGGGCAGCGGGGCCTGCCCTGTACCCGTACCGATTGCTGACGCCAGCAGAAAGAAGGCCAACGATGTGACGGCGAAGGCCAGGGCAAGGCCGGACAGGATGGCGAACCTTTTCCACAGGACGGCGGGTTCCCTGGTCGTGTTCGCAGCTGCTCCTGAAAGCAGCATGAGGGCTGCAGGAGCCAGGGCGACAAAGGACGAAAACTCGCTGTGAAGGAACATGAATCTCTCCGAATGAAGGAATGGAGACATGTTGCAGGGTCTTGGTTATTCTGTAAAATACATTGATATGAACTAAACGTTCACAAAATACGAACATATGAACCTCGAACAGCTCAATTTCCACCATCTCTTCTACTTCTGGAAAGTGGCCAAGCTCGGGCATCTGACGCGCGCGGCCCAGGAACTGCACACCTCCCAATCTGCCCTGTCGGCGCAGATCAGGCAGCTGGAAGACCGCTTGGGGGAACCCTTGTTCACGCGCGAAGGGCGTACCCTGGTGCTCTCCCCCACGGGACATGTGGTGTTGTCCTATGCCGACGGCATATTCGGCCTGGGGCAGGAAATGCTGCTGCGCCTGCAGGGACGCGGCGACGGAGTCACCCGGTTGCGGGTGGGCAGCGTCTCCACCCTGTCACGCAACTACCAGGAAAACTGGATACGGCCGGCACTGGCCGATTCGTCCGTGGATTTGACCCTGGAATCCGGTTTGCTGGAGGGCCTGCTGGAACGTTTGTGGCGCTACCAACTGGATGTTGTGCTGGCCAATGAAACGGTGCCGGCCCACCCGGACCGTCCGTTGCATTGCCGCTTTCTGGGAAGCCAGACGGTTTCTCTGGTGGGGCCGGCCAGCACCTGGCAGGACCGGCGGCTGCGCATTCCGGAAGATTTACACGGCGTTGAAATGGCCTTGCCAGGCCAGCGGCATGCCCTGCGGGCGCAGTTTGATGCGCTCTGCCAGTCGGCATCGGTCAGGCCCCGGCTGCGGGCCGAGGTGGACGACATGGCCATGCTGCGCTTGATTGCAAGGGACAGCGGCTGGCTTACGCTGCTGCCGGAAGTGGTGGTGCAGGATGAATTGCGATCAGGAAGCCTTGCGGTCGTTGGCCGGTCCGACCGGCTGGAAGAGCGCTTTTACGCCATCACCGCCCCGCATCACCACCGCATGGACGTACTGGACAAGCTGTTTTCCCAGGGCGTCCTGAGGCGATGAGGGGCGCGTGTGCATGCCAGGATTCATTTGAGGCGTCGCCAGACCTTTTTCTTCAGCAAGTAGAACAGCACAGTGAGAATGGCGACATAGATCAGCACGCCGGTTCCCATCCGCTTTCTTGCGTCTGCCTGGGGATCGGCTGCCCATTCCAGAAACGCGGCGACATCTTTTGCCTTCTGTTCGATTTCCTTTCTTGCGGCAGGATCGGCCTGGGCCACGCCGAATATGTCCGGCATCTTGATTCCCGGGAAAACCCGGTTTGTTGTCTGTCCGTCCGCTCCGGGTGCAAATCCCGTCAGCAGCTCAACGATGTAATGCGGTCCACCTTCCCGTGCTTGTGCCATCAGTGAAAGATCAGGCGGAACCACATTGAACATGGCCAGGGCATCGTTGGCAGCCATCTGCGCCTTCAGGGGATCCCCCAGGCTTTTCTCGCCGCGCAGGGTATTGA
>JAGWIW010000164.1 GCA_028866015.1 Betaproteobacteria bacterium
TTGTCCGGCCTGCTTCGCGTGATGCTGGGCCATATACCCCCGCAGGGTATCTTGTGCAATGGGAAAATACAGGGTAGGGGTATAAGTGATCGGGGCAGCGCCAAGCGCGCGAGTCGCGCTGACGCCGCCGTCGTTCGCGGACAAGGAGACATCCGATGCGCATCTCGACTACCGGCAACGCGCTTTCGCTGACCTTCCTGCTCACCTACCTGCCGCTGGCGCTGCTGCGCCTCACTCACATGGCGGGCGGAGGCTGCTGGTATGGCCCGATGACGGGTGCTGGCGGCATGGGCCAGGTCATGCCGCATTCGGGCTGGATGATGAACGGTGCGCAAGCCGGCGGCTGGCACATGGCGGGCTATGGCTATGGCGCCTACGGCTGGGGGCACATCGTGTTCGGCGCGATCGTCGCCTACGCGATCGGCTGGTACGTCGCGGCGGTCTTCGTCTCGCTCTACCGCATGTTCGCGCGCCGCGCTTCGAACACGCCCGACTGACACCGGGAACGGCCGCCACGGCCCAAGGATTGCATTTACCATGGACCAGCACGCTCATTGCTGCGCGGGCACGCACGTCGGCGCGGATCAGGCAAAGGTCATCGACCCCGTCTGCGGGATGACCGTCGATCCCGAAACGAGCCCGCACCACGCCGCGCATGAAGGCAGGGACTATCACTTCTGCTCGGCCGGCTGCCGCACCAGGTTCCTCGGCAACCCCGCGAAGTACCTGACGCCGAGCAAGCCCGAGCCGGTCGCGCCCGGCGTCATTTACACCTGCCCGATGCACCCCGAAGTGCGGCAGGAAGGACCGGGAACCTGCCCGAAATGCGGCATGGCGCTCGAGCCCGAGCAGGTCGGCCTAGACGACGGGCCCGACCCCGAACTGATCGACATGCGCCGCCGCTTCCGGGTCTGCGCGGTCTTCACCGCGCCGCTGTTCCTCTACGCGATGGGGGAGATGCTGCCGGGCAATCCGCTCGGCGCGCTGATCCCGCCCGCATGGGCGCAAGGACTGCAACTCGCGCTGGCGACGCCGGTGGTGCTGTGGGGCGCCGAGCCGTTCTTCGCGCGCGCCGTGGCGTCGGTGCGCACGCGCAACCCCAACATGTTCACGCTGATCGGGCTGGGCGTC
>JAGWIW010000077.1 GCA_028866015.1 Betaproteobacteria bacterium
GCCATGTCGATGCCCAGTTCCAGGCAGCGCGCGTAAATGGTGGGGAAATGTTCGCGCACGAACGCTTCGCCCTTGTGGGTGATGTCCAGATAGACGCAGTCAATGCCATGCCGCTTCATTTCATAGTCGATGGCCCGGGCCACGATATCGCGCGGTGCCAGCTCGGCACGCTCGTCATGCTGGGGCATGAAACGGGTACCGTCAGGTAGTCTCAGCAGGCCGCCTTCTCCGCGTACCGCTTCCGAAATCAGGAAGGACTTGGCATGGGGGTGGTACAGGCACGTGGGATGAAACTGGATGAACTCCATGTTGCCCACGCGGCATCCGGCACGCCAGGCGGCCGCAATGCCGTCACCGGTGGCCGTGTCCGGATTGGTGGTGTACAGGTACACCTTGCCGGCCCCTCCGGTGGCCAGGATGGTATGCGCAGCCGAGAAGGTTTCCACTTCCCCGGTCAATTCGTTCAGGGCATAAAGCCCAAGGCAGCGTCGCCCCATCTGCTTGAGCTTCCCTGTGGTGATGAGGTCCACCAGCATGTAGTGGTCAAACAGGGTGATGTTGGGATGGGCCTTGAGTTTGGGATAGAGCTGGTTCTGCACGGCGGCACCGGTGGCGTCCGCCGCATGCACGATGCGCCGGTGGCTGTGCCCGCCTTCGCGGGTAAGGTGAAGGTGCCCCTGTTCGGAAGTGAAGGGAACACCCTGCTCGCGCAGCCAGTCGATGGCCGCCGGTGCATGCTCCACGATATAGCGCGTGGCTTCGGGGTCGCACAGTCCGGCGCCGGCCGTGAGCGTGTCTTCCACGTGGGAAGCAAAACTGTCGTCTTCGCCCAGGACTGCTGCAATGCCCCCCTGAGCCCAGCCGCTTGCACCGTCTTCAAGAGAGCGTTTTGTCAGCACGGCAACCCGGGCCTGATCGGCCAGCCGCAGGGCAGCCGTGGCACCGGCCAGGCCGCTGCCAACAATGATCACGTCGAATGATTTCAGAGAAAACGCTCCGCAACGGTGTCAATTCAACAGGGCATCAGTATGCGTGGAGCGGCGCCCCTTCACAAGCCTGTCATGAAGGAGCCTCGATGACAAAACCTCACAATTCAACACGCAACCACAAATTTACATCTCGTAACATTTTCCGCGCTGTACACGAGCGAGAACAAATCTGTCTGGCGGAGGGTTGAAGGGATGTCCACATTCGTGCTGATGCTGGAAAACAATTTCCAGGAAGCGTTCCGTATCCGAAAAGCCTTGAACTTGGAAGGGTTCGAGCTCGTGCATTGCACGGCAGCCGAAGAAGCCCAGACGCTGCTTCGACAATTCCGGTTCCGGCTGGCGCTCGTGGATCTTGCAGCCGAAGCCGGAGGAGGGGGGCTGGATTTTGTGCGGCACGCGCGGGAATCCCAGCCCAACCTGGGCATCATGGTGATGAGTACAAGCAATACCGTTGCCGACCGCATCATCGGCTATCAGGTGGGAGCCGATGATTACCTGCCCAAGCCGTTCGATGCCCACGAACTGGGCATTCGCGCCCGCCGTCTGGCCCAGCGCGTGCACCCAAGTACGGCCCATGCCGAAGGAACCATTTTCCAGTTCTGCGGATTTACGCTCGACAAGCGTCGGCGCATGCTGTTCTGGCGCGATCAGGGACCGGTTCCGCTTACAGGGCGCGAGTTCGAACTGCTGCTGTGTCTGGTGGAAAGCGAAAATCGGGTGGTGGCACGCGACACCCTGGCGGGATTGGTCTGCGGTCGCCCGTGGCAGGCCCATGACCGCTCAGTGGATGTGATGGTTTCAAGCTTGCGACGCAAGCTGCGTGCGGTCAATCCGAAGGAAATCCTGATCCGGTCGATCCGGGGGGCCGGCTATTGCTTCGGCGCCCGGGTGGAAACACTGCTGTGAGGCAGGGTCAGTACACCGGTTCCTGCAGGACCCTGTACAGGTACTGGCCGTAGCCGTTGTTTTTCATGCGGGCTGCCATGGCTTCCAGTTCGGCGGCGCCAATCATGCCCATGCGGAAGGCAATTTCTTCCGGACAGGCAATTTTGAGGCCCTGGCGCTTTTCCACGGTTTCAATGTATTGGGCCGCTTCCAGCAAAGATTCGTGCGTTCCCGTATCGAGCCAGGCAAAACCGCGTCCCATGCGCTCCACATGCAATTGCTGGCGTTCAAGGTAACAGCGGTTGAGGTCCGTGATTTCAAGTTCGCCGCGAGCTGAAGGCTTCAATCCTGCGGCCAGGTCGCACACCTGGTTGTCATAGAAATACAGCCCGGTCACGGCATAGCGGGAGCGTGGACGGGCCGGCTTTTCTTCCAGGCTGAGCACCCGTCCTTCGGCATCGAATTCAGCCACGCCGTAGCGCTCGGGATCGTTTACTGCATAGGCGAAAACCGTGGCGCCCGTCGTTCGCTGCCGGGCGCGCTCGAGCATGCCAGTAAAGTCGTGGCCGTAGAAAATGTTGTCACCCAGTACCAGGGCACTGGGGTCATTCCCGATGAAATCGCGGCCGATGAGAAAAGCCTGGGCCAGGCCTTCCGGCTTGGGCTGTACGGCATATTGAAGGCGAATGCCCCACTGGCTGCCATCTGCCAGCAATTCCTGGAAGCGGGGAGTGTCATGGGGCGTCGAAATCACCAGGATGTCGCGGATGCCGGCCAGCATCAGGGTGGTGAGCGGGTAGTAGATCATGGGCTTGTCATAGACCGGCAGCAGCTGCTTGGAAATGACCTGCGTGACCGGGTAGAGCCGAGTGCCTGAGCCGCCGGCAAGAATGATGCCTTTTCTCATGATGGGTTCACCCGCTGAGCGTAGTTTCTGTCGATCCATTCGCGATAGGCACCGCTCACCACCCGTTCGGTCCAGTCCGCGTGCTGGAGGTACCAGGCGACGGTTTTCTGCAAGCCCGTCTCGAAGGTTTCTGAAGGGCTCCAGCCCAGTTCCTGGCGTATTTTCCGGGCATCGATGGCGTAGCGCCGGTCATGGCCCGGACGGTCCTTGACGAAGCAGATCAGCTCCCGGTAAGAACCAGATGCCGAGGGGCTTTGGTGGTCCAGGGCATCACACAGCGCGTGCACCACCTGCAGGTTGGTGCGCTCGCTGTCGCCACCGACATTGTAGGTTTCCCCCAGGTGGCCGGCTTCCAGCACGCGCCGGATGGCACTGCAGTGATCGGTGACGTACAGCCAGTCGCGCACGTTCTGTCCGTCGCCATAGACCGGCAGCGCCTTGCCATTGAGGGCATTATGGATCATGAGCGGAATCAGTTTTTCTGGAAACTGGTATGGGCCGTAGTTGTTTGAACAATTGGTGGTGAGCACCGGCAGCCCGTAGGTGTGGTGCCAGGCCCGGACCAGATGGTCGGAAGCAGCCTTGGAAGCCGAATACGGACTGTTGGGTGCATAGGGGGTGGTTTCCGAAAACGCCGGGTCTGCCGGCCCCAGCGAGCCGTAAACCTCATCGGTGGAAACATGCAGCAAGCGAAACGTTGCCTGCTCGTCGTCCGGCAAAGCACCCCAATAACCGCGCACAGCTTCCAGCAGGCGAAAGGTGCCCACCACGTTGGTTTCTATGAAGTCGCCCGGACCATGAATCGAGCGGTCCACATGGCTTTCGGCGGCAAAATTGACCACGGCCCGGGGCCGATGCGCGGCGAGCAGCTGTTCCACCAGGGCCTGGTCACCAATGTCGCCTTGAACCAGCTGGTGCCGGGAGTCCCGGGCGAGGCTTGCCAGGTTTTCTGCATTGCCTGCATAAGTGAGCTTGTCGAGCGTGACAACGGGCTCGTCTGTGTGCCGGAACCAGTCGAGAACGAAATTGGAGCCGATGAAGCCTGCGCCGCCGGTGACTATGATCATGGAAGAATCGTACCGATCTTTGAACGAACAAGCGGGGGATATTATCAGGAAGGCCGTGCGCTGAGCCATGGCCTTGTCCCCTTTGCTTCAATCCGAACTTGCGTATAATTTGTATTATGTAAAGTAATGCTGCTTAAAGGAACCCCGCGCTTGGCGGGGTTCCTGGCGTAGCCGGGCAAGGATCCACTGCCCGCTTACTTGACCACTCGCATCCAGGGGGACTTGCAGCTGGAAACGGCAGGATAGTAGGCATTGCTGTCCGGGCAGTAGTACAGCAGGTTCTGCGAGCCGGAAGGCGCCGCCGAGGGAGCCGAGGACGGTTCCGGCGGTGGCGGTGCATTGCGTGGCGGCATGGGAGCCGGCGCCTGGGAGGCGCCTGCGGGCCGGGCATAGTTCAGGCTGGAAGCCGGATCCAGGCGTGTGACGCGGGTTGCCCCGCCGCCACCCAGCACCTGCACGCGGTCGCCCACCCGAAATTCCTCATCCGCACCTTGCGTCACGGCAATCACATAGCCGTTGTCGAGCCGGATGGTGAGCTCAACCCCTTCCTTGGTCGATGCTGAGCTTTGCGCCGCTTCGCCAGCGGCCCCGCCAGCCAATGCACCCAGAATGGTGGCGGCAGCTTCTCCATTGCCCTGGCCCACCGTATGGCCAAGGGCTGCGCCTGCCACGGCGCCACCGATGGCACCCAGGGTGCCGGGTTCGCTAGACTGGATCTTGACCTTGCGGATGCTTTCAATGGTGCCGATGCGCACGGACTGCTCGCCTCGCACTTGCCCGTAGGTGTAATCCGAACCACCCACTCCGGGGGTTGTGCAGCCCTGCAATGTCCAGGTGCCTGCCAGGACCATGGCCAGTACGGCAACGGTTTTGATTTTCATGTAATTCTCCAAAATGTTCTTTTAACTGAATGTAGTTAAAAAATATTCTAGCGCAAGTCAGGGGGCCGTGGTGAGCCCGGTCAAAGACGCTTTTCCCGGACACAGCCACGACTCCTCAACTTGGAGCATAACGCAGCGCACAGGTTCCCGCGCGCAGGGCTTTTGTAAATCTGCGCAAAAAAGCATGCCGGAGGCGCCTCTGCTCTGTGGTACCCTCGCCTTTTTTCTTGAACGACCAGGGTGTTTGTCACATGGCGCAGTATGTATTCACGATGAACCGGTTGGGCAAAATTGTCCCCCCGAAGCGGCAAATCCTCAAGGACATTTCCCTGAGTTTCTTCCCCGGTGCCAAGATCGGCGTGCTGGGCCTCAACGGCTCGGGCAAGTCCACGCTGCTGAAGATCATGGCCGGGGTGGACCAGGACTTCGAGGGCGAGGCCGTGCCGCTGGCCGGCACGCGCATCGGCTACCTGCCGCAGGAGCCCCAGCTCGACCCGGAGCTGAGCGTGCGCGAGGCCGTCGAGCAGGGCCTGGGCGGGGTGCTGGCGGCCAAGAAGCGTCTGGAGGAGGTCTACGCCGCCTATGCCGAGCCGGACGCCGACTTCGACAAGCTGGCCGAGGAACAGGCGCAGCTGGAAGCGGTGATCGCCGCCGGCGAGGGCCAGAACACCGACCTGCAGCTCGAAATCGCCGCCGATGCGCTGCGCCTGCCCCCGTGGGACGCGCGCATCGGCCCCTTGTCGGGCGGCGAGAAGCGCCGCGTGGCGCTGTGCCGCCTGCTGCTTTCCAAGCCGGACATGCTGCTGCTCGATGAGCCCACCAACCACCTGGATGCCGAAAGCGTCGAATGGCTGGAGCAGTTCCTGCAGCGCTTTCCCGGCACCGTGGTGGCGGTCACGCATGACCGCTATTTCCTGGACAACGCCGCGCAATGGATCCTCGAGCTCGACCGCGGGCACGGCCTGCCCTTCAAGGGCAACTACAGCTCCTGGCTGGAACAGAAGGAGCAGCGCCTGGAGCATGAGGCGCGCGCCGAGGCCGCCCACCTCAAGACCATGAAGCAGGAACTC
>JAGWIW010000078.1 GCA_028866015.1 Betaproteobacteria bacterium
ATGGGCGGCAGCGACGCGGGCAGCAATCCGCGCCTGCGCCTGGCGGTGGACAAGGCCTACGACCAGAACATGCCCAAGGACACCATCGAGCGGGCCATCAAGCGCGGCAGCGGCGAGCTGGAAGGGGTGAGTTACGAGGAAGCGCGCTATGAAGGCTACGGCATCAATGGTGCCGCCGTCATGGTGGACTGCCTCACCGACAACAAGACGCGCACCGTGGCCGACGTGCGCCACGCGTTCACCAAATTCGGCGGCAACCTGGGCACGGACGGTTCCGTGGCATTCCTGTTCACCCATTGCGGCCAGCTCATGTTTCCTCCCGGAACCGACGAGGACCGCCTGATGGAAGCCGCGCTGGAAGCCGGAGCCGATGATGTGATCGGCAACGACGACGGCAGCTTCGAAGTGGTGACGCCGCCCTACGAGTTCACGGCCGTCAAGGCGGCGCTGGAAAAGGCCGGGTTCAAGCCGGAGTTCGCCGAAGTCACGATGAAGCCGCAAAACGAAGTGGAATTCACGGGAGACGATGCGGCGCGCATGCAGAAACTCCTGGATGCCCTGGAAAACCTGGACGACGTCCAGGCGGTTTACACGACAGCCGTACTGTCGGAATGACGCCGAGGAGACACCCATCCGCATCCTGGGCATCGATCCTGGACTGAGAGTCACGGGGTTCGGCGTGATCGATGCCGCAAGCCCGGGCACGGCCCTGCGCTACGTGGTGAGCGGTTCCATTCGCAGCAATGAGCGGGACGGCTTGCCCGATCGTCTCAAAACCCTGTTTGATGGCGTGACGGCCGTGATTGAAACGCACCGTCCCGATGCGGTGGCAGTGGAGCTGGTGTTCGTGAACGTGAATCCCCAATCCACCCTGCTGCTGGGCCAGGCCCGCGGTGCCGTGATCGCGGCGGCCGTGGCGCAGGGGCTGCCGGTGTCCGAATACACGGCGTTGCAGATCAAGCAGGCGGTGGTGGGTCACGGGCATGCCCGCAAGGAACAGGTGCAGGCCATGGTGATGCGTTTGCTGAAACTGCAGCAGACGCCGCCGCCCGATCCGGCCGATGCCCTGGCTTGCGCCATTCGCCACGCCCATGTCGGGCTGTTGCCGGCAACCCAATCCCTGTCCGGGCTCAAGGTCCGGCGGGGCCGGCTGGTGATGTGATGATTGGCCGCCTGTCCGGAATCCTGCTGCAGAAAATGCCGCCGCAAATCCTGCTGGACGTGCAGGGCGTGGGTTATGAAGTGGACGTGCCCATGAGCACTTTCTACGACCTGCCGGCTGCAGGGCAGCCAGTGACCCTGTTCACCCACCTGGTGGTGCGCGAAGACGCCCACCTGCTGTTCGGGTTTCTCACCGAAGGGGAGCGCAGCCTGTTCCGGCAGCTCCTCAGGATCAGCGGAGTCGGCCCGCGCCTGGCCCTGGCCGTGCTGTCCGGGTTGTCGGTGGCGGAACTGGCCGATGCGGTGCAGCGCCAGGACAGCGCGCGCCTGACCCGCATTCCGGGCGTGGGCAAGAAAACAGCCGAGCGGCTGCTGCTGGAACTCAAGGAAAAGCTGGTGCCGCAGGGCGCCGTTGCTCCGGTTGCGGGCATGCCGGTTGCCGCCGCCAGCGAGATCGGCCATGCGCTGGCTGCCCTTGGCTATAATGAGCGCGAAGCGAGCTGGGCACTCCGGCAATTGCCTGCGGACCTGCCCCTGGAAGAAGGCATCCGCCGCGCCCTGAAGCTGCTTTCCCGCACGGAATGACATGATCGAAACCGACCGACTGATGGCTGCGACGCCTGCCTCTACCCAGGAAGAAGTCCTGGAACGGGCGCTGCGCCCCCGCCAGCTCGGTGAATACGTGGGCCAGGCCAAGATTCGCGCCCAGCTGGAAATTTTCATCGAGGCGGCGCGCCGCCGCAGCGAGCCGCTCGACCACACCCTGCTGTTCGGTCCCCCGGGGCTGGGCAAAACCACGCTGGCCCACATCATTGCCCATGAAATGGGAGTCAACCTGCGCCAGACTTCGGGACCGGTGCTGGAGCGAGCGGGTGACCTGGCCGCGCTGCTCACCAACCTGGAACCGCACGACGTGCTGTTCATCGACGAAATCCATCGCCTCAACCCGGTGGTGGAGGAAATCCTTTATCCCGCGCTGGAAGATTTCCAGATCGACCTCATGATCGGGGAGGGGCCTGCCGCCCGATCAGTCAAGCTGGACCTGCCGCCATTCACCCTGGTGGGGGCCACCACGCGCGCGGGCATGCTCACCAATCCGCTGCGTGACCGCTTTGGCATCGTGGCCCGCCTGGAGTTCTACACCGTGGACGAACTGGCGCAGATCGTGGACCGTTCCGCGCGCCTGCTGGACATGACCATCGATCCGGAGGGAACGCGCGAAGTGGCGCAGCGTTCGCGCGGCACGCCGCGCATTGCCAACCGCCTGCTGCGGCGCGTGCGCGATTATGCCGAAGTAAAAGCCTCCGGCGCCGTCACGCAGGCCGTGGCCGACGCCGGCCTGCGCATGCTGGATGTGGATGGCCGCGGGCTGGACCTCATGGACCGCCAGCTGTTGCTTACTGTTCTCGAGAAGTTCGGCGGCGGTCCGGTGGGTGTGGACAACCTGGCGGCGGCGTTGGGCGAAGAGCGGGACACCATTGAAGACGTGCTGGAACCCTACCTGATCCAGCAGGGTTACCTGCAGCGAACGCCACGCGGGCGCATGGCCACGGCGCTGGCTTACCAGTATTTCGGATTGCCGGGGGCGCCCGCATCCCCCGGCCTGCTCTAGCCGCCATGCAGCCAAACAAGACCACCGTGGCGTTGCGCATTTACCACGAAGACACGGATTCGGGGGGGGTGGTCTACCACGCCAATTACCTGCGCTACATGGAGCGTGCCCGCACCGAATGGCTGAGCGAACGCGGTTTCGGTCACGATGAAGTGGCCCGGGAATGGGGGGTGCTGTTCGTGGTGCGTTCCCTCGACATCAAGTTCCTGCGGCCGGCCCGGCTGGGCGATTACCTGCAGGCGGGTGCGGAACTGGTGGAAATGCGGCATGGTCTCATGACTTTCGACCAGCGCGTCACCCGCGCGGACCAGGAGCTTGCAAGGGCCCGGGTCCGGGTGGCTGCGGTGGACATCGGGAATTTCAAATCGGCGCGTGTGCCCGAGCGCATGCGCCAAGCATTGGGAGTGGATGCGTGAACGTAACAACGGATATTTCCCTGGTATCACTGGTCTCCAACGCAAGCGTGCTGGTCCAGATCGTCATGGGCCTGCTGCTGGTAGTGTCGCTCATGTCCTGGTCCTACATTTTCATGAAAATGCTGACCCTGCGCCGGGCAAGGGCACAAACCACCCAGTTCGAGGAAAGCTTCTGGAGCGGCACCGACCTCAACACCCTGTACCAGCGCACGGCCGCCAACAGCGCCGACACCGGTTCGCTGGAACGGATTTTCGAAGCCGGGTTCCGCGAGTTCCTGCGCCACCGTACCGGCGGCGCGATGGACGCGACGGCCATCACCAGCGGGGTGCAGCGTGCCATGAAGGCCACCTACCAGCGGGAAATGGACGCCCTGGAGGCCCATCTGGCATTCCTTGCCACGGTGGGTTCAGTCAGTCCCTACGTGGGGTTGTTCGGTACCGTGTGGGGCATCATGAACGCCTTCCGCGGGCTTGCCAATGTGGGCCAGGCCACCCTGGCGCACGTGGCGCCGGGCATTGCCGAAGCGCTGGTTGCCACTGCCATGGGCCTGTTTGCCGCAATTCCCGCAGTGGTGGCTTACAACCGCTACGCCCATGAAATCGACCGCCTGGCCATCCGCTTTGAAAGCTTCATGGAAGAGTTTTCCAACATCCTGCAGCGGCAGGTCAAACCCCAGAACGGACGCTAGCCCATGCTTCGCAAACCCCGGCGCGCCATGAGCCAGATCAACGTGGTGCCCTACATCGACGTGATGCTGGTGCTGCTCGTGATTTTCATGGTGACGGCCCCCCTCATCAATCCGGGCCAGGTGGACCTGCCGTCCATGGGCCAGAACCTGGCCCAGCCGCAGCAGCCGATCCAGGTGACCCTGCGCAAGGATGGCAGCCTGAGCGTGCAGGACCTCGCTCGCGGCGGGGGCGAAACGTCCATTGGCCGAGGGCAGCTGCTGGCCTGGATCAAGGCGGCGCAGCGCCGCGCACCCGAACAGCCGGTGGTGATTGCCGCTGACCGCAACGTGCGCTATGAAGAAGTGCTGCGCGTGATGGATGTGCTCAAGCAGGCCGAAGTGAAACACATTGGCCTGCTCGCACGCGCGAGGTCCAGTTGATCCGGGAGCTTTCGGCAGAACGGGGGGTGCGCCCCTGGGCCTGGCTGATGGCCCTGGCGGTTCACCTGGTGTTTGTGGTCGTGCTGGTGTTTGGCGTGGCCTGGCACCAGAAGGTGACCCCGCCCATGCAGGCAGAATTATGGGACAACATCCCGGCGCCGGCCACGGTCACCCGTCCCGTGCCTCCCACGCCACTGCCGCCGCCTCCGCCGCCCCCGGCGCCCGTCAAGGCGCCTGAACCGCCTCCGCCGACACCGGCACCGCCCAAACCGGCGCCGGTCAAGACGCCGGCGGCAGCCGACATCAACCTCAAGAAGAAGGCCGAGGAAAAGAAGGCGGCTGAAAAGAAGGCGGCTGAACGCAAGCTGGCCAAGAAGCGCGAACGTGAACTGGCCGAGGAGATCCGGCAGCAGCGTGCCGCTGCCCTCAAGGAAGAGGAGCAGGACCAGGCCCGGCGCGAAGCGGAAGAAGCCCGGCGCCGTCAGGCAGCCCTGGTGGCGAAGGCTGCCCAGAAGGCGAAGGCCGCGCTGATCGACCGTTACAAGCTGGCCATCATCAACAAGATCAAGGCCAATACCGACGTGCCTGAAGGCGTTCCGGACGGCCTCACCCTGGAAGTGGACATCACCGTCCTGCCCACCGGAGAAATCCTCACGCCGGTCAAGGTGGTGAAGTCAAGCGGCAATGCACCCTACGACCAGGCCGTGCTTCGCGGTATCATGCGTTCCCAACCCCTGCCACTTCCGACTGATCCGGAATTGCGCCGGGATTTTAGAACCACACATTTGCAACTCAAACATGAAAAATAGCCTTCTGCGCTGCCTGGCGGCGCTTCTGTTCCTGGCAGCCTGTTCCTCCCGGGCTGAAATCACCCTCGAGATCGTGACGGAAGGCTCGCACCAGATTCCCATCGCGGTGCTGCCTTTCGCCAATGACACTCCCGGCAAGGCCATTTCTCCCATCGTGGCAGCCGACCTGGTCCGTTCGGGGCTGTTTTCCGCAGTGGACACGTCCGACGTGAATCCGGCGCCGGCAGACATCGAAGGCGTGCACTGGGACGTGTGGCATGACCGCCATGCCGATTATGTGGTGGTGGGCAACGTGGTGCAGCTGCCCAACGGGCACATTGAAGCCCGTTTCCGCCTGCTCGACGCCGTCAACCAGATGGCCCGCGTCAATCAGGCCTTTGAAGGAACGCCCGAACAATACCGCATGATCGCCCACCACATTGCGGATGCCATTTTCGAGAGCATCACGGGTGACAAGGGCATGTTCAGCAGCCGCATCGCCTACATCACCAAGAACGGCAGCCGGCGCAGCCTCAAGGTGGCGGACAGCGACGGCTTCAATGAACAGACCATGCTGACCGCCAACGAACCCATCATTTCGCCGCGCTGGTCACCCGACGGCAAGCGCATGGCCTACGTCACCTTCGAGCTGAACCGGCCGATGGTGGTGGTGCAGACGCTGGCCACCGGGGCCCGCAGGATC
>JAGWIW010000079.1 GCA_028866015.1 Betaproteobacteria bacterium
TTCATTCAAGACTTACGGCAACTATCAGACCAAATCGTTTATTTATTGGCTAAGCTGCGGGGCTGACAACATGCTGCTCTTATACGATAGCATCAAGCTACTGAGAAGTAGTTGAGGTTCCACTTTGGTCGATGGCCTGTCCTCGGCCAAATCAGCCATTGGGAAACGGATGGTTCTTCGTCCGCTGTGTGCCCATACCAGTCGGTGAGGTTTCTCGGAAGCCGTCGTTCAAGGTGGAGTTAAAGGGCGCGCTAACGGTAGGCAGAGCGCCTTTGAAAGTTATGGGCCTTATGCGTCTTTATCGGCACCCAGATCAACCTTGATCTTCCGGGGACTGCGACGAGGTTCGTCGAGAAGCAGCTTGAGGGCACGATCCAAAAGCGGATCGATCTCCTCCATGAAAATAAACATTTCCTTGCTACGACCGAAGAACTCTCTTCCCAATGGCCCATGAAAGGCAAATTCGGCGGCATGGCGAAACTCCTCAGCGGCCTGTTGAATATCGGCGTGATTTCCAGACTTCGCCATTCGATATAGCTCCATTCCAAGCTCATAGAGCCACGGCATAGAGTCTCTGAACATACTGGCAACAATCAGGACTCCTAATGCTGGGGAAGAACGGGGAGTCCCTTGCATGAGTTCTCGGAGCATAATTGGATGAAAGCGCCCCCTCCGCATTCCAAGAAAACGCCCGCCTTCAAAGTATTCGTCCAGCCGCCCTGGAAGAGAACGAAGTTCGTCCTGAATTTCATCGAGTACCCCTTGCTGCTCCTTTGTACCTATTTTCAGTTCCAATTTACTCAGACTTGCGCGAAGTTCAACCATCGACGCAACCAAGTCTGCTAGAGATCGCTCCTCTGGTTTCTCGCTTTGCCTCAGAAGTTGAAGGTCGAGTGAGACAGAAATTGGGGTTTCAATGTCGGAGGAGTCCCTTTCAAGCGCTTTAATCTGCTCTATGATTTCGTTCTTCGCAGACTCGACGCTGTCAAGGTCTTTGTGATCGACGTAGATTGTTCTAGTACCTGCGACATCAAATGGAATTGCATCGCCCTTCCTGATAATTTGCACGAGCGGCTTGCGAAGGGCGTGGCGCAGAGCAAGTTCATAGAACACATTCGGATTCTTTTCGGTGAGATCTGCGACGACGAGAGGGTCGTTGACGATGTGTTGAATCACCTGGCTTGTGATGATTCCAGGTTTGTCAATTTCATCAGCACGTATTGCGTGATACCCGCAGCATGTCACTGCTGGCCGAATAACATGCTTTAGGACTTGGTCGGATCTCTTCCTTGTCTCCGAGTCTGGTTCGCCAATTGGTGCGATTACGAAGCAGTTCTTCTTTTCTTGCATATTCATCCTCATTTAAGAGTGGTGAAGACAAGACCTATAACATCCATGTTCAGGGCATTCCGCCGATAGGAGAAGTATCTCCTGCAATACCTGGTTAACCTTCGCCGTCATCGACTCGCTCTGTAACAGATGTGATAACCCCGCGATTGGTAAGCTGAACAAGCTTATCCATGGCTGGATTCGATGACGCGACAATTTCCCGAATTTCCACTTCGGTATAACCAAGATCTTTCAGGATGGATATATACTCTCTGAGGTTGCGCAATGCCGCAGCTTTTCGGTCTTCCTCAAGAATTTCGTTTCTTGTCCTTCGTTCATCCGACCCAACATGAATATCAATCAACTTGGTGACAATATCTTTAACCTGCTCCATGGCTTTACCCAAACCGGATAGATCAGTATGGCCAGGAGACGCAAACTCAAGGCCACGAACTCTAAGGCGTTCTGAACTCTCAAGAACCAAAAACGAGCGGGGGACGTCCGATGTATCCAGAAGTTGATGAAACCCTGGGGCTGCAGTACGTTGGTAGGCGAGCCAATGCCGAAAGCGTCGTGAGGGGCCCAACATCTTATAGAACATGAGGTCGAACTCTTCAAAGCGGCGCTCCCAGTCCCGAAAGCTATCTTGTTCAATCTCAACGATGGCAAGAACGGAGTAAATGTAATCTAACGCGAAAAAATAGTCCGTGAAGTCTTGGGCCGTCCAAGTTCCCTGGATGCTGAATCGAAGTGTCTTCATAATCGGATAGGGTTTCTATTTGAGTGGACTACGGTTAATAGGCAAGCGCCAACTCCCGGACATTGTTAACATTCAGGTCACCAATAGTGCCATCGTAATAGCTTGATATGCAATGGGTTGTGTCGCCGCGTCCATCTAACAATTCCGATTTATCGGGACTCTAGTCTGGCAAGGTGAAATGTAAGTGCGACCGGCTGCTCGTGGCCGCAAGCAAACGTCGAACCAGTCGACAGGAAGCTGACTTTGGAACTGATGGGTTAGAGGTATCGCACCGGTCAGGAAGCCTACTCATCGAGCCAATCACTGGCCGATCAACCGCAGCTCACAGCGAAACTCGCAGCCGCTTAGCACGTTCGCGGAACGCCCGCTCTCCGCCTTCGAGGATGGCGCAGACCGCCAAACGGATCGTCTGGTTCTCAAGGCCGCCACTCTGATACGAGATCTCTGGTAGCTGTCCCGGTCGGTGAGGCCCACACCGAGCAATTATCACTTGGTCCACGTCGGTGTTGACCACAAGGTTCGCGTTGTGCGTGACGATAATGATCTGACGACGCTTCTTGGCTTCGCGAAAGACAGGCACCAACTCATCGAAGACCGATTGCGGATCAAGGTTCTCTTCCGGCTGATCAATGATCAACGGGCGATCGTCGTCGGCGTCAATCGCCAAGTACAGCAGCAACAAGACTATCCCTCGCGTACCGGGGGACAGGCACTCGATGTCGACGCCGTCGTACTGCAGTCCGTATTCCACTTGAATGTGATCAGTCCCATAGAGCCATGAAACCACCTTCCGTGCCCACTCACGCCGGTTGGCCTGTGCCGGCATGTGCTGCAACAGCTTCTCGCCGTGGGCGGCCACGAACTCGTTCATAGCGGTCGCAACATCGGCCGCCGTGTTCTGCCGCCAAGCAGCACCGAGAGCAGATTCTGCCACTCGCCCGAGTTCGCCTTTTCCGCGAAACGGCCCTGCCGTCCGAAGGTCGAGCAACGCTTCGCCTCGCTGCGTCCATGCATCCATGTCTACAGTACGGCGAACAGAGAACGATAGCTTCGCGACAGCGCCCGACCCGGAGGCAATGCGCGCCTTCAGCGGCGCATACAGCGCCCCCAGTTCACGCTCCTCTTCAACCACAGCCTCAAAGATGCCTTGATAGGCCTGGTTTCGCTGCACGCGCAAGGATTTCAGGGCCTCGTCTGCTTTGCCCGCGCGGTCAATTTCGGTAACGACCTTCGCGAGAGCGGCTTCCGCCTTTGTGATCTTCTCGGATAGCGCGCGGTACCGGCGTGCATTCTGCTCATCGACCCCGACCAAGCGCTGTAGACGGTCACGTTCGCGCTCCAAAAGGCGCAGCGTATGCGCCGCGAGGTCAGCCGTCTCGGCGATGAGAGGCACCGCTGGATCGGCCTTCGGGTCTTCCGCCGGATCTGTTGCCGCCGGTCCTTCCAGACTCCTGAGTTCCGTTTGGGCCAGCCGGACACGCTCTTTGAGCAGCGCATCAACATCACTGGAGAACTGCACGCCAAAGGAGCTCCAGTCGCTCTCGCTCAGGCCGGCAGCAGAGCGTCGTTCTTTGAGATCAGCGACCCAATTCGACACGCGCCGCGTTCGGAAGTCGTCCACGTCAGCCGCAAGACCGCTCAGCGCCTGCAACTTCAACTTCACGGCACTGACTAAGCGCTGCCTTCCCTCGACCGCTGTTGCGACCGCCTCGAGGCGTTTGGCGCGTTGCTCCTGACCTTTGGGAACAAGTAGCTTTCTGTCCGCCCTGTCCTTGTCGAGAGCCTTCTTCTTCTCATCCCGATCTTTGGCCAGCATCTTTAAGCTGTCCTTGCGGAGCTGCTCGGCGGTAATCGCGTCTGCAGCGCGCTCCAGCGCTTGTCGTTGGCGTTCGCGAAACTCGCGCGCCCGCTCGAGCCTCAATGACAACAGAGAGGCAAAGTCTTCGGCTCCCATCCGATCGACCTCGGGGTGAGCGTTGAAGATGAGCCTTTGAATCTCGGCGACAAGTGAATCATCGAGCCCTTCGGACGAGCAAAGCTGTTCAACAAACTGCTGGGAAAGGTACTGCACATGTGGCGCGTCGAGCATATCCCCCGCATCCACGGCTGCAATGGCGTTCTCGGTGTCTTCTCCCGCTTCCCAGGTCACCTTCACATTAGAGTCCGTCAGGAACTCTGCAGCACGGTGAAGGAACGAGCTCTTGCTCAGCTGAGATGAGACTCCGAAGGAACCTGTAGCAATCATATCGGCCAGCGCCGTCTTGCCAGACCCGCGCGCGCCGATGATGGCCACCATGCCAGCATTGATCGGCACGTGCGAGGGGCACATCCACGGCGCATGGGTAACCTCGACGAAGCGCATGCAGTTTCCCGGGAGAGCGCCGCGAGGCGGTGCAGCACCAATGTAGACACGGCGTTCGGGTTCGATGATCGCCTGGCGCAGAGTTTCGAACGTCAAATCGCCGTTCAACCAGCAGCGTCGCTCATCGTCAGGCAATCCAACGCGGTCGGCCTCGTGAGCGTCCGAGCCGTGCAAGCAGGGCTTGCAGCCGCCCCACTTGGTTTCGAGGTCTTCGAGTGTGGCTGAGCCCTTGCCCAGGTAAAAGTCAATCGTCTTCGGATTAGCAGTGAAGATGATCTTGGATAACCCTTCGATGTTCTTGCGAGTTGCCTCCCACTGGCCGCTGTCACCCTGCAACCCTGCCGTGCCGTCTCGGCCACTGCCTGCTACGGCGATGAGGCAGTTGCCCTGAGCCCAATGACTGTTCATCCAGGCGTCGCGTAGCGAGTCCAAGCTGATTTTGAACTGCGTCACTCCTTCGCGGTACGCAGCAACGTCATCGTTTAATTGCGGGTTGTGGATACGCCCGAGGCGCGTTAGGTCGGCACGATTACACCTGAAAGTCTCGCCTAGGTACTTAAATGCCAATCCGTCGAGAAAGTGCCGAATCCGATCAACATGATCGGCCGCGTCAGGCGCAAAGAGCAGGTGGATGTTGATCGCCGAACCCTTGTTGGTCTCGATCGAGAGGCGAAACTCGACGTTCGGAAAGATCAAGCCAACGCCGGCGAGGCGGCCACTGTTGCGACGGCTGATCGTCTCGACATAGCCGTCGATGCCGCAGTAGTCCGTGATACCCAGGACCCGGATCGGCGGATCACTGTTTTCGACCTTCGTGAGAAAGTCGTTCCATGGGTCCGCGCCTTTGTATTGATCGTTCAACGCAGTCCCCGGAGCATGGATGTGTGGATCCCAGCGATGCCACATCGAGCCTCGTGTACTCACTACTTCGAAGATTTTATCCATAGTGTCCGACGGTCCTAGCCTATTGCATTCCTCTGGCTATCCGATTATACGATGGTCGAGCGTCTTCCAGCTCTTGCGCCGCACTGACCAGCGCGCCTTTCTCTAGCGCTGGAGTGGGCCGACGCGCGAAGTGCGGCGCATCGGAGATACAGACGTCTGCTTCACCAGCCGTTGAAGGACAGCAACGGGCACGAAGCTGACGGTCGCATCAACAAGCCTGACTGGCCGCAATGGCCGAGGACAGGCCATCGACCAAAGTGGAACCTCAACTACTTCTCAGTAGCTTGATGCTATCGTATAAGAGCAGCATGTTGTCAGCCCCGCAGCTTAGCCAATAAATAAACGATTTGGTCTGATAGTTGCCGTAAGTCTTGAATGAA
>JAGWIW010000165.1 GCA_028866015.1 Betaproteobacteria bacterium
GCGGGAGCCCGAGCGCGCGAAGGCCGTTCATGACAGTCACCTGGCCCGCGCACGCTGGATGACCGAGGCGGGCTACCGGCATCTTCTCAAGCGGTAAAACCCATCGACGACAGGACCGAATTGGTCGGATGCCGGATGGCTACTTATTCGGACCGGGGGAGAAGTGCCCGCAGATTTGACCACTAGCTACTCCAGGTGAGATTGTAGAAGTTATGCGCTTGTTTTGCCTCGATAAGGGCAAAGTGCGCATGGCCGATCCATCATCGTGGCGCTCCGATGCGAGCGTCGAGCATTATGCGGTCCATGACTTCGCCGACTTCGCGCAAGAATTCCTCAGGCGAAATTCCGACTACCAGCGCGAATGGGCCGAGATGACGGCGCCCGACGCCGTGATGTCGGCATCGGCCACCAGGTCGGAGGATGGGCTGGTCGGGCGTTGGGGGCTCTGTTTTCCCGTGCGCCCCGATGCTTCCCCCATGCAGGAACCGGCGCTGTGGCGGCCCGAGCATGCCGTTGGGGTCGTGACCATCGAAGGCCCGGCGGAGCTATTGCTGTTCGCTCCGCGTGCTGGCGTCGAGGTGGCGGCGGACCATCTGATCGGCGATGAACGCCACCTGGTCCTTCGATCCGGCGCGGTCCGCATACGGCTCTGCCTTCGCCAGTCCTCGGACCGAGTTGCCCCCACGTTCGTCATCACCGTGGATGCCTATGCCGTAAAACGACTGGCGGTCGCAGGAATAGCCGAGCTTGTGCTTCAAGGGGCCAATGTGCGCCTGCCCAAGCGACTGGCTCCGACACCCTATCAATGCCGACGGCTGATCCAGATGCTCAGGCTTCACGATGCCTTGCAAGGCGGGGCTGCAGTCCGCGACGTCGCTTTCGGACTGATCTTCCCGCGCATGACGCCGCTCACCGGCGCGGCATGGAAGGGATCGGGCGAGCGACGACACGCCCACCGGCTCGTCGCCCAAGTCCGGCAGATGATCGGCGGCGGCTACCGGCGACTGCTCCTTTACGGCTAACGCCTGGCTCGGGGTGACAATCTTCGCGGCCTGCATTCCGTCACTCCTGCCTCCCGCCTCATCTGCGCCATTCCGCTCTGGATCGAGCGGCAACCCG
>JAGWIW010000166.1 GCA_028866015.1 Betaproteobacteria bacterium
GTCGCCATGAACCACCCGGTGCACGAAGCCCGACACCTGGGCCCCCAGCAGGCACAGGAGCGCCAGGGCTACGAGCCAGCGGCGGCCGCCCAGGACCGGTTTGTGCAATGTGTCGAAGCGTTCCATGGTGTCAGGTGCGGGACAAATCGATGCGGCGCCAGGCGCCGGAACGCCAGCGCAGCCACAACCCCAGTCCCAGCGCCACAGTATACACGAGGGCTGCCAGCCACCCGCCGGTGGCGCCCAGGCCCCACTGCGGCAGGAAATGCACCCAGCCCATTCCCGCAGGGAATGTCAGCGCATGGCACAGGGGCATGAACAGCAGCCAGGACAGCAGCAGCAACAGCACCGTGGGAAAACGGACATCGCCCGCCCCGCGCAGGCAGAACGCGCTGCCCAGGTTGAGCGCATCGAAAATCTGGTAGCCGGCGGCAATCCACAGCAGCTTGAGGCTCAAGGCCGTGACGGCGGCCGCATCCGTCGCCGCCCCCGACAGGAACACGGGCACCACCCAGCGCCCCACAAGGGCGAGCCCCACCCCCAGCACACCCATGTAAACCACAGCCATGCGCAGGATGACCTGGGCGCAGCGCGCCGCCCAGGCCTTGTCGCCGGCCCCGATGGATTGCCCCACGAGCGTGGTCCCCGCCAGCGCGATGCCGATGGCGGGGAGGTAGGAAATGGAGGTGAGCATCATGACGATCTGGGTGGCCGCGCCATCGATCGGGCTCAGACGCACCTGCATGAGCTGGAACAGGGCGAGACCGATGACGTCCATGGCAGGAAACAGACCGGTGGGAATACCCAGTGCAAACACGCGGCGAATGCCCGCCCAATCCGGCCTGGCGGTGTGGCGGGTGTCGAATTCAGTCTGGAAACGGCGGTCAAGGAAAATGCCGAGCGCAAGCAGGGATCCCGCCAACAGCGCCAGGGAACTGGCGATGGAAGCGCCGGCAATGCCATAGCCCAGGCGGAACATGAACAGCTCGTTGAGCGCGGCGTTGGTCACGGCCACCACCAGCATGATCCAGAACGTGTAGCGCGGGCGCCCGATGCCGTTGAAAAAGGAATTGAGGGAAAACAGCACGGCCGACACCGAACCGCCCAGCATGC
>JAGWIW010000024.1 GCA_028866015.1 Betaproteobacteria bacterium
GCTGCGTGCGGCCGCGGCCATGGCGGCTGCTGTGTTGCGCCCCACCGGCTCCAGCAGCTGGCGCACCGGCAGGCCGGCGGCGTCGGCCGCTTCCTGCACCAGGAAACGGTGCTCTTCGGCTGCCACGGCCAGGGCTTCTGCCGCCAGCAGCCGCACCCGTTCCAGGGTGAGCTGCAGCAGGCTTTTGACTCCCACCAGCGGCACAAACTGCTTGGGCAGGGCCTGGCGCGACAGCGGCCACAGGCGGGTGCCGCTGCCACCGCACAGGATGACGGGCATGAGGGAAGCGTAGGTCATGATGCAGGGGTGATCCGCAAAGGGGGCGAACCCTGATTTTCTCAGAAAAAATGCGCTTTCTGCTACCATGCGGCACTGGATCGTTCAGTCAGGGGGCGGCATGCATCGAATCGTGATCGTGGGCGGTGGCGCAGGAGGACTGGAACTCGCCACGCGGCTGGGCGACACCTTGGGCAAATCGGGGCGTGCCGAGATCACGCTCATCGAAAAATCCCGCACCCATTTCTGGAAACCCCACCTGCACGAAATCGCGGCCGGCAGCATGGACCTGGACGTGCATGCCCTGGATTACCTGGCGCAATCGCACTGGCACCATTTCCGCTACCGCATCGGCGAAATGGTGGGGCTCGACCGCGAGCAGCGCCTGGTGCACCTTGCGCCCTACCATGACGAGGAAGGGGTGATCGTCACCCAGGCCCGCAGCTTTCCCTACGACACCCTGGTGCTGGCCGTGGGCAGCCACACCAACGATTTCGGCACGCCCGGCGTGGCGCGCCATGCCATCGCCCTGGAAACGCCGGTGGAAGCCGACCGTTTCCACCGCCGCCTGGTGAACGCGTTCCTGCGCGCCCATGCGCAGCAGGAACCCCTGCGCCCGGAACAGCTGCAGGTGGCCATCGTGGGCGCCGGCGCCACCGGAGTGGAACTGGCGGCGGAACTGCACAACGCCACGCGCGACCTGGTGTCCTACAACCTGGACCGCATCGACCCCGACAAGCACATCCGCATCCATCTCATCGAAGCTTCACCGCGTATCCTGCCGGCCCTGCCCGAACGCATTTCCGACAGCGCCCACCGCATGCTGGCCAGCCTGCAGGTGCAGGTGCACACGGGCGCGCGGGTGGCGGAAGTGCTGCCGCAGGCCGTGCGCCTGCACACGGGCGACCTCATTCCGGCGGAGCTGGTGGTGTGGGCGGCCGGCGTCAAGGCACCGGCCTTCCTGGCCAACCTGGGACTGGAAACCAACGGCATCAACCAGCTCGTGGTGCAGGAGAACCTGCAGACCACGCGCGATCCCCACATCTATGCGCTGGGGGATTGTGCTGCGGCACCGTGGTTGGGGCATGAAGGCCGGACCGTGCCGCCGCGAGCCCAGGCGGCGCACCAGCAGGCCAGCCACCTGGCGCGCGAATTCCGCCGCCTGCTGGCCGGACAGGACGTGCGGCCGTACCGCTACCGCGATTTCGGCTCGCTGGTGTCGCTCGGCGAATACAGCACCGTGGGCAACCTCATGGGCAATTTCGTGGGCGGCAACATGTGGGTGGAAGGGCTGTTCGCGCGCTGGATGTACGTGTCGCTCTACAAGCTGCACGAAATGGCGCTGCACGGGTTCTGGAAAATGGCGCTGAGCACGGTGGCGCGTTTCATTAGCCGGCGCACCGAACCACACGTCAAGCTGCACTAGCGGGTCTTGCGGCGCAGCCCCCGGCCCGGATCAGGCGGGATCGGGCTGGAACTGGAACAGCCAGGTTTCGCTTAAGGATTGGCCCGCATGGCGCAGGAACAGGCGCAGTTCCGCCGTGTCCGTGCCCTCGGGCTTGTAGTCGAACTGGGCACGCCAGTGGCCCGGTTGGCCATCAGGCACCGCTTCCGTGAACACCGAAGAGAAGGTGCCGTGGGTGGCGGACAGCACCGCTTCGGGTACCGCCCCGGGTGGCAGCGCCGCCAGTGACGGCCCCTCGAACACCACCACGAATTTTTCCACGCCGGCCGGTCGCGGCGGATGTTCCGGCTGCCCGCCGCGTCCGCGCAGGGTGGCGCTGCAGCGCGCATAGGGCGTGGGAAAGGGCTCCTCCGCCTGCCAGTAAAGGCGGTAGCGCAGGTGCAGTTCCGAGCCTGCCAGCGCCGGGGCCTTGGGTACCCACAGGGCCACCACGTTGTCGATGGTTTCCTCGGGGCTTGCGATTTCCCACAGCAGCACCGACCCTTCCCCCCACGCATCGAGCGGTTCCACCCACAGGCTGGGGCGGCGTTCGTAATGCACGGCATCGAGGTAGGCGTCGAAATGGCGTTCGCGCTGCATCAGACCAAACCCGCGCGGGTCGCGGTCGGCAAACAGCGACAGACGATGGTGCGGCGGATCTTCCAGCGGGCGCCACAGGTGTTCGCCGCTGCCGGTCCACAGGGCCAGGCCGTCGGAGTCGTGGACTTCGGGGCGCCAGTCGTAACGGGTTTTCTTGGCGGTTTTCGAAAACAGGAACATGGAGGTGGCGGGCGCCAGGCCAAGCTGGGCCACGTCGCGCCGCAGGTTCACCTGCGCCTGCACTTCCATGACCACATTAGTGCCGCGCGTGAGCACGAAGCGGTAGGCGCCGGCAGCGCTCGGGCTGTCCAGCAGGGCATACACCGTGATCCGGTTGGCGTCATCGGCCGCAGGTTCGATGTAGAAGCGGGTGAAGGCGGGAAACTCTTCCTTCAGGCCAGGCACGGCCACGTCGATGGCCAGTCCGCGTGCCGACAGCCCGTACTGGTACTGGTCGCCGATGGCGCGGAAGTAGGAGGCGCCCAGAAAGGCGGCCCAGTCGTTGTGGCGCCAGTCGGGATGGCCGGGGCCGGCCAGCCGGCTTTCCTGGATGCGCAGGCCGGCAAAACCTGCATCGGGACCCAGGCCATGGGCCGGGCTGTTGGCGGGCATGTCGAACAGGCGCTGGTCGTAATGCACTTCGCGCGCACGGCCGTTTTCCACCTGGTACATGCGCACCGGGGCCGGAAAGAATTTGCCGGGATGGAAAAAGGCCACGGGAAAGGGGCCCGGGCCGTCCGCAAAAAGGGACGCTTCCGGCTTGAAGTGGATCTGGCTGTGGGCTTCCCAGTCGATCTGTTCCACCACCTCGCGATGGGACACGGGCACCGCTGCGAACGGCTGGCGTGCCATGGCGCGCGCCTGATCGCACAGGGCGTCATAGGAAAACGGCTGTTCCGGGCCCAGCTCCAGGCCGGGTGCAAGGGCCGCCTCCGCACCCCAGGAGGTGCGCGAGAAGGTGGCCATGACGGCGCCGGCGGCCAGCGCCGTCATGAAATGGCGTCGCGGCAGGGAAGGGTCGTGGCTCATCGTTTGGGTGCGCCCACGGGCGCGTCGGGAACCGGGCGGGACACCAGGCTGTGCTCGATCGCCTTCAGTTCCTGGATCTTGCTGCCGAGGGCGTCGGCCCGGGCATTGGCGTCGCGCAGCTGCTGGCCCAGGGCTTCCACCTTTTCCTCCAGCGCGCCCTGGGTGTTCCAGGATTCCTGCAGCAGCGAAACCAGGGGGGCCAGCGCGGCGGCATCGGCACTGCCCGACTGGGACAGCCCCGCGAGCAGATGGCGTGCCTGGGTGCGCGACTGCGCATCGTCCTGCAGGTGCCACAGGTGGGCCAGGCGCAGGGTCGTGCGCGCGTCCGGGCGCGGCAGCGATGCCAGGCGCTGAATTTCCCGTGCGCGTTCGGGCGCTTCCCATTGCTGGTCGCGTGCCCAGTCGGTGAGGGCAGCAGACAGCAGTTCGGGCGCCGGCTGCGTGGCCAGCACGGCATGGGGCGCCGGCTGTGCGGAAGGCGTTGCCGGCGGGGTGCTGCTGCAGGCGGTCAGGGCTGCGGCAGCGAGCAGGAGGGGCAAGTCAGTCAGACGCATCAGGAATCTCGATGTGGAAATGGGCGCCCGCGGCCCCGTTGCGGCGCACGAGGGACACCTGTCCGCCGTGGGCTTCCACCAGTTCCTTCACGATGGAAAGGCCGATGCCACTGCCCTTGCGGGCGCTCGAGGGCTGGCGCACGCCCTGATAGAAGGGATTGAAGACCCGGTCCTGGTCCTCAGGATCCACGCCCGGCCCGCTGTCGATGCAGTCCACCGACCAGCCGCCAGGCCGGGCGGCCAGCACCAGGTGGATCTGGCCGCCGTCGGGGCTGAAGCGGATGGCATTGGATAGCAGGTTACTCACGGCGATGTCGATTTTTTCCGGGTCGATGCGGGCAGTCAAGGCAGGGCCTTCCACGGTCACGTCGATCTGGCGCGCCTGGAATTGCAGGCGTTGCCGGTTGACCAGGGCGTCCAGCAGGGCACGCAGGTCCACCGGCCGCAACTGCAGGCGACGCGCGTCGAACGCGACCGCATTGTACTGCAACAGGCTTTCGATTTGCTGCTGGAGCGCAATGGCATTGTCGCGCAAGATGCCCAGGATTTCATGCTGGGATGGATTGAGGTGGCCCGCCACCTGGTCTTCCAGCAGCGCCACGGCTTCCCGCACGTTGGCCAGCGGGGTCTTGAGTTCATGTGAAATGTGGCGCAGGAACAGCAACTTGTCCGCTTCCAGGGCGGCCAGGCGCTGGCGCAATCCTTCCAGGCGTGCGCCCAGTTCGCGCATGTCGCTCGGGCCGGTGATGGCGATGGGGTTTTGCGGGCCGGGCGTGCCCAGGGCGTCGATGGCACGGTCCAGCTGCTTGAAGGCACGCGCCAGCCACATGCCCAGCACCAGCGCCAGCACGGCCGCCACGCTGGCGGCGGCAGCGCCGATCCAGATGACGGAGCGGCGCTGCCGTTCGAAATCCGCGATCAGGGCCTGGTTGCGCTGGGCCAGCAGCACTTTCGAGGTGTTTTCGATTTGCAGGTTGAGGGTGCCCAGCTGCCGGAAGGTTTCCGACAGCGCCGGCTGGGACAGCCCGTGGGCATCGCTCCCAGCCAGCAGCGGAGCCAGGGTCTGGGCCGCATTGCTTTGCCAGGCATCGGTCAGGGCCGGCAGGTCGGCGGGAAAGCGCTGGCCCAGGGCGGCCGCCACACGCCGCCCGTTGCTCCAGGTGTGGCGGATTTCAGTGAGCTGGGCCGGATCGTTCAGTACCAGGTACTGGCGCGTTTCGCGCTCCAGGGCCACGGTGAGTTCCTGCAGTTCGCGCACCGCCTGCACGGTTTCCAGGGCCTGCAGGGGATAGTCGCGGTTGGCTTCGGTGAGGGTTTCCACTGCCAGCAGGGTGCGCGTGAGCGCGCCCCCCAGCAGCAGGATGATGCCCAGGAACGCGATCAGCAGCAGCTGGCGGAATGAGAGGGGGAAACGGGTGCCGTCAAAAATGCGGAATGCGGCCGCCCGCGTCATGCCGCGCGCGAAACCGGCTGCCAGGCCGGAAGCGGGGTGACCGGACGCGTGGTGCGCTCGAGCGGATGCAGGGCATGGCTGCGTGCACGTCGCAGCACGGCCGGCATGGCCTGCTCTTCCGGTGTGTACAGCCAACGCTGCAGGCGCAGCACGCGGCCCCAGCGGGCATCGCTGGTGAAGGCGGCCAGCGGTGCAGCGAACAGCAGTGGCAGGCCCACCGGCAGCAAGGCGGGCAGGGCATCGGGCGCGGCCACGGCGGTGGCGCCCAGCAGCATGGCCACGATCGCGGTCACGGGGGCAAAGCGGCGTGCCGCATCGGAAAGGGCAATGGCCTGCGCTTCACGGGGTGGCGATTTCCAGTCGAGCTTGAGGCCGGTCAGGGCCCCCAGTACGAACAGGGTATGGGCCACCATGCGCACCGGGGCCTGCAGCGCCGACAGCACGGTTTCCAGCAGGGCGCTTTTGACCAGCGCCCGGGTTCCGCCGAAGGCGTCCGCTTCACCGCGCAGCACGATGCTGGCCACGGCCAGCACGCGCGGCAGGAACAGCAGCACCAGGGTCAGCCCCCACAGGAAGGAAAGGGCGGAGGGCTGGTCCGGCAGCACGGCGTCCAGGCCGCTGTCCGCATCCAGCACGTGCAGGCTGAAGCTCACCAGCAGGAAAGCCAGCCAGAGCGGCGCGGACAGGTACGACATGACGCCGGTGGCCAGCATGGCGCGGTGCACCGGGCGCAGGCCGGGTTCGGCGACGAGGCGGATGTTCTTGAAATTGCCCTGGCACCAGCGGCGGTCGCGCTGCAGTTCTTCCACCAGGTTGGAGGGCTGCTGCTCATAGCTGCCCTCCAGGTCGGAGGCCAGCCACACGGTGTAGCCGGCGCGCCGCATGAGCGCCGCCTCGACGAAATCGTGCGACAGGATTTCGCCGCTCAGGCCGCCGCGGCCCGGCAGCAGGGCCAGCGCGCAATGGTTCATGAACGGTTCCACGCGGATGATGGCGTTATGCCCCCAGTAATGGGATTCCCCCAGTTGCCAGTACTGCATGCCGGCCGTGAACAGCGGGCCCACCGTGCGTCCGGCAAACTGCTGGGCGCGCGCATGCAGGGTATCCACCCCGCAGGCGCGGGGTGCTGTCTGAATGATACCCGCTTTGGGGTTGGCTTCCATCAGTTGCACCAGGCGCGTGAGCGATTCGCCCGTCATGACGCTGTCGGCATCCAGCACCACCATGTAGCGGTAGTTGCGTCCCCAGCGGCGGCAGAAATCGGCCACGTTGCCGGCCTTGCGCCGCGTGCGGCGCTGGCGCACCCGGTAGTACAGGCGGCAGCGCCCTTCCAGTTGGTCGCGCAGGGCGGACCAGGCGGCCAGTTCTTCGCTGCGCACGGCGGGGTCGGCGCTGTCGGACAGCACGAACACGTCGAACAGGCCGGACGAGGATTGTTCGGCCAGCGATTCGCAGGTGGCGCGCAGGCCGGCAAAAACCGGGCCCACGGGCTCGTTGCAGATGGGCATGATGACGGCCGTGCGCGCGTCGCCGCCCAGGGGTTGCAGGCGGGCGCTGCGGGAATCCAGGGCGTGGGGGTCGCCGCGCCAGCGCGCGAAGAAACCCATGAGGGCGGTCACGAAACCGGCCGCCACCCAGGACAGCAGCACCACGAACAGGGTGATCTGCAGGGCCTGCAGCAGCGGGTGGCTGCTTTCAGGCTGGCTTTGCGAAAGCAGCAGGGCCGCGCCCCCGGCGATCAGGGTGATCAGCGCCAGCAGTACGGACCGCCGGCGGGAAGCGGCCCGTTCCCAGGAGGAGGAGCTGGGAACGGGCGCTTCCCGTTGCGGTGCAGACAGGCTCTTCAGGCCTTTGAGTAAACCAAGTCGGAAACCGGTCCAGGGACGGGCGATCATGCTGCCGCGTCGCATCGGGGGAGTGCGCCCTGCGGACTGGGTCAGGGCATAAAGGTCATAGGGGTTCATGCGCGTCTATGCAGCAAGAACCGGGCCAGTCCTCTCGTTGAATCGCAATCAGTTGATTGCGCAGGGTTTTTGTCTTATACGACGGGGGGTGGGTGGGGAGCTATTACGGGCCCCTGTCGCCTGCCGGCGACAGGTTTTGGGGGGAATGCCCGCAAGGGCCGTCCAGACGGGGTTTCAGGGTTGTCGCTCGGAAGAGACAACCTCCGGGGGGCGGAAGGAATCCGGCGTCAGGCCGTGTTTTTGCAGCAGGCGGTAGAACTCCGTGCGGTTGCGTTCGGCCAGCCGGGCCGCATCCGCCACGTTGCCACCGGTCACTTTGAGCAGGCCGGTGAGGTATTCCCGTTCAAAGCGTTCCCGTGCCGCAGCGAGGCTCAGAATTTCCACCGAAGGCACGCGCAGCGCCCGCTGCACCAGGGAAAGGGGGATGAGCAGGGTGGTGGCAAGCGCGCACACCTGTTCCACCACGTTGAAAAGCTGGCGCACGTTGCCCGGCCAGGAGTAGAGCGTGAGGGCCTTGAGCGCTTCCGGGGCGAAGCCGTTGAGGTGCTTGTCGTACTTCTGGGCCAGCCGCACCAGGAAGTGGTTGGCCAGCAGGGGAATGTCCTCGCGCCGGTCGCGCAGGGGCGGCAGCGTGAGTTCCACCACGTTCAGGCGGTAGTAGAGGTCTTCCCGGAACTGTTCCTCGGCGATGGCCGTTTCCAGGTTCTGGTGGGTGGAGGACAGGATGCGCACGTCCACCGGCATGCTCTGGCTCGAGCCCACCGGACGCACGGTGCGTTCCTGCAGGGTGCGCAGCAGCTTGGCCTGCAGGCTGATGGGCATGTCCCCGATTTCGTCCAGGAACAGGGTGCCGCCGGCGGCGGCGCGGAACAGTCCTTCGTGGTTGGACACGGCGCCGGTGAAGGCGCCTTTCACGTGGCCGAACAGTTCCGATTCCAGCAGTTGTTCGGGAATGGCGCTGCAGTTGACCGCCACGAACGGCCGTCCGGCGCGCGGGCTGGCGCGATGGATGGCCTGGGCCAGCAGCTCCTTGCCGGTGCCGGATTCGCCGCGGATGAGCACGGAGGCGTCAGAACGCGCCACCAGCAGGGCTTCGTGCAGCAGTTCCGCCATGCGGTTGGAACGGCTGATGATGGCGGAACGCCAGGCTTCATCCTCGCTGCTGCCTTGCTCGCCTTCGCCGGCGTACAGGGACAGCGCCTGGGCGATCTTGTCCAGCAGATCCTTGCCGTCAAAGGGCTTGGTGAGATAGCTGAATACGCCGCGCGCCGTGGCTTCCACCGCATCGGGAATGGTGCCGTGGGCGGTGAGCAGGATCACCGGCAGGGTCGGGTGGCGCGCGTGGATCTCGTCGAACAGGCGCAGGCCGTCCTGTCCCGGCAGCTGCACGTCGCTCAGCACCAGCTGCGGACGTTCGATGGCGATCTGCGCCAGTGCCGCTTCCGCCGAGGCGGCCGTGGTCACCCGGTAGCCCGCCGCGCGCAGGCGCAGGCCCAGCAGGTGCAGCAGGTCCGGGTCGTCATCCACCAGCAGCAGGTGCGGCGTCATCGGGCGTCTCCTTCCAGCAGGGCGGCCAGGCGCACGCCGGCTTCTTCCAGCTGCAGGGCGACGATGGCGGTGGCCTGGTCGCGATAGTCGGCGGACAGGCGGTAGCGGCCGCGCCCGTCCGGCTCCGGCAGCGGGTCATAGGCCTGGCCGCGCGCGGTTTCGAAGGATTCGCGCGCCCACTCGCGCGGCGTGCCGTGCTGCCAGGCGCGCACGTTGGCGGGCGTGATGCGCCCGATGAGGGTGGCTGCAATGGCCGCGTCGTCCGCGCCCAGGCGCTGCACGAACACGTCGTCCCAGTAATGGTGCAGGGTGCCCGCGTGGGCGCCGGCCATGCTCACGCGCTTCTCGTTGCCGCCGCGGTCATGGTCGTCGATGGCGTGCAGCGGCTGGTGCAGGTCGCCCACGAAATGGATCAGGAACTTGAGTGCGCGCTGCGCTTCCGCGCGCCGCTCGGGGCTTGCCTCCGGCCCCGGCCAGGGTTTGAGTTCGGCGTTGAACTGTTCGATCTTGTCCACCACGCAGTCGGCCGCCGGGCCTTCCGAGGCGGGCGTGCCGGCGGGCAGGGCCGGGAAATGGTGGCAGGCGCGGGCCAGGTCCGGGTGGCTGCGCTCCAGGTCCACGAAATGCCAGGCATGGGTCTGACGGTAATTGACGCGCCGGCCGTTTTCCGGCGAATCGCGGTAGCGGTCGGCCCACACCGCGGCGGAAACCGGGTCGTGCGCGGTCAGGGGATCGGGATCGTCGGCCAGCAGCGACTCCACGCGCGAGCGTGCGTCGGGCGAGAGGAAATGCAGGGCGATGCGCGCCACCACTTCGTGCCCGGTGTCACCCCAGGCGTGCGCGGCGGGTGCGAACCCCCACAACAGCAGCGCGCCGGCAAGGAACTTGCCTCGCAGCGGGCTTGCATCGCACAATGTCCGTTTTAGCGACAGCGAAAGAGGATTTGTCATGTCCGTACACGATATCATCGACCAGCAGGTCAAAAGCCATCCGGTGGTGCTTTACATGAAAGGCAGCCCCGATTTTCCCCAGTGCGGCTTTTCCGCCAACGCCGTCAAGATCCTGAAGGCGTGCGGCGTGGACGCCCCGTTCACCGTGGATGTGCTGCAGAACCCTGACATCCGCCAGGGCATCAAGGAATACGCCAACTGGCCCACCATTCCCCAACTCTACATCAAAGGGGAATTTGTCGGGGGGTCGGACATCATGACCGAACTCTACCAGTCGGGTGAATTGAAGCAGCTGCTGGCCGCCTGACGTCCCGGCGGCGTCCTAGTGGCGCCGCGCTTCCTGCTGGAACTTGCAACGCCAGGCCCCCAGGCGCTCGATGTATTCGCGCGTGGTCTTGGGCATGGGCGTGCGTGCGCGCGCAATGTCGCTGATGATGGCCTGGCCCTGGGCGATCAGGCGCAATCCTTCTTCCTGCAGGCGGCCGTATTCCAGGCTGCCCGCGTCGCGCGTGGCAGGGCGAAACGCCAGCAGCGATTCGCTGGCCACCACGAAGGCCGGCCACACCTGGAAAATGCGGTCGTCCGTCTGCAGGATTTCCACCTTCTGGTGGGCCGTGCAGGTCACGCCCTGCACCAGCGGCGCCAGGCCGTCAAAGTCGGGGTCGTTGGCGAAGTGCTCGACGATGGCGCCGCCCAGGCGGTCGATGTCGCGCATGGTGGCGGCAATCTTGATGTAGCGGCTTTCAAAGAACGATTCCACGGGTATGGAGAAGGCATGCAGGGGTTCGCCCCACAGTTCGTCGATGCCTTCCTCGCCGCTGCGATGCAGGACCAGCCGCCCAAGCGACAGCGCCTCCTGCAGGCAGCGCCCGCATTCGCGCAGCAGCGCGTTGTCCGGCGTGATTTCCACCCCCAGTTCCTGGATTTCCACCAGCTTGGTGATGATGTCGGTGGCGCGGTTGAAAAGCGAACCCGCCAGCATGGCTCCTTTCACGCGCTTGAGCGCCGGCTGGCTTTCCTGTTCGTAGGCCTGGCGCGCTTCGTCCAGGCGTGCCCCGGGAATGTTGATGCCATGTTCCACATGGTTGAACAGGCGCCGCGTGAGGGCGGTGATGAGCTGGCGTTTGGCGCCGAGGGTCTCGCTGGGCGGGGCGTAGTACTTGATCCAGTAGCCGTCGTAGAACACCCGTTCCACGCCGTCGATGACGCGTCGCGTCCCCGAAGGGATCTCTTCCTTGATGGCTTCGTTCATGTGCAGGTTACCGAAAAACGCATTCTAATCCTGTTCGGTCACGCCGGGGTAGCGTCCGCCGGTGAGGCGCGGCAGTCCGGCCAGATCCCGGCGCAGCGTCACGTCGCAAAAGCCGGCGGCCGCAAACAGGGCGGCGCAGGCCGGGCCCTGGTCATGTCCGTGTTCCACCAGCAGGTGACCGCCCGCTTCCAGGTGGTGCGGCGCCTGCGCCACGATGCGGCGCAGGTCGTCCAGCCCTTCGGGGCCGGCGGAAAGTGCGGCGGGCGGCTCGAAGCGCAGGTCGCCCTGCGCGAGATGGGCGTCGCCCTGCGCCACATAAGGCGGGTTGGACACGATGAGGTGAAAGCGTTCGTGCGCCACGGGCGCGTACCAGTCGCCGCCCAGCAGGCGCAGGACGCGACTGCCGGGGGGGTGGTGGCGTGCCGCGTTGTGCGCGGCCACGGCCAGTGCGGCGGGTGAACGGTCCACCGCGGTCACGGCCAGATGCGGGCGCGCGTGCAACAGCGCCACTGCGATGGCGCCGCTGCCGGTGCCCAGGTCCAGCACCGCCGCCGTGCTGTCGGGCGCCAGGCATTCCAGGGCCCAGTCCACCAGCCCTTCGGTTTCAGGACGCGGAATCAGCACGTCGGGCGTGACCCTGAAGTCCAGGCCGAAGAATTCGCGGCTGCCCAGCAGGTAGGCCACCGGTTCGCCGGCGGCGCGGCGCGCCACCAGCGTGCGGTAGCGCTGGCTTTGCGCCTCGTCCAGCAGGGCCTCCGGATGGCTTGCGATCCAGGCGTGGGAGCGCTCCAGCACCGCTTCCAGCAGCAGGCGCCGTTCTCCGCGGGTGGCCGGGTCTCCTTGCAGCGCCTCGTCCACCCGCATCGTTTCAGACCGCCGCGTCGCCCAGCTGGGCCAGCTGTTCGGCCTGGTGTTCTGCCATCAGGGCCGAGGTGAGTTCGAACAGGTCGCCGTCCATGATGGCGTCGATCTTGTACAGGGTCAGGTTGATGCGGTGGTCGGTCACCCGTCCCTGGGGAAAGTTGTAGGTGCGGATGCGTTCCGAGCGGTCGCCGCTGCCGATGAGCGACTTGCGCGTGGCGGCTTCCCTGGCTTGCTGTTCGCGCATCTGCTTGTCGCGGATGCGCGCCACCAGCACCGACAGCGCCTGCGCCTTGTTCTTGTGCTGGCTGCGCCCGTCCTGGCATTCCACCACGATGCCGGTGGGCAGGTGCGTCACGCGCACGGCGGAATCGGTCTTGTTGATGTGCTGGCCGCCGGCGCCTGAGGCGCGGAACGTGTCGATGCGCAGGTCCGCAGGATTGAGCACCACGTCGCTCACGTCATCGGCTTCCGGCATCACGGCCACGGTGCAGGCCGAGGTGTGGATGCGGCCCTGGGCTTCGGTTTCCGGCACGCGCTGCACGCGGTGCCCGCCCGATTCGAACTTGAGTCGGGAATAGGCGCCCTGGCCCACGATGCGGAAAATGATTTCCTTGTAGCCGCCCATTTCGCCGTCGCTGTGGGACACCAGTTCGGTCTGCCAGCGGTTGCGTTCGGCAAAGCGCGCGTACATGCGGAACAGGTCGCCCGCAAACAGCGCCGATTCGTCGCCGCCGGTGCCGGCGCGGATTTCCATGAAAATGTTGCGCTCGTCGTTGGGGTCCCTGGGCAGCAGGGCAAGCTGCAGTTCGCCGGCCAGGGCCTCCTGGCGCAGGCGTGCCGCCTGCTGCTCCTCTTCGGCAAAGGCGCGCAGGTCGGGGTCGGCCGCCATGTCCTGCGCTGCCGTCAGGTCGGCCTGGGCCGCCTGGTACTGCTTGAACAGCGCCACCACCGGGGCGATTTCCGCGTGTTCGCGCGTGAGCTTGCGGTACTGGTCGATGTCGCGCGTGACGCCCGGGTCGGCCAGCAGGCCGTCCAGTTCGGACAGGCGCATGTCGAGCGCAGCGAGTCGTTTGAGCAGGGACGCTTTCATGCGGAACGGGGAGGTTCAGTCCTTCTCTCGGATGAACAGGCGGTGCAGGGCTTCGGCCAGTTGCTGCCGGTGTTCGCCGCGGCTCTGGTGCAGCGTTTGCACGGGATGGTGCAGCAGCTTGTTGAGCAGGCCGCTGGAGAGCATTTCCAGCACCTGCTGCGGATCGTCGCCGCGCGCCAGGGCCCGGCGCGCCCGCTCCAGCTCGAGCTGGCGGTAGCGTTCGGCATGGTCGCGCAGCAGGCGGATGGTGGGCACCACGTCGCGCGTGTGGATCCAGTCCACGAACTCGCCCACGCGCGTGCTGATGATGGCTTCCGCCTCCACCACGGCAGACTGCCGTGAGTCGCGGTTTTCCTGGACGATGTCGCCCAGGTCGTCCACGCTGTAGAGAAACACGTCGTCCAGTTGCGCCACTTCCGCTTCAATGTCGCGCGGCACGGCCAGGTCGATCATCACCATGGGGCGGTGCTTGCGTGCCTTGACGGCCCGTTCCACCATGCCTTTGCCGATGAGGGGCAGGTGGCTGGCCGTGGAGGAAATGATGATGTCGTGGCGCTGCAGTTCGGAGGGCAGTTCCGACAGGGTGATGGCTTCCCCGCCCAGTTGGCGTGCCAGTTCACGCCCGCGTTCCAGCGTGCGGTTGGCCACGGTGACGGCGCGCGGGCGGCGCGCCAGGAAATGGGTGGCCACCAGCTCCACCATTTCGCCGGCACCGATGAACAGGATGGATTGTTCCTCCATGGAGCCCAGCACGCTCGTGGCCACCTTGAGCGCGGCGGCGGCAAGGGACACCGAGCGTTCGCCGATGGCGGTCTGGCTGCGCACCGCCTTCGCCACGGAAAAAGTCTGCTGGAACAGCTTGTGCAGCATGGGGCCCAGGGTGCCGGCCTCTTCTGCGGAACGCACGGCCTGCTTCACCTGGCCCAGGATCTGGGGCTCGCCCAGCACCATGGAATCGAGGCCGGAGGCCACGCGGAACGCATGGTGGGCGGCGGCGCTGCCGTCGCGCCGGTACAGGTACTGGGCAATGTCGAGCCCTTCCAGGGCGTGGTGGCGCGCCAGCCACTGGGCCACGTCGTCCGGGGAGGGGGTCTTGCAATAGATTTCGGTGCGGTTGCAGGTGGACAGGATGACGGCTTCCTCCACCGGCGTGTCGCGCGTGAGTTCGGTCAGCGCCGGAATCAGCCGGTCCTGGGGAAAGGCGATTTTTTCCCGCACGTCCACCGGCGCGGTCTCGTGGTTGAGCCCGAAAGCGTGCAGATGGTGGGAGGTGGCGTCAGTCAACGGAGCATCCGAAAGAGCTACTGTAACCGCGCATTATAAACCGGCCCGGGGCAGGCCGTCAGCGCGGGGCCGGCGGAGTGGCGCCGCGGGGGTAGAGCACCCACAGCCGCCCGGCCTGCTTCATGGACCCCGCCTGCTGTTCGGCGGCGCTGCCGTAGCCCCAGAAAAAGTCCGCGCGCACCGCGCCATGGATGGCCCCGCCCGTATCCTGGGCCAGCATCAGGCGGCGCAGCGGCCGGCGGCTGTTGGGCCGGGTGGTGTCGATGAACACCGGCGCGCCCAGGGGTATCACGCGCGGGTCCACAGCCAGGCTCGCCTCTCCCGTGACGGGCACGCCCAGCGCGCCGATGGGGCCGGGCAGGTCTTCGGGCAGCAGGCGAAAGAACACATAGCTGGGGTTGGCGTCCAGCAGCGCCCTCACCTGGTCCGGGTGCGCCGCGGCCCAGGCCTTGATGCCCTGCAGCGAGGCATGGGCCAGTGTCAGGTCGCCGCGCTGCACCAGCAGCCGGCCGATGGAGCGGAACGGGTGGCCGTTCTGGTCGGCATAGCCCACCCGCAGTTGCCCCCCGTCCGGCAGGGCGATGCGGCCGGAGCCCTGGATTTGCAGGAAGAACAGCTCCACCGGGTTGTCCACCCAGGCCAGCGCGTTGCCCGTGCGTGGAGTGGTGTCGTCGATCTGGGCGCGCGTGTAGTAGGGCACCACGCGGTGGCCTTCCAGGCGTCCGCGCAGGGGACGGCCCTTGAGTTCGGGCACCAGTTCGCCCAGGTCCACGGTGAGCAGGTCGGGCGGCGGTGCGTACACGGGATAGCGATAGCGCGGGCTGGGTGTACGGCTGCCATGCAGCAGCGGTTCGTAATAGCCGGTGATGAGCCCGGTATTGGAGCCGTCGTGGTTCAACACCAGCCATGGCGTGAAATGGCTTTCGAAAAAGGCGCGCATGGCGCCTGCAGCCGGCGGACTGGGCAGGCGCGCCGCGTCTGCGCATGGCGCCTGCCACGGTGCCTGGTTGCCCAGCACGCTGCAGCTTTGCAGGAAGGCGCCCCAGGCCGACGGCGTCAGCCCTTCGCGCCAGCGCGGCAGGGCGGTAAAGGTGGAACGGGCAAGCCGCCCGCGCGGGTGCGGCGCCAGGGATTCGCCGTTGCCGGCGCTGCCGGCCGGCCCGGCCAGCGGCGTTCCGGCCGGACATTCCACGGGCGGGATGTCGTCCGTGGCTTGCGGGGGCACGCTTGCAGCTGGCGTCATGGCCGCAGGGGAAGCGGATGCGGGAGGCGCAGGCGGCGTGGCGCAACCGGACAGGAGCAGGGGGACGAGTGAGGCAAAAAGGAAAAAACGCATGCGGTCATTGCACACGAAACCGCGCGTCTTTTCAAGAAGCGCGCCGCACTCTGCTAGAATGGTTCTTTCGGTTGAGATCAATTTTTTTGTCCGGAGATCGGGTCCCCATGGCGTTCCGCATTGCCCCCAGCATCCTGTCCGCCGATTTTGCGCGACTGGGCGCAGAAGTGTCCTCGGTTGTGGCGGCTGGTGCCGACATCATCCATTTCGACGTGATGGACAACCATTACGTTCCCAACCTCACCGTCGGCCCCCTGGTGTGTGCTGCCATCCGGCCCCACACCACGGCCCCCATCGACGTGCACCTCATGGTCAAGCCGGTGGACCGCATCATTCCGGATTTCGCCAAGGCCGGCGCCAACATCATCAGCTTCCATCCGGAAGCTTCCGAACACGTGGACCGCACCCTGCAGCTCATCCGCGACCAGGGTTGCAAGGCGGGCCTGGTATTCAATCCGGCAACGCCCCTCAATTACCTGGACCACGTGATGGACCGGCTTGACCTCATCCTCATCATGTCGGTCAACCCGGGTTTCGGCGGCCAGTCCTTCATTCCTTCGGCGCTGCCCAAGCTGCGTGAAGCGCGCCGCCGCATCGAGGCCTCCGGGCGCGACATCTGGCTGGAAGTGGATGGCGGCGTGAAGGTGGACAACATCCGTGCCGTGGCCGAAGCCGGGGCCGACACCTTTGTGGCCGGCTCCGCCATTTTCAGCACGGCCGACTACCGCGCCACCATTGACGCCATGCGTGCCGAGCTCGCCCGATGACCGAAGCCGAATTCCGGGCGCTCGCCCAGGCCGGTTACACCCGCATTCCGGTGGTGCTGACCACGCTGGCGGACCTCGACACGCCGCTCTCCGTTTACGCCAAGCTGGCCAATAGCCCCTATTCGTTCCTGCTGGAATCGGTGCATGGCGGCGAACGCTTCGGACGATATTCCTTTGTGGGATTGCCGGCCGCCACGCGCCTGCGTGTCACGGCCAACCAGGTGTCGGTGGAAACTGACGGCGAAGCCACGGAACAGTTCGAGACGGACGACCCGCTCACCTTCATTGCCCATTACGCCCAGCAGTTCAAGGCGGCGCCGCTGACCGGGCTGCCGCGCTTCTGCGGCGGGCTGGCCGGCTACTTCGGCTACGACATCGTGCGCTACATCGAGCCGCGCCTGGCCCAGGGCTGGAAGGCAGACGACAGCGGCACGCCCGACATCCTGCTGCTGCTCACCACGGAACTGGCCGTCATCGACAACCTGTCGGGACAGCTCCACCTCATCGTCTATGCCGATGCGGCCGACCCTGACGGCCATGCCCGGGCGCAGGCGCGCCTGGGTGAACTGCGCCATCGTCTGCGCGCGCCGGTGGACCTGCCGGCCCCGGCCGCAACGCTGGGGGAGGCGCTGTCCGATGTGGATCCCGACACCCACAAGGCCATGGTGGCGCGCGCCAAGGACTACATCCGCGAAGGTGACCTCATGCAGGTGGTGCTGAGCCGGCGCATCCGCCAGCCTTTCGGCGCCTCGCCCCTGTCGCTGTACCGCGCCCTGCGCCGCCTCAATCCGTCGCCTTACATGTTCTATTACGACTTCGACGGCTTCCAGGTGGTGGGGGCTTCACCCGAAATCCTGGTGCGCCTGGAAGACGGGATGGTCACGCTGCGCCCCATCGCCGGCACGCGCCCCCGGGGTCGCACGCCGTCCGAAGACGAAGCGCTGGCGAATGAACTGCTGGCCGATCCCAAGGAAATCGCCGAACACGTGATGCTGATGGATCTGGGGCGCAATGACGTGGGCCGCATTGCGGAAACCGGGTCGGTGAAAGTCACGGAACACATGGTGATCGAGCGCTACTCCCACGTCATGCACATCGTCTCCAACGTGGAAGGCCGCCTCAAGCCCGGCATGGGCCCGCTGGACGTGCTGCGCGCCACTTTCCCGGCCGGCACGCTTACGGGGGCGCCCAAGGTGCGCGCCATGGAGATCATCGACGAACTGGAAACCACGCGCCGTGGCGTGTACGGCGGGGCTGTGGGCTACCTGGGCTTCGACGGCGCCATGGACCTGGCCATCGCCATCCGCACCGCCGTGGTCCAGAACGGCACGCTCACGCTGCAGGCGGGTGGCGGCATCGTGGCCGACTCGGTGCCGGAAACCGAATGGCAGGAAACCGTCAACAAGTCCAAGGCCATCCTGCGCGCCGCGGAACTGGCTGCCCAGGGGCTTGAATAGGGGAATCGATCCCATGATGACGCGCCGCCGCCGTCCGCACATTCCCAAGCCGCCGCACCCGCTCAACCGGCAGGAGCCCCTGCCCTGGTCCCATCCCAAACCGGCCACGGAAGATGCCCAGGCAGCGGCGCGCCAGCGCGCCATCATGGCCAACCCGTCCTATATCGAACCGGACCGGGACACGGATTTCCTGCACACCGACGAAGCGCGCGGCGTGCGCCTGCAGGTGGATTACATGAAGGCGGAAAACCTCATGGAGGCGCACGACATCCGGCGCACCATCGTGGTGTTTGGCAGCACCCGCCTGCGCGAGCCGGAGGCGGCCCGGCACGACCTGGCCGAAGCGCATCGCGAAGCGGCCGCCCATCCCGAGGACGAAGCCTGCCACCGGCGCCTGCGCCTGGCCGAACGGCGCCTGGACCTGTCGCGCTACTACGAGGTGGGGCGTGATCTGGGGCAACTGGTGGGCAACGCCGGCGACGGTCCGCAGGATTCGCGCCTGGTCATCATGACGGGCGGCGGACCGGGTGGCATGGAAGCGGCCAACCGCGGGGCCTTCGAAGTGGGGGCGGAATCCGTGGGGCTCAACATCACCCTGCCGCGCGAACAGTATCCCAATCCCTACGTCACGCCGGGACTGTGCTTCCAGTTCCACTATTTTGCCCTGCGCAAGCTCCATTTCATGAAGCGGGCTTCCGCCCTGGTGGCCCTGCCCGGAGGCTTTGGCACCCTGGACGAACTGTTCGGCGCGCTCACCCTCATCCAGACGCGCAAGGTGGCGCCCATGCCGGTCGTCCTGGTGGGTGAAGCCTACTGGCGCAGCGTGCTGGACGTGGACTTCCTGCTGGAACACGGTCACATCGACGCGGAAGACACCGAACTGTTCTGGTATGCGGAAACGGCGCGTGAAGTGTGGGACGGCATCACCGAATGGCACCGCGTCAACGGCAGCGACCTATTTGGCGGCGGCCCGCCAAAGCCTTGTCCCTAGCAGCACCCAGCGCAGCAGCCCAAGACTCCGTTTCGGTTTGACCAGCACCGCGCCGGCCACCAGCGTGCCCGTGAGCAGCGGGTGACGGCGCAGCCAGACGGCCAGCCGGCGCCAGCGACCGGCCAGGCGGTCGGCGCAGGCCAGGGCGCGCCCGGCGGGGGCAAGCACCAGTCCAAGCTCGCGCCGTTGCCGGGCGATGCGTTCGCGCAGCCGACCGCGCCGTTCGGCCAGCTCAAGGCGGCGGTTCATGATGCACGGCCGCCTTGAGGGCGCGGACGTCTTCGGACAGTTCCGCCACGCTGTCGTGGAACGGCTGCGTGCGGTTTTTGCGCGCGGCCCACAGCGCCAGCAGCGTGCCGCCGGAGAGCCCCGCCACGGCAATCAGGCCCGACAGCCACAGGCGGTTTTCCCACCAGGCCAGCGACGCCCACACCAGGGCCGCCAGCAGTCCCAGCACCAGCAGCACCAGCGCCAGCGCACCCCACAGCAGGCGCCGCACCAGCCGGTCCTGGGCATCGGCCAGTTCCAGGCCGATCAGTTCCAGGCGCGTGCGCAGCGCTTCCAGCGCGGTGGTGGCCGCATGCACGGCGCCGCCCGCAAAGCCGGCGCCTTCATCGCTCGGGGACACGATCGGTCAGCGGCGGCCGATCAGCACGCCCATGGCCAGGCCCGCCAGGGCGGCAATGCCCACGGCCTGCCACGGCTGGTCGTGAACGAAGTGGTCGGTGGCGCGGGCGGCGGCCCGCCCCCGGTCCACCAGGGAACGCTGCGCCTGGGCCAGGCGTTCGCGCGTGACGGACAGGCGCTGTTCGATGCGGGAACGCAGTTCGGCCACCTTGTCGCCGGTCTGTCCGGCGGTGGCGCGCAGGATGTCCTCCGCGTCGGTGATGACGGCCTGAAGGTCGGATACGAGTTTTTCCGCGGCGGCGGATTCGTGCAGAAGGTCGGTCATGATACGGGCTCCTATTGAGACGCCAATCGTTACCCCCCTCATTTCATTCTCCACCGCTTGCCGTGCCCCCGCAAGCGAGCCCCGCACCTAGGCGGTGCCGGCTGGGAACTGATAAAATGTGAAATTTACAGGTGGGCCGTCATGCTGCTGATGATCGACAACTACGATTCCTTCACCTACAACCTCGTGCAGTATTTCGGCGAGCTGGGTGAAACCGTGGTGGTCCGCCGCAACGACCAGATCACGCTGGAAGAGATTCCCGAACTCGCCCCCGCCCGCATCGTGATTTCTCCCGGGCCCTGCAGCCCGAAGGAAGCCGGCATCTCCGTGCCCCTCATCAAGACCTACGCCGGGCGCTACCCCATTCTGGGCGTGTGCCTGGGCCACCAGGCCATCGGTTACGCGTTCGGTGGAGAAGTGGTGCATGCCAAGGAGCTGATGCACGGCAAGGTCTCTTCCGTGTTCCATCATGACATCGGCGTGTTCCGGGGCTTGCCCAATCCGTTCCGCGCCACCCGCTATCATTCCCTGGCGGTGCGCCGCGAAACCCTGCCCGAATGCCTGGAAATAACGGCCTGGACCGAGGACGGGGAAATCATGGGCCTGCGCCACCGCACGCTGGCTGTGGAAGGCGTGCAGTTCCACCCCGAGTCCATCCTCACCGAACACGGCCACGCGCTGCTGCGCAACTTCCTGCAGCAGGGCTAGCCTGCGTCCCCCGGGCTTTCGTTGGAAAGCCCCACAAACTCTTCCAGGGTGAGCGTTTCGGCGCGCCGCGCGGGGTCGATGCCCAGCTTGGCGAATACCGCTTCCGGCACGTGGCCCTTGAGGGTGCTGCGCAGCATCTTGCGGCGCTGGGAAAACGCCTGCAACACCAGGAAGGCAAAGCGCGACTCGTCGTGCGCCTGGCGTTCCGCCGGTACCTTGGGAATGAGGCGCACCACGCTCGACATCACCTTGGGCGGCGGCGTGAAGGCCTCGGGCGGCACGTCCATGAGCGCATCCATGTGGAACAGGTACTGCAGCATCACGGACAGCCGGCCGTAGTCGCGCGTGGCAGGTTCGGCCACCATGCGGTCCACCACTTCCTTCTGCAGCATGAAATGCGCGTCCCTCATCTGCGGCGAAAAGGAGGCGAGGTGGAACAGCAGCGGCGTGGAAATGTTGTAGGGCAGGTTGCCCACCAGGCGCAGGTTATCGCCCAGCGCGGAAAAATCGAAGGCGAGCGCATCGCCTTCCACCACGGTCAGCCGTCCGGCCTGCGGATGGGCGCGCCAGTGGGCCACCAGGTCGCGGTCCAGTTCGATCACGGTGAGGTGGCGTGCGTGTTGCAGCAGCGGCTCGGTGAGCGCGCCCAGGCCGGGACCGATTTCCACCAGGCGGTCGTCCGGGCGCGGGTCGATGGCGCGCACCAGGTGGTGGATGATGTTGGGGTGCGACAGGAAATGCTGGCCGAAACGCTTACGCGGAATATGCGCCATGCTGCGCTCCTGCCATGCCCAGCGCCAGTACCACGGCGGCCTGCAGGCTGCCGCTGTCGATGTCGCCGGTGCCGGCGCGATCCAGTGCCGTGCCGTGGTCCACGGACGTGCGGATGATGGGCAGCCCGAGCGTGACGTTCACGCCGCCGCCAAAGCTGTGCATTTTAAGCACCGGCAGGCCCTGGTCGTGGTACATGGCCAGCACCGCGTCGGTGCCGGAGAGCTGCTGCGGCACGAACAGGGTATCCGCCGGCAGCGGCCCCACCGCGTCGATGCCGCGCGCGCGCGCTGCCTTGAGCGCCGGCACGATGACCTCGATTTCCTCGCGCCCCAGATGGCCCGCTTCGCCGGCATGGGGATTGAGTCCCGCCACCAGGATGCGCGGCTCGGTGCAGCCGAAGTCGCGCCGCAGGCTGCGGTCCAGGATGTCCAGGATTTCGCCCAGGCTTTCCTCGTTGATGGCTGCCGGCACGTCCTTGAGCGGCAGGTGGGTGGTGGCCAGCGCCACCCGCAGTCCGCCGCCCACCAGCATCATCACCACGCGCGGCACGCCAAAGCGTGCGGCCAGGTATTCCGTATGCCCCGTGAAGGGAATGCCGGCATCCACGATCACGCTTTTCTGGATGGGGGCCGTCACCAGGCCCTTGAAAATGCCCGCGTGGCAGGCGTCCGCCAGGCGGTCCAGGCACTGCAGCACATAGGGGCTGTTGTCCGGATTGAGGTGGCCGGGCCGCACCGGGGCCGGGGCCGGGTGGTGCCACAGGCGCGGCTTGCCGGCACCCAGGCCGGGACGCTTGGGGTCGTAGTTGGCGAAGGGGTAGGGCATGCCCAGGCGGTCGGCCCGGGCTTTCATCATGTCGCGGTCGGCGGCCACCACCAGATGGGGGCCGAGCGGCTGGGCAGCGAGCCTGAGGCACAGGTCGGGGCCAATGCCGGCGGGTTCGCCGGCCGAAAGCCCCACCAGGGCATTAATGGTCTTCGAGGCGGACATCCACGTAGGCCTGGTCGCGCAGCTGGCGCACCCATTCGTCGTAAATTTCATCCGACTTGCGCGCGCGCAGGGCCTGACGTGCGGCCAGACGGCGCCGTTCCAGGTTGGCGTCAGCCTGGCGCACTGCAATCAGCTGCACGATGTGCCAGCCCAGCGGCGTCTGGAAAGGGGCGCTGATTTCGCCCGGCTTGAGGGATTTCACGACCTTTTCGAATTGCGGCAGGGTTTCCCCTTCCGAGATCCAGCCCAGGTCGCCGCCGCGGTTCCGGCTTTCGTCTTCCGAGCTGATGGTGGCAAGTTTGGCAAAGTCCGCACCGCCCAGCAGGCGGCTGTTGAGGCTCATGATCTTGTTGTTGGCATCACCCGAGTCCGCATTGGGATTGGCGCGCACCAGGATCTGGCGCACGTGATACTGGGTGACCGGTGCGGGAGCGGCTGCGCTGCGGCGGTCGATCAGCTTGATGATGTGAAAGCCGTTGGGGCTGCGCATGATGCCGCTGAACTCGCCCGGCTTGAGCCTGGCCGCTTCATTGGCGAACAGCGTGGGCAGGCGGGCCGCCTCGCGCCAGCCCAGTCCGCCGCCCTTGAGGGCGTCCGGGGCTTCGGAGAAGGATGCCGCCACTTCGGAAAAGTCCGCTCCTTTCTTCAATTGCTCGAGTGCCCGTTCGGCCTTGCGCTGGCGCTGCGCCAGGCGTTCGGGGGAGGCGTTGTCGGGCACCGTGATCAGGATGTGGGCCAGGTTGTATTCGTCCAGGGCGGCCGCGCCGCGCTCCTTTTCTTCCTGCAGCTGGGCGTCGATTTCAGCGTCGGTCACGTTCACGCGGTTTTCCACTTCCCGTTCACGCAGCCGCGTCAGGATGATTTCCTGGCGGATGTCTTCACGGAACTGGTTCCAGGGCGCACCGTCCTTTTCCACCGCGGCACGGAAGGCGGTCAGCGACATCCTGTTTTCTGCAGCGAGCCGAGCCAGGGACTGGTCCAGCATGGCATCGTCCACCTTGATGCCGGCCGTCTTGGCAAACTGCAGCTGCACCGAATCCATGACCATTTTTTCCAGCACCTGGCGGATGAGGATTTCCGGATCGGGCAGGGCGATGTGGCGATCGTTGAGTTCGCGGGTGATGAGCGCCAGGCGGTCATCCAGCTCGGACTCGGTGATCACTTGCGTGTCCACCACCGCCACGATGCGGTCCACCACCGGGTAGCTGCTGTCGTCGAAGGTGTCTCCTCCCGGGTTGCGGTTGGCGGCCTGGGCAGGACGCGCCAACACGTTTTCGGCCGCAGGCACGGACAGGCTGGCACAACAGCAGGCGGCCAGGAGGCAGCCAGTCAGAAATCGCTTCATGGGTTGATCTCGTTGGTTTTCAAGTAACCGGGAATATTGCGCCGCAGGGCCTGTAACGGGTTTTGACCCAGGCCCAGGCCGCCCAGTTCCAGTTGCACGTAAAACGCGCTGTTGCTCTGCACGGACGTGATGGCAAAGCGCGTGGTGATCACCCGCAAGGCCCAGCAGCCCTCATTATACTCAAGCCCTCCCAGCCCTTCCACCACCTGGTTGTCGAGCGAGGAGAAGGCCACCCGCCCCAGGAACGTCCACTGGCTGGAGACCGGCCATTCGGTGGAAACGTCCCACTGCTTGACGGAAGTCAGCACGTTGATGGGAATCGGTCCGCTCACGATGGTGGACACGCCGGTGGTGGTGGTGAGCACGTTGGGCACGCCGGGAATCGGCGTGTCGATGCGGTAGCTCAGGTTGAACAGCTTGCCGGGCGTGGGTGAATAGGTGGTGCTGGCCATCATCTGCTGGGTATGCAGGTCATGGGCGTCGAAGTTGAAGTAGCTGTCGAAGCGCCAGCGCCGGTTGATGGCGGCGGCCAGCGACATCAGCACGTCGGAAGCCTGCGGCGGGGTGGGCAGCTGTCCCGGCAGCAGCACGGCGTTGGGCGTGAAATGGAAGCGCTGGGCCAGCATGCCGTTGAGCACTTCGATGCCGGAGGTGGGGTCGACCAGACGCGAGGTGACGGCCGCCGTGACCTGGTTGGCGTTGTTGATGCGATCGATGCCGTCGTACACGTTTTCCGTGAAGATGGTGGAGCGGTTGAGGTCGGCCAGCGCCGTGTCGAACACCGGCAACTGGTTCTGGTTACGGTAGGGGATGTACACGTAGTACAGGCGCGGTTCCAGGGTCTGGGTGAGGTTGTTTCCAAAGAGCGAGGTGTCGCGGTCCAGCAGCAGTCCCGAGTCCAGGCTGGTGATGGGCAGGCTGCGGGTGTAATGGTCGCTCGGCGCCGTGTTGAATTCACCCATCTGGTACTGCGTGTATTCCACCCCGGTCTTGAAGGTGGCGAAGCTGTAACTGTTGCGCCAGGGCAGGGTCAGGGTGGGGTACGCGTTCAGGCGGGAACCGGAGGCCACCGACTGGTAGTTGGCGTTGTAGGTGATGCCGTTCACGGTCAAGTCGCCCGGCGTCGCGTTCAGGCCGGGGCTCTGGAATGAGGTGTACTGGGAAGCGAAATCGAGGCCCAGCCCATGCCAGTCGTCCTTCGACCAGTGCGCGGTAAGCTGGGGCTCAATGCGGAACTGGGGCGCGGCGCCCACCAGGGTCTGGTAGGACACGGAATGGGCGTTCAGGTCCCAGTCCTGCAGTCCACTGTAGCTCAGGTTGAACTCGTGCGGCAGATAGGCAAAGGCAGGCGGGCCCAGCAGCGTGCTCAGGTCCACCAGGTAGTTGGGGTCGGAGGCTTCCTGCACGTTGGCGGAGAAGTTGAGCCCGGGTGCGAGCTGCTGGTTGTGGGTCCAGTGGGTGAACCAGCGGTCAGTGCCCAGCACGATGTCATGCTGCATGTATTCCGTGCTGAGCATGCCGGTGAAGCCGGGTTCCATGTAACGGAACTCGTTGCCCAGCTGCACGCCGCGCGTGGTCATGAGGCGCGGTGTGAGGGTGTCGTCCAGGTTGGGTGCCAGGTTGAAGTAGTAGGGGACCGCAATGTCCTGGCCGGTGGTGGCGGTGGCGCCGATGGTGGGCGCCAGCACCCCGGACTTGCGCTGGTTGTCCAGCGGAAACGTGAAGGAGGGGGCATACAGCAGCGGCACCCCGTAAAAGTCCACCGAAGCGTTTTTGGCTTCCCCTTCCTGCGTGGTGTGGTTGAGGTCGGTGGAGGCCGAAGTGATGGCCCACTCATCGCGCCCCACCGGACAGGAGGTGTAGCTCATGTCGGACAGGTGCTCGCGGTCCTCGCCCAGGAAGTCCACGCGGCTTGCGCTGCCGCGCGCGTAAGGGGGGAACTGGATGCGCGCGCTGCCGGGTGGCGCCATGGGGTCGGGCTGGGAGGGCGTGGTGGTGAGGTAGCTGTAAGTGGGCGTGTCCAGGTAGCCCTGGTGCGTGTCCAGGTTGTAGATGCCGTAGGGCCCTTCCACCGTCAGCCCGCCCTTGCGCACGATGCGCACGTTGCCCGTGGCTTCCACGGTCTGGGTGGGCTGCTGGTAGACCAGCTTGTCGCCGTTCACGGCAATGCCGGAACGGCGCAGTTCGGCATGGCCTTCTGCCACCGTTTCCACGTCGGTCTGGCTGGTGACGCTGTCGGCCCGGATGAAAATCATGGATTCGTTCTGGCCCCCGCTCGCCCCGGGCAGGGACACGTCAAAGCTGGGCGCGGGCTTCAGAACGGGTGGGGGCGGGTCCGCTGCGGCAGCGTTCAGCGCGAGCATCGCCAAAACCAGGGGCCAGGCGCAGTAAGGTTTCGGGTGCATCGGCAGGGACAGTAGCAATAATTTTGCTAAAATCGCATAAATTCAAGTAATAAGCAATTCCGCCACCGGTTGGAGCGCCTTCTGTTGTCTCGTTTGAACGCTTTGCACGCCTGGGTTTCGCAAACCCACCCCGCCCCCCTGGATGCCCTCACGCCCGCTTCCTCCGACGCGAGCTTCCGCCGCTATTTCCGCCTGACCCTGGGCGAGGAGCGCTGGATCGTGATGGATGCGCCGCCGGACCGGGAAAACTGCCGTCCCTTCGTGGCGGTGGCCGAACTGTTCGGCGCGGCCGGGCTGCATGTGCCGCAGGTCCTGCGCGCCGACTTCGAGCAGGGTTTCCTGCTGCTCACCGACCTGGGCGACACCACTTATCTGCAGGCGCTGGAAGCCTGCGGCGGCGAACGCGCCCAGGCCGACCGCCTGTACCGCGCCGCGCTGGACGCGCTGGTGACCCTGCAGCGTGCCAGCCACCCGAACGTGCTGCCCGAATACGATGCCGCCCTGCTGCAGCGCGAACTGGACCTGTTTCCCGAATGGTATGCCGCGCGCCACCTGGGCCATGCGCTGGAAGGGGCGCAGCGCGCCACGTTCGAAGCTGCCTGCCGCGCGCTGCTGGACAATGTGCTGGCCCAGCCACGGGTGTATGTGCACCGCGACTACCATTCGCGCAACCTCATGGTGTGCGATCCGCTGCCGGGCGTGCTGGATTTCCAGGATGCGGTGTACGGCCCCATCACCTACGACGCGGTGTCGCTGCTCAGGGACGCGTACGTGATGTGGGAGGAAGAGCAGGTCATCGACTGGCTGGTGCGTTACTGGGAACGCGCGCGCGCGGCACGGCTGCCGGTGGCCGCCGACTTTGGCGACTTCTACCGCGATTTCGAGTGGATGGGCGTGCAGCGCCAGCTCAAGGTGCTGGGCATTTTCGCGCGCCTCAACCACCGCGACGGCAAGGCGGGCTACCTGGCCGACATGCCCCGCGTGGCGCAGGGGCTGCACGCCGCCTGCAGCCGTTACCGCGAACTGGCGCCGCTGGCGCACCTGCTGGAAACGCTGTGGGGCACGGTGCCCCAGGTGGGGTACACCTTTTGAACGTGCCGGTCATGCTGCTGGCGGCCGGCCGCGGCGAACGCATGCGTCCGCTCACCGACCGCGCTCCCAAGCCGCTGCAGGCCGTGCGCGGACGCCCCCTCATCGACTGGCAGCTCGCGCGCCTGGCCGCCGCCGGCGTGCGGGACGTGGTCATCAACCACGCCTGGCTGGGCGGACAGATCGAAGCGTTCGTGGGAGACGGCCGTCGCTGGGGGCTTGCC
>JAGWIW010000167.1 GCA_028866015.1 Betaproteobacteria bacterium
CATGCGGGGAGATGACGCCGAACGGCGTGTAGTTCACGTTCGCGTGCTTGCCGAGCACGTGGTAGGCGGCATTCGCGTCGCCGGTAAAGGGCATCAGCTGCGGATGCGTGGCATAGGCGTGGTAGCTCTCCATGAAGGCTTCCATGGTGATCTTCCAGTTGGCCTTCACCACCTTGCCGACCCAGGCGACGGTGACGCAGTCCTCGTGCTTCCAGCGCTTGAAGAACTCGGGCAGCGGATCGAGGAACTCCTCGATCGTCGGGCCTTCGTCCTTCTCGCGCACGAAGATGTACCCGCCCCATTGCGCCAGGCTGGCTTCGGGAAGCTGCATCTTCTCGTCGGTCAGGTGCTTGAAGTCCCAGCGGCAGGGGATCGTGCGCAGCGAACCGTCGGTGTTCCAGGCGAAGCCGTGGAACGGGCAGACGAACCGCTCGGCGCTGCCGCTGTCCGTCTTCAGCTTGCGCCCGCGATGGAGGCAGACGTTGTGGAAGGCGCGCAGCGACCCGTCTTCCTGCCTTACGATCAGGTAGGACCGCCCGGCATTGTCGTAGGTCACGTAGTCGCCTGCTTCGGGCAGGTCCTCTTCGCGCGCGGCGAATTGCCACACGTAGGGCCACATTTGCGTGATCTCGCGCTTGAAGAACCCGGGATCATAATAGCGCGCCGCATCGAGCGGTTCCGACCCGAGGTAGCGGTAGCGGTCCTCCGCCACGAACAGGGGCGGCTGGACATCGTCCTGCGCCAGAATGTCTTGCCAGCCCGGTCCGGGGCAGCGGGCAGGCTTGATCTCGTCACCGGCATCGTAGTCGGCCATCGGGCATCCTCCATTTCGTATGGAGGTAAAATGCGCGCTGTCGCCCGGCCGCCTTTTGATCGGAGTCAAATATTGCAGCCCCAACCCCCTGTGAAATGGGATAGGTTTGGCGGCAAAACTGGCAAAAAGAAGGGGCGGCAAGGTTGCCCCTGCCGCCCCAGTCAGGGTGTTCGAAAGATCAGAACTGGACGCGCTTGGTAAAGCCGCCGTCGACCACGATGTTCGCCCCGGTCATGGCCTTGCACGCGGGCGAGGCGACGAACGCGATGGCGCGGGCGATCTC
>JAGWIW010000168.1 GCA_028866015.1 Betaproteobacteria bacterium
GCCCGTTCCCGTCTCGCTCCCGGTGCTATCCGCGCCGGCACCTGCGCACTGAAGCGGTGTCACCGCTTCCTTACTTCTGCAGGGACTTCTGGAACATGCGGTTGCACTTTTCTTCGGTTTCCTTGCAGGCGGCCTTGGTGCTGGCGGCCATCGCGCGGGCCTCATCCGCTTCATTGCGGGCTGCGGCGGCCGAGGCTTTCGCTTCGTTTGCGCTGGCCTGCGCCGTCTGGGCTGAAGTAGCCGCCGCTTCGGCACGGGCCACAGCTTCGTCCGCGGTAGCCTGGGCGTGACGGGCTGCGGCCATGGCGTTGTTGACTTCGTCGGTGGTGGCGCATCCGGCCAGGCCGAAACCCGTCAGCAGGGTGGCCAGCGTCAGCAGTTGTTTGACTCTGTAAGTCATGGCGATTCTCCTTGTTGAATGAACCCGGAGGTGACAGGGATACCTCGATCTGCCAAGTTGGAACCCTATACCCCTGCTGCCAAAGGCTGAATACATGGAACTACTTATACGTACCGACCCTTATTCCGGAGCAGGCCCGTGCAGCAGCTTCTGCTGGTGACTGGCGCCATTCCCGACATCTGGGGCGGAGGCTAGCGGCAAAAAAAAACGCCCTGCAGGGCAGGGCGTTTTGAATGCGAAGTCTGTGCTTCGCTTGACTTGTGTTTTTACTTCAGCGATTGCAGGTAGAGCGCCACTTCATGCTTCTGCATGTCGCTCAAGCCATGGGCGATGCCTTCCATGGCCACACCCTGGGGACGCTCGAGGTCATCACCATTCGTGTTCATGTGATGTTTCTCGTTTTCCTCTTCACGCTGGGCGTCGTCGTTGAAAGCCATCAGCTGCTTGTAGAGGTAGTCCGCATGCTGGCCGGCCAGACGGGGAATCGGGCCATTGCCTTCGGCGTTGGAGCCGTGGCAAGCCATGCAGGGCGGAACCGCCTTTTCCAGGAAACCTTCGTTGAAGATTTTCTGGCCCGCTTTCACCATGGCCGGATCGGCTTCGGCAGCAGCGGGGTTGGGCAGCGGTTTCTGGTGCGAGAAGTACTCGGCCAGTTCCTTCATCTGCTTTGGCGTCATGTCGCGGGTA
>JAGWIW010000080.1 GCA_028866015.1 Betaproteobacteria bacterium
GTTCTGGCGGCGCGCCCTGCTGCGGCGCGGGCCGCAGGCGCTGGAAGCGGCACTGGTGCGCCTGGGGCCCTGGTCCATCACGGCCCTGCTGGCCACCCTGGTGCTGCTGTTCGCGTTCCAGGGCGATGTGCTGCTGAACGAACCGCGCGTGATTGCACTGCTGGCCGTGCCCATCCTGATCCAGGTGTTTTTCAATGCGGGGCTCGCCTACGGCCTCAACCGCCTGCTGGGCGAGACCCATGCCGTGGCCTGCCCCTCCGCGCTCATCGGCGCCTCGAATTTCTTCGAGCTGGCGGTGGCTGCCGCCATCAGCCTGTACGGCCTGCATTCGGGTGCGGCGCTCGCCACCGTGGTGGGCGTGCTGATTGAAGTGCCGGTGATGCTGGCGGTGGTGCGGCTGGTGCTGGCCACCCGCACCTGGTACGAACGGGCCTAGGGCTCGAATTTCCAGGGACGCGAGCGTTCTTCCATCCATTCGCGGAATTCGCTCTGGATCGCCTCGGCCAGGATGTTGATTTCCAGGATGTGGGCATTGGCTTCGTCCTGGTCTCCCTGGCCCTTGAGCCGGGTCGCCTCGCGCGCCACTTCATGCAACTGGTGGTGCAGCGACTGGATCACTCCGTAACGCACGTGCCCTGAATAACGGTCCGCCCCTTCGCCCTGCAACCAGTTTCCCAGCACGCAGTTTTTTTCCGCGCTGGCTTCCAGCAAAGGCATGGAAACCGTGGCTGCAGGATTGGCCAGGGCAGCCCGGGTTTCGCGCACCAGCTGGGCATAGCCCAGGGTGGTGATGAGCAGCCCGTAATCTTCCGGACGCCAGTTCTGGTATTGCCAGCCTTTCCATTCCGCGTCCGCTTCGTAGCCCTGAACCCAGGCCATCATGTCTTCCGCCGCGATCGGCCGCGCCACGGCGTACCCCTGGGCGCGCCGGCAGCCCAGCTGCAGCAGCAGGCAGCCGTGGGCCACGTTCTCCACGCCCTCGGCCACCACCTCCAGCCCCAGCAGGCGCGCGGAGGTGATGACGCCCGCCACGATGGCGGCGTCGCGCGGGTCTTCCAGGATGTTCTGCACGAAGGTGCGGTCGATCTTGACCGTGTTCGCAGGCAAGCCCTGCAGATAGCTCAACGGAGCGCGACCGGTACCGAAATCATCCAGGGCCACGGTGCAGCCAAGCTCCCGGCAGGCGGACAACTGCTGCCGGGCGCGCGCCATGTCTTCAATGGCGGTGGTTTCCGTGACCTCGATTTCCAGGAATTCCGCAGGAAATGCGTGCTTCTCCAGGGCCGCCTTCACATCCTCGAGGAACTCGGCCGACAGCAGATGCATGGCGCCGATGTTCACCGCCACCCGCAGGCGCAATCCTTCGGCATGCCAGCGGCTCACCTGCGCCAGCACCTGATCCAGCACGAAGCGCCCCACGTGACGCGACATGGGCAGGGTCTCGATGGCCATCTGGAATTCATCGGGAGACAGCACGCCCCGCTGGGGATGGCACCAGCGCAGCAGGGCTTCCACCCCCACGATGTCGCCCGTGGTCATGTCCACCTGGGGCTGGTACACCAGGTAGAGTTCATTCTGCTGCAGCCCCTGGGAGAGCTCCCGGGTCAACCGGTGGTAGCGCTCGAACTCCTGGCTCATGGCCACCGAATACACCGAGAACCGGTCGCGCCCAAGGTTTTTGGCCCGGTACATGGCCAGGTCTGCGTGGCGCAGCAGGGTTTCGGAATCCGATTCGTCCAGGGGATAGAGCGTGAACCCGACGCTCGCCGAAACGTTCGCCACCAGCCCCCCATCCAGCCCGAAAGGTTGACGAAAAGCATCCAGCAGCCGTTCGCACAGGGTTTCCATGGCAAACAGCGAACCCAGCCCGTCTACCAGCAACCCGAACTCGTCACCGCCCAGACGCGCCAGGGTATCCTGCGGCCGCAGCACGGTGGACAGGCGGGTCGCCGCCTGGGCCAGCAAGGCATCGCCTGCGCTGTGCCCGTAGCGGTCGTTGACGGCCTTGAAGCCGTCAAGATCGAGCATCACCACCGCCAGAAACGCATCACGGCGCTCGGGTCCGGCCACACTGTGGCGCAGGCGGTCCATGAACAGGGTGCGGTTGGGCAGGCCAGTCAGGGCATCGCGCAGGCTCTGGTCGCGCATCCCCAGCACCAGGTCACCCAGGCTGGAGAAGGCTTCGAAGTAACCCAGCCCCACCCGCTCGAAATAGGTGGGCGAAGCAGAGCCCAGTACACCCACCCCCGTATAGCCCCACTGCGCATCCCCGAAAGGAAACACGGCGATCTCCCGCACACCCTGGCGGGCCAGCAGGGCTACCCAGTGCAATGGCGAATCGGGGCTGGACTGGAACACCACAGGCCGGCGCGAGGACAGGGCCTGCCAGCAGGGATCGCCTTCTGCGCGCGGGATGTCGAGCCCTTCCCCCTCCGAGCCCATGGCGCAGGTCACGCGCAGGGTATGCTGGTCCGACCGCAGCTTGGCGCTCCAGGCGGTCAGCAGTTGCGTCTGGGGCGATACCAGGGCCTCGCACATCTGTTGCAGCAGGCCGGACCAGTTGCCATCGCTGCGGCCTTCCAGCAGCAGTTTGATCAGCACGTGGGTGACCGCGGCACGCGTCTGGTCGTCTTCCTGCTGGGCACTTGCATAGCCCTGCAGCTGCAGGCATAGGTCGGCATACAGCACCTTCGCCACCGTGTCATGCAGCCGTTCGCGCTCGGCCAGGGCCAGTGCGGTGCTGCCATCGATGCGCCGGGAAAGATGACCCCAGTAAAGGTAGTAGGATCCGGTGATCCAGGTGGGGGCAATGCCCAGACGGTAATGGATGCGCCCGATGCGCGCCACTTCCTGCTGGTAGGCCTCGTCGAACCGGGTGCACAGCAGGTGCTCGAAATGGGCGGCCTGCTTGTTCAGCAACGCCGCCAGGCGGTCGGGAGGCAACCCGAGAAGGATCGACTCTGTTTCGGGATGGCTTAAAAGATAGTCGTAGAAACTGCGGGCGAAGCCTTCCGTGTCCTCCAGCAGGAGGTCGCGATGGGACTCGAGACAGGCAAACGCACTGTCGCCGATATCCAGGAAGCGGACGATCGGATCAGAGTCGGAAATCATCAGACAAAATGTCCCACCAGCTCCTTCAATTCTCCTGAAGTGACGGCCAGTTCATCCACCGCCTGTTTCACCTGTTGCACGCTGTGGCCGTTCTCCTCGATCAGAACAGAAATCTGCTCCATGTTCCGGGCCACTTCCTGGGTGGCCGAAGACTGTTCGTTGGCCGCGTTCGCAATGTGGTCAGCCGCCTGCGTCACTTCCTCGGCCGCCTGGGTGATGCGCTTGAAGCTCTGCTGCGCTTCCTCCAGTTCGCGAATGCCTTCGTTCACTTCACGCACGGCACTTTGCATGGAGGACACGGCGCTGCCCGTGGTGTGCTGGATTTCGCCCACGATGTGGGTGATGTCCGTGGTGCTGTTGGTGGTGCGTTCGGCAAGCTTGCGCACTTCGTCTGCCACCACGGCGAAGCCGCGTCCCTGCTCGCCCGCGCGTGCCGCCTCGATGGCCGCATTGAGCGCCAGCAGGTTGGTCTGTTCCGCGATTTCCTTGATGACGCGCGTGACGATGCCGATTTTTTCGATGGACTGGCTCAGGGCATCGATGGTGGTGCTGGACATCTGCACCGTGTCCACCACCCGGGAAACCGACGTGAGGCTGCGCGACATCTGCACGTCACCTTCCTGCACGATGGCCTGGGCCGCCTTGGCCGATTCGGCTGCAGCGGCGGCGCTGCCCGCCACTTCCGTCACTGAAACGCTCACCTCCTCCATGGACGTGCTCACCTGGCTCACCCGGTCCTGCTGCTCGCCGGAATGGGCCAGCACCTGGGTCACTTCCGTTTCCAGCGTGTCCGAGCGCTTCTGCAGCACGTCGGAAGCCACGCTGATTTCGTCCACGATGACCCGCAGGTGGGCCTGGGTGTAGGCGAGAGAAGCCAGGATGCGCGCCGCGATGTCCTTGCCGTACACGTCGATGTCGTTGTTGAGGTTGCCCTGGGCCACCTGGTCGAAAAATTCCGATGCCTGGGCCAGCGGACGGCAGATGCTGCTCCGGATGAAGAGCGTGGAAGCCACGCCGGACAGGGCTGCCAGCCCGGTAAAGCCCCACGCCATGCCCCTCAGGCCGTGCAGTCCGGTTGCAGCCGCGGCCGCGGTGCAAGCCAGCATGAAAACCGTGAACAGTGCGAAGCGGGTCTGGAACGGAAGCCGGTAGACCACGTCGTAGAAGCGGCCATGCTTGAGCCGGGCCTTGGTTTCGCGCAGCTGGCGGTACAGGGCTTCGGCCGCTTCCACCTGGCTGCGGGCCGGTTCGCGCCGCACCGACATGTAACCGACGGTCTGGTTGTTTTTGCGCACCGGCACCACGGTGGCGTCCACCCAGTAATGGTCGCCGTTCTTGCAACGGTTCTTGACCAGGCCGCGCCAGGGCCGGCCGGCCTTGACTGTGCCCCACAGATCCTCGAATGCCGCCGGCGGCATGTCGGGGTGGCGCACCACGTTGTGGTTTTTTCCGTACAGCTCTTCCTTGGAAAACCCGCTGATTTCGATGAACGCCTCATTGGCGTAGGTGATGATGCCCTTGAGATCGGTTTTGGATACCAGGATCTTGCCGCGCGGATACGGGTGTTCCACGCCGGATACCGGCAGGTTGACCTTCATGTTGTCCCCAAAGCAGTTGAGTTATTATTTGGATTCCAACGGCGCCGCTTCGTGGGCCGCGCCTTGTCGTTATCTTCAAAATCTGCTTGTACAGCTGCCCTGCTTTATATATCTTTTTCTTTTAAGCTTGTAGCCAAAAATTTACTCAAATTAACGGTTACATTCAATGAAACTTTAATGCGAATCCCTCCGATTGGCCGTCCGGTTGATTCAGGTCAAGGTTTCTCCTCCAGCACCCGCGCAATACGCCGGTCCGGCACCAGCCACAGCAGGGCCACCCCCACATAAATCGCCTGCGCCAGCCCCTGGTGGTAAAAAGCCAGCGGAATCGCCAGCGCATAACACGCGACCGAGGCCAGCCCCTTGGCATCCCGCCCGATGGCGCGGGCCAGCAGGGAATGGGGGCCTTCGCTGCGGATGATGGCCTGCGCCAGGATCCAGTAGGCACAGGCCGCCATCAGCAGCACCACGCCGTACAGTGCCGTGGGGAGGGGTTCGAAATGGTTCTGCCCCATCCAGCCGGTGACAAAGGGGAAAAGGGAGAGCCAGAACAGCAGGTGCAGGTTGGCCCACAGCACCCCGCCCGTGACCCGGTGCGTGGTGTGCAGCATGTGGTGGTGGTTGTTCCAGTAGATGCCCACGTACAGGAAACTCAGCACGTAGCTCAGGAACACGGGCAAGGCGGGGCGCAGGGCTTCGAGGTCGGCCCCCTGCGGCACTTTCATTTCCAGCACCATGATGGTGATGATGATGGCGAGCACGCCGTCGCTGAACGCTTCCAGCCGCGTCTTGTTCATGGGTCTCCCTGCCGCGCAGCGGCCGGGGCCTAGGATACCACCGGCAACTCTTCCCAGCAG
>JAGWIW010000025.1 GCA_028866015.1 Betaproteobacteria bacterium
GGAATCCAGCGCCAGCGGCGACATTGCGGAATTGACAGCGGTTCCGGAACATTCCGGAGTGTGGTCCCTGGTGACATCCACGCGGGACAACTGCCTCGGTCAGCAATGTCCCCACCATGCCCGCTGCTTCGTGCTCTCGGCACGCAAGGAAGCACTACAGGCCGATCTGGTGGTGGTGAACCATCACCTGTTCTTTGCAGACATCATGCTGCGCGATGAAGGGGCCGGCGAACTCCTGCCGCAATGCAATACCGTGATCCTGGACGAAGCGCACCAGCTGCCGGACACGGCGTCCACTTTTTTCGGGCAAACCTTGTCCACCAGCCAGCTCATCGACCTGGGGCGTGATGCCATGGCCGCGGCGCTGGAGTCTTCCGTTGAAATAGGGGACATTTCGGATGCGGCCCTGGCCTTGCAAAAGGCCGCGCGCGATCTGAGGCTGTCCATTTCGCTCAAGGAAGGGCGTCTGGCCCAGGGCCAGTGGCAAAGCCATGCCGATTTCCAGCCGGCGTTGCGGCATGCGCTCACCTGTCTGGACCGGCTTGGCCAGCAACTGACCGCCCAGGAGGAGCGCTCCGACGGGTTGCGGCTCGCTGCCGACAAGGCACGTGCTTTGCTGACAGAAGGCGGCCTTTGGCTGGAACAGGCTGAAGGCGCGGAAGGGACGGTACGTTGGGTGGAATGCTTCAGCCAGAGCCTGCACCTGCACGCCACGCCCTTGTCCCTGGCTTCGCTGTTGCGGCCCCAATGGCAGTCTGCCCCCAAATCCTGGATTTTTACTTCAGCCACATTGTCGGTCAAAGGCGACTTCACCCATTACCGACAGGAGATGGGTCTTGATACGGTTGACGCACTCAGCTGGGAAAGCCCATTCGATTACGCGCAGCAGTCGTTGCTGTACGTCCCCCGCGACCTGCCCCAGCCGGCACATCCCGACTACACCCAGGCGATCGTGGAAGCCGCCATCCCGGTACTGAAGGCGAGCGCTGGCCGTGCCTTCATGCTGTTTACCAGCCATCGGGCGCTGAAAGAGGCTCATCGCCTGCTCAAGGAGCGGATCGGGAAGGAGTCGCTGCCGTTCGTGCTGCTGCAGCAGGGAGAAACCGCACGATCCGAGCTGTTGCGGCGATTTCGAAGTACGCCGTGGGCAGTTCTGCTGGGAACCAGCGCATTCTGGGAGGGGGTCGATGTCAAAGGGGAGGCGCTGTCCACCGTCATCATCGACAAGCTTCCGTTTGCTCCGCCCGACGATCCGGTCACGGCTGCCCGCATCGACGCCATGAACCGCGAAGGGCGCAATGCATTCATGACTTACCAGCTGCCGCAGGCAGTAATTGCGCTGAAACAGGGCGCGGGACGCTTGATCAGGGACGAGAAGGACCGCGGGGTCCTGATGTTGTGCGACCCCCGGCTGCTGGACAAGCCTTACGGGCGGCGAATCTGGATGAGTCTGCCTCCCATGCGCAGGACCCGGGAGCTTTCGGAGGTGGAAGCGTTTTTTGGTGTCGGGCCCGGAGCGGTTCAGGCCGACTGAATGGCCGGGGTGCGCGGCAGTTCGATGCGGGCCTCAAGCCCTCCGCCATTGCGCGGCAACAGTTCGAAGGTGCCTCCATGCATGCGGATGATGCGGTCGACGATCGCGAGACCCAGGCCGGCGCCCGGGTGACCGGTCCGGGACGATTCCCGTCGGGTGAAGGGTTGCATGAGCCGGGTCACTTCCTGGGGCGGGATGCCGGCACCGCGGTCAAGTACGGACAGCCGCACCCGGTCATCGAGCGTTTCGGTCCGGATGCTGATGGGAGGATCGCCGTAGCGCAAGGCGTTTTCCACGAGATTGGTCACGACGCGTTCTATGGCCCGGTCGTTGATCAGGGTGTCGTCCGGAGTCTCGCGCAAATCCAGCGTCACAGGATAGTTCCGGGCTGAAAATCGTTCGTAGGTGGCACGCACGACTTCATTGACGCTCCCCCGCGAAAGCCAGTTTTGCGGGTTGTCCCGGGCGAAGTCCAGGAACTGGTCGATGATGCGGTCGATTTCTTCCAGGTCCTGGACCAGGGGATCCAGCGCTGCGCTGTCCCGCGATGAGAGCACCATTTCAATGCCCAGGCGCAGGCGCGAAAGCGGCGTGCGCAAATCATGGGATACGCCGGCCAGCATGATGGTGCGATTCGATTCGAAGGCCCTCAGGGCCCGTTGCATGGAGTTGAACGCTTCGCTCAACGCCTTGATCTCCTGCGGACCTCCGGGTTCAGGCACCGGCGTCGGGGTTTGGCCTTCGGCAATGCGGTGCACGGCCTTTGTCAGTTCGCGCAGGGGTTTGTTGACGCGTCGCACGCCCCAGTAGACGCCGACCACGGAAATGCACACCACCACCATCAGCATGATGCCCCATTTGGCTGGAAACCCGGCATCGAAATGCTGTCGCTGGGTCACATACCAGTATTCGCCATTGGGGGTTTTGAGGGAAATCCAGGCTTCCGGCAGGCCTCCCTGGTCAGTTTCCAGAACCCGGCTTTTTGGGGAGACCTGACGGTGCAGGCGCTCTTCCAGCCGGCCCAGCCGGCTGCTGGGGTCGGGTGGATGACCCTGAAGGCTGTGCGGCAGCGCCTCGTAAATGCGCGCGCCTTCACTGTCATTGAAGTCCCGGATGAAGGCATCCCGCTGTTTTTTTGTCAGGACCGACAGGGTGGTGACAATGGTCTGGATGTGGTTGGCGCGGTCGTCGAGCGCCCGTTCAAGCAGGGGGTGGATATAGAACTGTCTGATGACGAAAGTGGTGGCGAGCTGGGTGAGCAGGACAGACAGCACCACCACAAGCACAGTGCGCCCAAAAAGTGAGCGCGTAAAAAAGCTCATGGGCTGTCGTCAGGCACGAAAACGTAGCCAAAGCCCCAAACGGTCTGGATGTAGCGGGGCTTGCCCGAATCTTCTTCAATCAGGCGCCGCAGCCGGGAAATCTGGACATCGATGCTGCGGTCGAATACTTCGTGTTCGCGACCTCTGGCCATGTCCATCAGTTTTTCGCGTGACAGGGGGTCACGCGGGTGGCTGACGAGCACCCGCAACAGCGCATATTCACCGCTGGTCAGGCTCACGGGTGTGCCATTGCGAGACAGTGTCCTGTTGGCCAGATTGAACTCAAACGGGCCGAACTTGACCAGACTGCGTCCGCCGTTGAGGGCTCCGGGGGCACTGGGCAGGGTCGAGGCCGGCTGACGCCTGAGGACGGCGTGAACCCGTGCCAGCAGTTCCCGGGGATTGAAGGGTTTGGAGAGATAATCATCCGCCCCCATTTCCAACCCCATGATGCGATCCACATCATCGCCTTTGGCCGTGAGGATGATGATGGGGATGTCGTTGGACCCGCCCCTTATGCGTCGGCAGATGGACAGGCCGTCTTCGCCAGGCAGCATCAGGTCGAGCACCAGCAGGTCAAAGCGTTCCCTTGCCATCATGCGGTCCAGCGCAGCCGCATCGGGAACGGCTTCAACACTGAAACCTTGTTCGTTGAGATAGCGCTTGAGCAACTCCCGGAGACGCATGTCGTCATCCAGGACCAGGATCTTTTGAGGGCGTTTTTCCATGTTGCGGATGTTAGCCGCGTTGGCGACAGAGGGCCGTTTCAATTTGTAACTCCAAACGAAGCTTACTGCACTGCGAGCCCGGGCGCCACTTGCCTGGGGGCTCAATCCGGTGATGGCTTCCGGCGCCACGAGGGATTATGATGCCGGTTTTGGCTGAAGGTTCCGCCAAGCCAGGGGAGTTTGCTGTTGGGTTTGAATCTGCTTGCACTGGAGTCCTCAACAGAGCATTGCTCTGCCGCCCTTTGGCTGGATGGCCATGTGGCCGTTCGTCATAGCCCCAATGCCCAACGGCATTCGGAAACCCTACTGCCCCTGGTACAGGAGCTCCTGGAAGCCGCCGGACTTGACGCCCGCGCGCTTGATGCCGTGGCATTCGGGTCCGGGCCCGGTGCGTTCACGGGGCTGAGGCTGGCTTGCGGCGTGGCCCAGGGCCTCGCCTTGGGGCTGGGCATTCCCACCATTCCTGTTTCCACGCTGCTGGCTTTGGCCCAGTCAGCGGCAGAGCCGCGCGTGGCAGCCCTGCTTGATGCAAGAATGGGCCAAGTGTATTGCGCTGCCTATGAACGGGAGGGAGAGGGATGGGTCACGCGCATTGATCCTTGCCTGAGCGATCCCGATGCCTTGCCGCCCTTGCCTGGCGGGAAATGGCTGCCAGTGGGGAGCGGCGCCGAATTGCTGGCGGCGCGCCTGCAGACGGCCTGGCCCGACCAGATGCTTCCCGTCCAGGCGGGGATTGTTCCCGATGCGGCCCACATCGCGGCATTGGCCGTGCAGGCCCATGCCCTGGGCGTGGCGATTGACCCGGAGGCTGCAAGCCCGCTCTACCTGCGCGACAAGGTGGCCCAGACCCGGGCTGAACGCGCCTCCTGAGCCATGTCGCAAATCTGTCCTGAAATCACGGCGCTGGAGCCCTCCGATCTCGACGCATTGCAGGACATCGAACTCAGGGCGTATGAGGTTCCGTGGTCACGAAGAAATCTGGAAGATTCCCTGAGCGGGGATCACATCGGCATTGCCTGCCGCCATGATGGGCGGCTCATCGGATACGCCTTCATGATGAAAGTGCTGGACGAAATGCATCTGCTCAATCTCACGGTCGATCCTGCCTGGCAGGGGCGCGGTTGGGGGCGCAACCTGCTCGATGAGGTGAAGGCGCGTGCACGTGCCCTGGGATGCAACCAGTTGTTGCTTGAGGTCCGCCACAGCAACCACCGGGCCATCCAGCTTTATCGCAGCAACGGATTTTTCCAGATCGGACTGCGCCGCCAGTATTATCCGGGGCCGCGCGGTCGGGAAGACGCCATCGTGATGCGCAGTGCCCTATGAAACCAGAGGAAGCCCGCTGGCGCGAATTGGGTCTTTGGCCGCTTTGGGTACCCAAGGCGGCGTTGCCCGCGACAGCGCTGCGCAGGGATGGGCCTGCTGCGCCGGACAGGAATCCGCCAGTTTCTGCCCCCACACAGGAGTTGGTGTCGTCCGCCGGTTGGGACGAACTGCAAACGCTGGTCAGCCAATGTTCCCGATGCTCGCTTCATGAAACGCGCAAGCAGGCCGTTTTCGGAGTCGGCAATCGGCAGGCGCGCTGGCTGTTTGTGGGTGAGGGGCCGGGTGCCGAGGAGGACCAGCGCGGCGAGCCTTTCGTGGGAGCGGCAGGGAAGCTGCTGGACCAGATGCTGCGTGCCGTGGGCCTGAACCGCGCCGAGAATGTCTACATTGCGAATGTGGTGAAATGCCGGCCACCCCAAAACCGGACCCCCACGGACCTGGAATGTGCTTCCTGCATGCCCTATCTGCAGCGCCAGATCGAACTGGTCAATCCCACCCTCATCGTGGCGTTGGGTAAAGTCGCAGCCCATGCGTTGCTCGGTACGGACAAACCGCTTGGTGCCTTGCGAGGGCAGGATCACCGCTTTGGCCAGATCCCCCTGGTTGTCACCTGGCATCCGGCCTACCTGCTGCGCAACCCGGCGGACAAGGCAAAAACCTGGGAAGACTTGTATCGCGCGCGACAGCTGATGGCTAGTCTGTGTACTCCACGTGATGGTAGCGCCGATACAGCAGATACATGACCCAGCTGATGAATACCCCCAGCAACAGCACGCTGACGTAGAACGCCGCTTCCGTAGGCAGCAGGTTACGCCCCTTGAGCGTATCGATGCCGACGAAGTGCATCATACGCTGCAGGGGGGGGTCCACCCGGATAATGAGTGCATAGATCCCCAGCATGGCAAGAATGCTGATGTTCTCGTTGAAGTTTTGTACGGCGATGCTGTGTCCGGCCCCCATCAGCTGATGTCCGCGATGTTGCAGGATGGCATTCATGGGAACCACGAAGAAACCGCCCATGGCGCCTGCCAGAATCAGCAGCACAATCGCCACATGCCAGTCGCGCACGAACAGCATGCCCAGAATGGCAAATCCCATCGCAATGCCTACCGGCAGCACCTTGAGAGAGCTTTCCAGTTTGACCCATTTGGCGGCGGCGGCCGATCCTAAGGCGATGCCGACTGCGGATATGGCCGTGAGCTGGGTGGATTTTTCCAGGTTGAGATTGAGCTGCAGCGTTGCCCATACCAGCACGATCAGGCGCAAGGTGGATCCCACACCCCAGAAAAGGGTGGTGACGGCGAGCGAAACCTTGCCCAGGGGGTCGCGCCACAGCAGCATGAAAGACGTTGCGAAATCCCGGATCAGGTACCAGGGGTTTTTGCGCGGCAGGTCGTGATCCCGGTGGACCCGGGGGATGTACAGATTGACGATGGCGGCGGCCACGTAAAGCAGCAGCACCATGAGGATTGCGAATTCAGGCAGGGTCAGGACCTTGAACCCGGCTTGCGACAGAAAATCCTTCACTGCCAGGTAAGGGGCCCAGTTCGGGATCAGCAGGATTCCGCCCAGGACGGCTCCAAGGATGATGGCCACCACCGTCAGGCCTTCCATCCAGCTGTTGGCCAACACCAACTGGCTGGGCGGCAGGTATTCCGTCAGGATGCCGTATTTGGCCGGTGAGTAGGCGGCTGCGCCCAAACCCACCAATGCATAGGCAAACAGCGGCTGGACTCCGGCCAGCATGGCCATGCAACCGGCAAGCTTGATGAGGTTGCTGATGAACATGACTCGCCCTTTCGGTATGGCATCGGAAAACGCGCCGACAAAGGGAGCCAGGATGATGTAGGACACCACGAAAAACTGCTGGAGAATGGGTACGTATTCCGGCGGGGCTGACAGCTGCTTGAGCAACGCAATGGCCGCAAACAGCAGCGCATTGTCTGCCAGTGCCGACAAAAACTGGGCGAGCAGGATGATGTAGAAGCCAAAAGCCATCTGTAGATGCTACAGGACTTCAGCGGCGTAGTCGGCCAGACGGGAACGTTCCCCCCGTTGCAACGTGATGTGACCACTGTGCCGCCAACCTTTGAAACGATCCACCACGTAGGTCAGCCCCGAGCTGCCCTCTGTCAGGTAAGGCGTATCGATCTGGGCAATGTTGCCCAGGCACACCACCTTGGTCCCTGGCCCGGCACGCGTGATGAGTGTTTTCATCTGCTTGGGTGTGAGGTTCTGTGCTTCGTCTATGATCAGATATTTGTTGAGGAACGTGCGTCCGCGCATGAAGTTGAGCGACTTGATCTTGATGCGTGAGCGGATCAGGTCGCGCGTGGCGGCGCGCCCCCAATCGCCGGCCTCGTCGTCGCTTTTGTTGAGCACGTCAAGATTGTCCTCCAGCGCGCCCATCCAGGGCGTCATCTTTTCCTCTTCCGTGCCCGGCAGAAACCCGATGTCTTCGCCCACGGGGACCGTGACCCGGGTCATGATGATTTCCGAATAGGTCTTGTGCTCCAGGGTTTGCATCAAACCGGCGGCCAGGGTCAGGAGGGTTTTGCCCGTCCCGGCCTGTCCCAGCAGGGTCACGAAATCCAGGTCGGGATTCATGAGCAGGTTCAGGGCGAAATTCTGTTCGCGGTTGGCGGCGACGATGCCCCAGGTGTTGTTGCGCTGGGAGGCGTAGTCGCGGATGGTCTGAAGAACGGCCGTCTGGCCTTCCCGTTCTCGCACAATGGCATAAAAAGGTTTTTCGTCGTGATCCTGGTAGACGAATTCGTTGAGCAGGAAATTTGCCACCAGCGGACCCTTGACGCGATAGAGGGTACGTCCGTGTTCCTGCCAGGATTGCATGTCCTTGCCGTGGCTTTCCCAGAAGTCGGGGGGCAGTTCGCGCGTTCCGGTGTAGAGCAGGTCCGTGTCTTCCAGGACCTTGTCGTTGTAGTAGTCTTCGGCATCCACGCCCAGGGCGCGTGCCTTGATGCGCATGTTGATGTCTTTGCTGACCAGGATCACGGCCCGGTTGGGCTGTGCCCGCTGGAGCTCGAGGGCGACACCGAGGATCTGGTTGTCGGCCTTTTCGCCAGCCAGGGAACTGGGAATCGACGAGCCGTTCAGGGTTTGCAGAAAGAGCATGCCTGACGGCTTTTTGCCCCGGTCTTTGGCCAGGGGAATGCCGGACGTGATGTCCGACTTCTTGACGCGGCTGATGATTTCGTCGAGAAAACGGCTGACTTGGCGGGCATTGCGCGCCACTTCCGTCATTCCCTTCTTGTTGTTGTCGAGTTCCTCTACCGTGACCATCGGCAGGTAGACATCATGTTCCTCAAATTGAAACAGGCTGGTGGGGTCGTGCAGCAGGACATTGGTGTCGAGGACGAACAGCTTGGGCAGTTCCTGGGATTTCCGTGCCATTTGGCGAGCTTTCCTGATTGAACTCGTTGCCACAGTATCAAAGTGATTTGACGAAGTCGAGCACGGCCTGCGCGTGGCCGGGAACGGAAACCCCCCGCCATTCACGCCGCAATATGCCCTGGGCGTCGATGACGAAGGTGCTTCGCTCGATGCCCCGTACCTGCTTGCCGTACATGTTCTTGAGTTTCATGACGCCAAAAAGCGAACAGGCAATTTCCTGTTCATCGCTCAGCAGATGGAAGGGGAATTCCATTTTGGTGCGGAAACGCTCGTGGGATGCGATCGAATCGCGCGAGAGGCCGAGCACGGTGCACTTCAATGCGGCAAATGATTCGTGCAGGGCTTTGAATTGCAGGCCTTCGTCCGTGCAGCCCGGCGTGGCGTCCTTGGGGTAGAAATAAAGCACGAGCGGTGCTCCGCGCATGGCAGACAGCTTGAAATGCTGGCCGCCGGTGGCGGGCAACTCGAAATCGGGTACGGGTTCCATGATTTTCATGCGCGATGCCTCATTGTGTCGAAAATTGTGATTCAGGCAGGGGGGCGCCCTGCACGGCCAGAGTCCCCGAGCGGCCGGGAATGGTGCCCATCACCACAGGGCAACGGGGCAAGCGGCCCGGTTCAAGGGCATGGCCCAAATCGCCCAATGATACCAACTGATAACCTTGCTGCAGCCAGCCCGAGAGCAGGGCATCCAGAACCGGGGACAGGCGCATGCCTTCCAGTTCGGCATGCAGGGTGAACACGTGCCCATGCTGCGGCGGGTTTTCCGTCTGCCTCAGCAGATGCCGGGCCACGTTGGACGCGTCAAGTCCATCCAGGCCGATCAGTTCGTCCAGCGTGGGCAATGTGGTGGGCAGCTGCGGACAGCGACAGGCATGCCCGGCAATGACGGGCACGAAAGGCCCGGTTCCCCGGGTGTCGGAAGCCCACTGCATGCCGGCTTGATCCAGGTGACGAAAAGCCGCATCGTTCATTTGCCATCCCGCTGCACCGTGAATGCGGGCCGGACGCCCGAATATGGCCTGGAAGCGCGATTCGGCCAGGCTCATCTGGCGTTCGGTCCAGTCTGCCGGGGCATGGGCCACGCGATCCTGCCAGGCCACATGGTCCCAGGTGTGTATTCCCACTTCAAATCCGGCTGCGGCAACCGCCCTCATGGGCTCTGCGGCCCGGGTTCCGATGTCTGGGCCGGGCAGTAGCGTACCGTAGAGCAGGGTTTTGAGGCCATAGTGTTCCAGCACGGAGGTGCGCTGGACTTTGCCCAGGAATCCTTTGCGAAAAACACGCTTGATGGCGCGCCCGGTGTGATCCGGGCCCAGACTGAACAGGAAGGTGGCTCCTGCCCGGTGTTTGAGCAGCAGGGACTGGAGTTGCGGTACGCCTTCCATTGTTCCGCGCAAGGTATCGACGTCGATTTTCAGGGCAATCATTTTCATCGTTCGACTATCGCCAATTTTCAGGGTCGAAGCAACCCCCGCGGCATGATAAAATAGCCGGCTTCATTGGAATCTGGTTGAACTTCATGTCCCGACACCTTCGCAACATCGCCATCATCGCCCACGTTGACCACGGTAAAACGACCCTGGTTGACAAGCTGCTTCAGCAATCGGGCACCTTTGCCGCCCATCAACATGTTTCCGAACGGGTCATGGACAGCAATGACCTCGAGAAGGAGCGCGGCATCACCATCCTGGCCAAGAACTGTGCCGTGGAGTATGAGGGGACCCACATCAATATCGTCGACACGCCGGGGCATGCGGACTTCGGCGGAGAAGTGGAACGCGTGCTGTCCATGGTGGACGGCGTGCTGCTGCTGGTGGATGCGGTGGAAGGACCGATGCCCCAGACCCGCTTCGTGACCCGGAAAGCCCTGGCGCAGGGCCTCAAGCCCATCGTGGTGGTGAACAAGATCGACCGGCCGGGTGCGCGCCCGGACTGGGTGGTCAACCACACGTTCGATTTGTTCGACAAACTGGGTGCCACCGAAGAACAGCTCGATTTCCCGGTGGTTTATGCATCCGCCCTGCAGGGTTATGCCAGCCTTGACCCTGCCCAGCCTGGGCAGGACATGCGTCCCCTTTTTGAAGCCATTCTGCGTCATGTTCCCGAGCGTCCGGGCGATCCAACGGCGCCGTTGCAGCTTCAGATCATCTCGCTTGATTATTCCAGCTTCGTGGGCCGTATCGGCATCGGTCGCATTCACCGCGGAACGCTGCGCGCCGGCCAGGAAGTGGCCGTGATGCGGGGGCCCGGCGGCCCGGTCAAAAAGGCGCGCGTGAACCAGGTCCTGGGCTTCAAGGGCCTGGAGCGGGTTCCTTTCGAAAGCGCGGAAGCCGGCGATATCGTGCTCATCAACGGCATTGAAGACATCGGCATCGGCGTCACCATCGCCGATCCGGACAAGCCTGAAGCGATGTCCATGCTGGAAGTGGATGAGCCCACCCTCACCATGAATTTCCAGGTCAACACGTCGCCTTTTGCGGGCCAGGAAGGAAAGTTCGTCACCAGCCGCCAGGTGCGCGAACGGCTGGACCGGGAACTCCTGAGCAACGTGGCGCTGCGGGTTCAGGAGACGTCGGATACGGATATTTTCCTGGTTTCTGGCCGGGGCGAACTGCACCTCACCATTCTTCTGGAAAACATGCGCAGGGAAGGCTATGAGCTTGCCGTTTCCCGCCCGCGCGTGCTGTTCAAGGAAGTTGACGGCCAAAAATGTGAACCGTTTGAAATGCTGACCGTGGACGTGGAAGAAGATCACCAGGGCCCTGTTATGCAGGCCCTGGGAGAACGCCGGGGTGATCTGCAGGACATGCAGCCCGATGGTCGCGGGCGGGTACGGCTGGACTACCGCATTCCGGCGCGCGGACTGATCGGCTTCCAGTCTGAATTCCTGACGCTCACACGCGGTACGGGCCTCATGAGCCACGTTTTCGACGATTACGCACCGCTCAAACCCGAAATTCCTGCGCGTCGCAATGGCGTCCTGATTTCGGCGGAACAGGGCGAGGCGGTGGCCTATGCGCTCTGGAAACTGCAGGAACGGGGGCGTATGTTTGTGGTGCCGGGAGACCGTGTTTATGAGGGGATGGTCATCGGCATCCACAGTCGCGACAATGACCTTGTGGTCAATCCCGTAAAAACCAAGCAGCTCACCAACATCCGCGCTGCAGGCAAGGACGAAGCGGTGGTGCTGACCCCGCCTGTGGTCCTGACCCTGGAGTCGGCCATCGAGTTCATCAATGACGATGAACTGGTGGAAATCACCCCCAAAACGATTCGGATCCGCAAGCGCCACTTGCTTGAGCACGAACGCAAGCGCGCAGCCCGGGAAACCGAAGCGCAAGGCTGAGCCCCTACGCCATGCTGCCCGTCATCCTGCTCGTCGGCTGCATCGTGCTGGTCCTGGCCTGGGGCCTTTACGCCTTGCACCGGCGCCTGGATGGTCTGGGCCAGCAGTTCGGTGAAGAATCGCCGCACGTGGCGAACTTGCTGGAGTCTCGCCTGCGCGAGCTGGAAAACCAGTTGCAGGCCGGCCTGGTGCATCAGGGCGACCGGTTGTCCCACAACCAGACGGAATCAGCCGAGCGCCTGCGCGATACCGTGAAAGGCGAGCTGATCCAGATGCGTGATCACCTCGAAAAACTGAGGCTGGACCTGCTTGAACGACTGACGGAGCGCTCGGAAGCCCTCGGTCGCAAGGTTGATGAACGTCTCGAGCTGATTTCAGGCAAGGTCGCCGAGCGACTCGACGAAGGTTTCAAGAAAACCAACGAGACGTTCGTGTCCGTAATGCAACGCCTTTCCGCGATTGATGAGGCCCAGAAAAAAATCGATGGACTCGCCACCAACGTGGTCAGCCTGCAGACTTTGCTGGGCGACAAGCGGGCGCGCGGGGCGATCGGTGAAATCCAGCTGGAAGACATCGTGCGCAACATCCTTCCGCCCAATGCGTATGAATTCCAGTCCGTATTGCCCACCGGGGTGAGGGTGGACTGTCTGTTGCGCCTGCCGGAGCCCACCGGAAACATCAGCGTGGATTCCAAGTTTCCCCTGGAAAACTACGAGCGCCTGGTTCGCCCTGAGCAGCAACCGGGTGAGCGTGACAGTGCCATGCGCCAATTCCGCAATGACGTCAAAACCCACGTGGATGCCATCGCGGACAAGTACATCATTGCAGGGGTGACGGGCGATGGAGCCCTCATGTTCGTGCCGGCCGAAGCCATTTTCGCCGAAATCCATGGCAGTCATCCCGACGTGGTGGAATATGCCATGAAGCGCCGGGTATGGATTGTTTCACCGACCACCCTGATGGCCATATTGAATACCGCGCATGCGGTCCTGAAAAATGTGGAAACCCGCAAGCAGGTGCACATCATCCAGGATGCGCTGAACGTTCTGGCCGGTGATTTTGCGCGTTTCGAGGAACGCATGAAAAAACTGGCCACGCACATCAAACAGGCTTCCAACGATGTGGACGACGTCCACATTTCCAGCCAAAAAATCAGCCGCCGTTTCGGGCAGATTCACCGTGTCGAGCTTGAGGCGGTGGAAGGCGATGGCGGAGGCAGTACGGGGCGTGTCGAGCGATTGCTCGAGGACGAAAATGGCGGACGGCGACAGGATGGAGGACAGTCATGAGTGCGGTAATGGGGTTTGCCGGGTATTCGGGCGCCGGAAAAACCACCCTCATCGAGCAGGTGATCCAGTACCTGGTGGGATGGGGCATCCGGGTCTCCCTGATCAAGCATGCCCACCATGAGTTTGATGTGGATGTGCCGGGCAAGGATTCCTGGCGGCATCGAAAAGCAGGCGCCCATGAAGTGATGGTCTCATCGGCCCAGCGCTGGGCCTTGATGCACGAGCATCGTGGCAACCCGGAACCTTCCCTGGATGAACTGATCGGGCGCATGTCTCCGTGCGACCTGGTGCTGGTGGAAGGATTCAAGAAAGACCCCATTCCCAAGCTGGAAGTATGGCGCCGCAGCCATGGCGCGGAACGGCTCAGTACGGAAGACCCCTGGATCATCGGCCTTGTGACTGACGAACCCCAGCAAGGGCTTCTGCCCTGTCTCGACATCAATGATCCGGAAGCGGTTGCCCGTTTCATCGTGCATCGGTTCGATCTTATGGTATCTTCAAGGGCTCCCGCAGGTACGGTGCAGCTGCGCTACTTTGCGCGCCTTCGGGAAAGCCTGCAGACCGATGCGGAAACCTTGCCGCTTGCACAGCCCATGACACTGGCAGCTTTGATTGCCCTGTTGCGGCAACGGGGCGGTGCATGGGATGACGCATTTTCCGGCACCAGGCCCTTGAGGGCTGCTGTGAACCAGGAGCTTGTCGCTTTGGATGCCTTCATCAAGCCGGGGGACGAAGTGGCCCTGTTTCCGCCGGTGACGGGAGGATGATTCCATGAGCGTCAGAATCCAGGATGCCCCGTTCGATGCTGGTCATGAAATGGAAATATTGCACGGCAAGGATGTCCGTGTGGGAGCGCTGGTCAGTTTTACGGGATTTGTCCGCGATTTCAACGAGGATGCACCCGTATCCCGGCTGACGCTGGAACATTATCCCGGGATGACGGAAAAAGCCCTGGGCCAGCTGGAGGCTGAAGCACGCCGCCGCTGGAACCTGCAAGAGGTTTCCATCATCCATCGTGTGGGTGAGATGGCTCCTGGAGACCCGATCGTCCTGGTGTGCGTTACCAGTGCCCATCGGGGAGAGGCATTCCAGGCTTGCGAGTTCCTGATGGATGCCCTGAAAACGCGGGCGCCGTTTTGGAAAAAAGAAATCACGCCAGAGGGGGCGCGTTGGGTTGATGCAAGACAATCGGATGATGATGCGGCTGCCCGTTGGCAAGAGCCGCGGAAGTCTCATTGAAAAGTTTCTGGTGCGGGCAGGTTGGCTGCCGTTTGTCCTGCTGGCGGGGTGTTCTCCCGTAGGGCCGGATTTCGTGCGTCCGGCTGCGCCGGGTGTCCAGCAGTATACGGAAGGCAAGCAGCCCCAGGAAACGGCCAGTGCACCCACCCGCGATGGTGCTGCCCAGGTTTTCCAGGCCGGGGCGGACATCCCCGCGCAATGGTGGCAGCTGTTCCATTCTTCCAAGCTCAATGCCCTGATCGACAATGCCCTGCATAACAGCCCGACCATTGCGGCGGCCCAGGGAGCCCTGGAAAATGCCCGTGAGTACGCGGCCGCGGAGCGCGGCAACCTGCTTTTTCCCGCGGTCGATGCCAAGCTGGGCGAAACCCGCCAGCGCATTTCGCCACAGGCTTTCGGATTTGCCGGCAGTCCCAGCACGTTCAGCCTGACCAATGCGAGCGTCGGGGTGTCCTACACGCTCGACTTTTTCGGCGCCAACCGTCGCCAGCTGGAAGGGCTTGACGCCCAGGCTGAAGCGCAAGCCAACCTGCTGCGTGCCGCACAAGTCACGTTGGCAGCCAACATTGCCACCACGGCAATTCGGGAAGCCGCATTGCGGTCCCAGATTCGTGCCTCCGAAGCCGTGCTGGCAGCCGAGCAAAAAACCCTCGACATCATGCAAGCGCGTGAGCGGCTGGGGGCGATTTCAGAGACGGAAGTGCAGCAGCAACGTGCCACCCTGGCGCAGACGCTGGCCACAATTCCCGGCCTTGAACGCCAGCTGGCGCAAACCCGCCATCAGCTTGCCGTGTATGTCGGCAAGTTCCCGGGCGATGCGCAGTTGCCGGAGTTCGAGCTGGACGAACTGCGCTTGCCCGAAAAGCTGCCGGTCTCCCTGCCTTCTGCCCTGGTCCACCAGCGACCCGACATCCTGGTGAGCGAAGCCCAGCTGCACCAGGCCACAGCCAGCCTGGGCATGACCATTGCCGGCGTCTATCCCAGCGTGACCCTTTCAGCCAGCTACGGTGCCATGGCGCTGGTTCCTGGCTCGCTGCTCAATCCGGGATCCACGGTCTGGAATCTCGGAACCAATCTGGCGCAGCCGCTGTTCCATGGTGGTGCCCTGGAAGCCGGAAAGCGTGCAGCGGAAGCCGCGCTCGATCAGGCGGCTGCGCAGTACCGCCAGACCGTGCTCAATGCCTTCCAGAACGTGGCCGACGTGTTGCGCGCACTTGAAACCGACGCCACCACCCTGGCGGCCGAGTCAGACAATGCCCGGGCTTCCACACGCAGCCTGGAACTGGCCCGCGCGCAGTATGAAAACGGCGGCGCCAGTTTCCTGACGCTGCTGGTGGCAGAGGAACATGATAACCAGGCCCGCATCTCACTCATCCAGGCACAATCAGCACGGCTGGCCGATTCGGCAGCCTTGTTCCTGGCCATGGGTGGTGGCTGGTGGAACCAGCCCGATTCAGGCACTCCCCGAATTTCGCAGCAGGAAAACCAACAACCATGAGCGAACGACAATCCAATCCTTCCTTCAAGAAACGCATGACCATCATGCTGGTGCTGGTTGCGATACTGGTCGGCGGGCTGGTGGCCTTCCAGATTTTCAAAAGCGTGATGATCCGGAAGTTCATGGCCGCGTCCGGAGAGCCGCCGCAAGCGGTCAGCACCAGCACCGCAAGCCGTTCGGCGTGGGTACCGGAATTCGAGGCGGTGGGTTCCCTGCGTGCTGTGCGCGGCGTTGACATCAGCCCCGAAGTGGCAGGAACGGTGCGACAGATGTCCTTCCATTCGGGTGACAGGGCGAAGGCAGGACAAGTCCTGCTGGAAATGGTGGATGATGCGGAAAAGGCCCAGCTCAACATGCTCGAGGCCAGTGCTTCACTGGCGCGCATCACCATGGACCGCGATCGTGCCCAATATAAGGCACAGGCCATCAGCAAGGCGCAACTGGATGCCGATACGGCAGACCTCCAGAGCAAGGAAGCCCAGCTGTCCCAACAGAAAGCCCTGCTGGCCAAAAAAATTCTGGTGGCTCCTTTCGAGGGGCGCCTGGGCATCACAACCATCAATCCCGGCCAGTACCTGAACCCGGGTGACAAAGTGGTCACGCTGCAGCAGATCGCTCCGATTCTGGTGGATTTCAACGTGCCCCAGCAACGGGCCGGACAGCTCAAGGTGGGCGGAAAAGTCACCGTGCAAACGGATGCCTGGCCTGGCAAGGTGTTCCCAGGGGTGATATCGGCCATCAGTCCGCTGGTCGATGCCAGTACGCGCAATCTGTCAGTGGAGGCTCGCCTGGATAATCCCCAGGAAATCCTGCTCCCGGGCATGTTCGGGAAAGTGCACTGGAATCATGGCGAACCCCAGTCGCTGATAACCGTTCCCCAATCCGCCATCACCTACAATCCTTACGGTGCAACCCTGTTCATCCTGAAGCCGGCGCCCAAGCGAAACGGCAGTGAGGGCAAGGCCGGACCCAAGGTGGATTGGGTGGCCGAACAGGTATTTGTGACCACAGGCCCCACGCGCGGTGACCAGGTGGCCGTCCTGTCCGGTATTGACGCCGGGGCAACCGTTGTCACAAGCGGTCAGATGAAGCTCAAAACGGGCACGCCGGTGATCATCAACAACCAGCTGTTGCCGCCCAATGATCCGTCGCCCACGCCTCAGGAAAAGTGAGCTGAGCTGCCCATGAATTTCACGGACATTTTCATCCGGCGCCCCGTCCTGTCGGTCGTCGTCAGCCTGCTGATCCTGGTGCTCGGCCTGCGGGCCGTGTTCAGCCTGCCGGTCAACCAGTTTCCACGCACCCAGAATGCAGTGGTCACCATCACCACCAACTATTACGGTGCGGATGCCCAGACAGTGGCGGGTTTCATCACCCAGCCGCTGGAATCTGCCATTGCCCAGGCCCAGGGGATTGATTACCTGTCCTCCAACAGCCTGCTGGGCACTTCCATCATCACGGCCACCCTGCGCCTGAACTATGACCCCAACAAGGCGCTGACCGAAATCAACACCCAGGTCAATTCGGTGCGCAACCAGCTCCCGCCGCAGGCACAGCAGCCAGTGCTTTCCGTGCAGGTGGGGCAGACGGTCGATTCCATGTACATGGGCTTCTACAGCAAGGTGCTGCCCACCAACAACGTGACCGATTTTCTGCTGCGCGAAGTCAAGCCCAAGCTGGATTCCCTGGAAGGGGTGCAGACGGCGGAAATTCTGGGGGCACGTAATTTTGCCTTGCGCGCCTGGCTTGATGAAAACCGCATGGCGGCCCATGGTGTCACGGCCGCTGATGTCAGCAGTGCGCTGGCGGCAAACAATTACCTGGCTGCCGTGGGAAGCACCAAAGGCCAGGCGGTGAGCGTGGACCTGACTGCAGGGACCGACCTGCACAGCGTCGAGGAATTCAGGAAGCTGGTGGTGCGACAGAAGGGGAATACCCTGGTCCGCCTTGAAGACATCGCCAACGTGACCCTGGGATCCGATAACTACGACTTCAACGTGGCCTTCGATGGCCAGCGATCCGTTTTCATCGGCATCAAGGTGGCCCCAGGCGCCAATGTGCTGGACGTGGCCAAACGGGTGCGAGAGGCGTTTCCGGCACTGCAGGCCAAGCTGCCTACGGGACTGACCGGACAGATCGTCTACGACTCGACGCAATACATCACGTCCTCCATCAAGGAAGTGGCCAAGACCCTGTTTGAAGCCCTGGTGATCGTCACGGCCGTGATTTTCCTGTTCCTCGGCAGCCTGCGTGCGGTGATCATTCCCGTGATTGCCATGCCCCTGTCCCTGATCGGCACATTCCTGATCATGCTGATGCTGGGCTATTCCATTAATCTGCTGACCTTGCTGGCACTGGTCCTGGCGATCGGCCTGGTGGTGGACGATGCCATCATCGTGGTGGAAAACGTCGATCGCCACATCAAGGAGGAGGGGAAGTCGCCCTGGGAGGCGGCATTGATGGCGGCGCGAGAACTGGGCGGACCGATTCTGGCCATGACCGTGGTGCTGATCGCCGTGTACATTCCCATCGGATTCCAGGGCGGCCTGACGGGGGCGCTGTTCACCGAATTTGCCTTTACCCTGGCAGGGGCCGTCACGGTATCAGGCGTCATCGCGCTGACCTTGTCGCCCATGATGTGTTCCCGTTTTCTCACCAGCGATGAGCATGACCACAAGTTTGTGGCGTTCCTGGACCGCACGTTCGATTCATTGCACCGGCGCTACCAGAAGACGCTCTCCAGTGCCTTGCAGACCGGGGGCGTGTTCGTGGTCATGGGAACACTGCTGCTGCTGGCCACCGTGTATTTGTTTGCCACATCTGCCAAGGAATTGGCTCCCCAGGAAGACCAAGGGATTGTGCTGTATTCCATGACCGGACCGCCCAATGCCACGGCGGACGAAATGCAGCGTTATGCCCAGAAGTTGCAGGAAATCGCCAAGTCCGAGCCTGAATATGCCCAGATGTTCCAGATCACGGGGGTGCCCGTGCTTAACCAGGGGCTGGGTGGTGCGGTATTCAAGCCCTGGGACCAGCGCAAGCGGTCAGCCGAAGCACTGCAGAAGGATCTCCAGATCAAATGGGGCAGTCTTGCCGGTGCCCGTGTGGCTGCATTCCAGTTCCCGCCGCTGCCAGGGACCCAGGGATTGCCGGTCCAGTTCGTGATCAGCACCACCGAGCCGTTCCAGAATTTGAATGAAGTGGCCCAGAAGGTGCTGGATAAGGCACGCCGCAGTGGCATGTTCTTTTTCGTGGATGCCGACCTCAAGTTCGACAAACCCCAGACGACCATCAAGGTCGATCGTGATCTGGCCAGCAGCATGGGGCTGACCGAACAGGATGTGGGTGCCACGCTCAGCAGTGCCTTGGGTGGAGGCTACGTCAATTACTTTGCCCTTGGTGGTCGCTCGTACAAAGTCATCCCCCAGGTCAAGCAGGTGGACCGGCTCAATCCCGATCAGGTACTCGACTATCACATCAAGACCCCCTCCGGTGCGCTGGTCCCGGCCAGCACCGTGGCCACGCTTGATCGCCATGTGGTGCCTGAAACCGTCAGCCATTTTCAACAGCTCAACGCAACCACCATTGCGGGCGTGGCCACTCCCATGGTGTCCCAGGCTGAAGTGCTGAGTTTTCTGAAGAAAACCACCCTGGAAGTGGCTCCTGTGGGCTACAACGTCGATTACTCGGGCGCTTCCCGTCAATATGTGCAGGAGTCGGGAGGGTTTGTGGTGACGTTGCTGTTTGCGGTGTTGCTGGTGTTCCTGGTGCTGGCCGCCCTGTTTGAAAGCTTCCGTGACCCTGTGGTGATCCTGGTGTCAGTCCCCATGGCATTGTTCGGTGCGCTGATCTTCATCAACGTGGGCCTGGCCACGTTGAACATCTATACCCAGGTGGGTCTGGTCACCTTGATGGGGCTCATCAGCAAGCATGGCATCCTGATTGTCCAGTTCGCCAACCAGTTGCAGTTGGCTGGGCGTTCCAGGTTTGATGCGGTGATTGAAGCGGCCTCTGTCCGCTTGCGTCCGATCCTCATGACGACGGCGGCCATGGTGCTGGGCGTCCTGCCGCTGGTCCTGGCATCCGGTGCCGGTGCGGCCGGGCGGCGGTCCATGGGCATCGTGATCTTCAGCGGACTTTCCATTGGCACCCTGTTCACCTTGTTCGTGGTGCCGGCTGTCTACCTGTTCCTGGCCCAGGATCATGCCAGGGCAAAGCAGGAGGGATAATAAAAAAGCCCTGCCGGGTCCACTGGCAGGGCTTTGGGGAGAGAAGGGGGCTTACTTTTCCACGAAAGCCCGTTCGATGACGTAATCACCGGGTTCTCCGATCCCTTCTGAAATTTTGAACCCGCGCACATCGAGCATGCTCGAAATGTCCTTGAGCATGCCGGGGCTGCCGCAGATCATGGCCCGGTCTACCGCTGGGTCAAGCGGAGGAAGGCCGATGTCCGAGAACAGCTTGCCGGATTCGATCAGGGTTGTGATGCGCCCGGTGGTTTCAAACTCCTCCCGTGTGACCGTGGGGTAATAGACCAGCTTCTGCCTCACCTCGTCACCAAAATACTCGTTGTTGGGGAGCTCGTGCTGGATGAATTCCCGGTAGGCCAGCTCGGACACCTGACGCACGCCATGCACCAGAATCACTTTCTCGAAACGCTCGTATGTTTCAGGATCCTTGATGATGCTCATGAATGGCGCAAGCCCGGTCCCGGTGGAGAACAAATAGACGTGCTTTCCGGGCAACAGGTCGTGAATGACCAGCGTACCCACGGGTTTTCGGCTGACCAGGACTTCATCTCCCACCTGGATATGCTGAAGGCGCGAAGTCAGAGGCCCGTTGGGCACCTTGATGCTCAGGAATTCAAGGTGTTCCTCGTAATTGGCGCTGGCGATGCTGTAGGCGCGCGTGAGGGGTTTGCCGTTCACCTGAAGGCCGATCATCACGAAATGGCCGTTTTCGAAGCGCAAGCCAGGATCCCGTGTCGTGGTGAAACTGAAGAGTGATTCATTCCAGTGGTGGACCGAAAGAACCTTTTCCGTACCAATCGCTGCCATAATGATATAAAGCCTAGTGTGTTCTAAAACCGGAAATTATAATCTTCGCCGGCTGGCGGTAAAAGTCCGCATGGTTATAATCATATGAAGAACTTCTATCGGCAAAAACTGCAGAACTTGCAGGAAAACGGACTCTTGCGGAACCGGAAAACCGTATTCGGACCACAAGGGCCCCACCTTCAGGCCGACGGGCAAACCCTGCTCGCATTCGCCTCCAACGATTATCTTGGACTTGCCAGCCATCCCGACCTGATTCGTGCGGCTCATGAAGCGCTCGACCGCTATGGCCTGGGAGCCGGTGCATCGGCCCTCATCAGCGGTCATTCCGAACCTGTGGCGCAACTTGAACTGGCGCTGGCCTCCTGGCTGGGGCAGGAACGTGTCTTGCATTTTTCCACGGGTTATATGGCCAATCTCGGGGCGATTCCGGCGTTGGTGGGCGAGGGGGGGGCGGTGTTTTCCGATGCGCTCAACCATGCCTGCCTGATTGATGGAATCCGCCTGGCCCGGCCCTCATCGCTGACTGTCTATCCCCATGGGGACCTGGCTCGGTTGGAGGAAGGCTTGAGCCGGTGCGAAGCCGCGGAAAAATGGATCATCACGGACGGAGTCTTCAGCATGGACGGGGATATTGCGCCGCTGGCCGAACTGGTGACGCTGGCCGAACGCCACGATGCCCGGGTTCTGGTGGATGATGCCCACGGCTTTGGCGTGCTGGGGGACGAAGGGCGCGGCACCTTATCCCACCTGGGTTTGAATTCACCCCGTGTGGTTTACATGGCAACCCTGGGAAAAGCCGCCGGGGTATTCGGGGCCTTCATCGCCGCTTCCGCAGAGGTCATCGAGTGGCTGCTGCAACGGGCCCGCACCTATATTTTTACCACCGGCACGCCGCCAGTCCTGGCGGCGGCCTGTGTTGCGAGCCTGGAGCGCATTCGCCAGGACGGTTTCCGGCGGGAACGCCTCAAACAGCTGGGGCGACAGCTGCAGGAAGGAGCCCAGGGGTTGCCCTGGAAACTGCTGCCTTCCGAGACTGCCATCCACCCCCTCATTGTAGGAGACAATTTCACGGTGACACGCATCGCCCAGGCATTGCAGCAACAGGGACTGTGGGTGCCGGCCATACGTCCGCCCACGGTACCGCCCGGGTCTGCCCGGTTGCGGATTTCCCTTTCAGCCCAACATGAGCCGGCCCATGTGGAACGCCTGCTTGCTGCCTTGAGGTCTGCCGCATGAGCAGCAACCGCGAATGGCTCGAACGCAGCAAGGCGGCTGTGTGGCACCCTTGCACGCAGATGAAATGGCATGAGCAGTTGCCTCTCATGCCCATCCAGAAGGCGCAGGGCGTATGGCTCCAGGATTTCGAGGGGCAGCGCTACCTGGACGGAGTCAGCTCCTGGTGGGTCAACCTCTTTGGCCACGCTCATCCACGCATCGTTGCAGCCCTCGAAGATCAGCTGCGGCAGCTCGAGCATGTGATGCTGGCCGGTTTTACCCATGAGCCGGTCGTTCGACTGTCCGAGCGTCTTGGAGCTGCAACGGGAGGCACGCTCGGGCATTGCTTTTATGGCTCGGACGGCGCATCTGCCACGGAAATGGCGCTGAAGATGAGCGCCCATTACTGGCGCAACAGGGGGCAAGCGCACAGGACGGAATTCATCGCACTGGCAGGGGGTTACCATGGGGAAACCCTGGGTGCCCTGGGCGTCACGGATGTTCCCCTGTTCCGCGAAGCTTATGCTTCCCTCATCCGTCGCTGCCACATCGTACCCAGCCCGGATGCACGGTTGGGGCCGCAGGCTGCACAGTCATCGCTGGCGGCACTGAAGCAACTCCTTGAATCCAGCGACGCCATTGCTGCCCTGATTGTGGAACCGCTGGTGCAGGCTGCGGCTGGCATGGTGTTCCACGAACCCGATTTCCTGAAAAAGGCGGCTGCCCTGTGCCGGCAATACGGCGTGCATCTGATTGCAGACGAGATTGCGGTGGGTTTTGGGCGCACCGGAACTTTTTTTGCACATGAACAGGCGGGAATCACGCCTGACTTTCTGTGCCTTTCCAAAGGCATCACTGGCGGATTCCTGCCGTTGTCGGTGGTCATGACGCGCGACGAGATTTTCCAGGCCTTCTATGACGACGACATCAGTCGGGGGTTTCTTCACTCCCATTCCTACACAGGCAATGCGATGGCCTGCCGTGCCGCCCTGGCGGTGCTTGACCTGTTCGAAGAGGAAGAAGTGATCGCTGGCAACAGGGCCCGTGGGCCAAAGCTGGAGACTTTGGCAGCCTCCCTGCGCAGCCACCCCCGCGTACGGAATTTTCGCAACAGGGGCATGATCTGGGCATTCGAAGTGAGCGCTGCGCCAACTGATTTTTCCCGACGTTTTCATCAGACGGCCCTTGCCCGCGGGGTGTTGCTCCGGCCGATTGGAAACACGGTGTACTTCATGCCGCCCTACACGATATCCGACGATGAATTCCACCTGATGGTCGACGCCACGCACCAATCCCTCGACGACGTGGTGCGTGCATGAACCGTTCCTGGTTCATTACGGGAACCGACACGGGCGTCGGGAAAACCACGGTGGCCACAACGCTGCTGCAGTGCTTTTCCAGGCAGGGATATTCTGCCGTGGGGATGAAGCCGGTGGGCACGGGTTGTGTGTACGAACAGGGTTTGTGGATCAACGATGACGCGCTGCTGCTGGCAGACCACTCCACGCTTCCGGTTTCCAGGCAGGCCGAAGCTGTCGCGCTGGCCCAAGGCAGCATTCCGTGGCAATGGATCAATCCCTACGCCTACGAACCTCCGATTGCGCCGCACATCGCCGCAAGGAATGCGGGAGACGGAATCCGGTTTTCCGTGATCGAAAAAGCCCTGCACGCGCTGCAGGCACGAGCCGATGTCGTGCTGGTGGAAGGGGCAGGGGGCTTTCGCGTTCCTTTGGGGGCTGATGGCGACACCGCGTCCCTCTGCCAGGCGTTGGGCCTGCCGGTGATCCTTGTGGTGGGCATGCGGCTGGGATGCATCAATCACGCCTTGCTGACCGAAGAGTCCGTCAAGTCGCGTGGATTAACCTTGGCCGGGTGGGTAGCCAATGTCGTGGATCCGCAAATGCAGGTATTCGAAGAAAATCTGGCCACTTTGAAGCAGGAGATCCAGGCCCCGTTCCTGGGGCTGGTGCCATTCCAGCCTGACCGTGCCGCACAGCCGCCAGAACTGGATATCGGCAGGCTGGGACAGTAGCCAAGCGCAATCGCCAGCCGTTAGAATCGGGCATCTTGAAGCGGGAGTTTCCATGCTGCTCTGGTTTGTCGTCACCTACTGGATCATTTCTGTTGCCATTGGCCTATGGGTGGCACTGCGCGTCCACAACACGGCCGACTATGCGGCAGCCGGACACAGCATGCCGCTTTATGTGGTCACTGCGACCGTTTTTGCCACCTGGTTCGGTTCTGAAACGGTTCTTGGAATACCTGCGACCTTTCTGAAGGAGGGTTTGCACGGGGTGGTGGCTGATCCCTTCGGGTCTTCCCTTTGTCTTATCCTCGTGGGACTTTTTTTCGCCGTGCCGCTGTACCGGAAAAAGTTGCTCACCATTGGCGATTTTTACCGGCACCAGTACGGGCGGGCGGTGGAAGTCATGGTCACCATCTGCATCGTCATCTCCTATCTGGGTTGGGTCGCAGCCCAGATCAAGGCCTTGGGCCTTGTCTTCAATGTGGTGTCGGACGACATGATTTCCAAGCAAACCGGCATGCTGGTCGGTGCCGCGACGGTCATGATCTATACCTTGTTTGGCGGCATGCTGTCCGTGGCCATCACCGATTTCATCCAGATGATCATCATCATGCTGGGCATGGTTTACATCGCGTGGGACCTGAGCGGAACGGCTGGCGGCGTGGGGGCGGTGGTGCAGCATGCCGCCGCCGCGGGCAAATTCAATTTCTGGCCTGCGCCTCATCTGGCGGATGTCATCGGGTTTTTTGCCGCCTGGATTACCATGATGCTGGGCTCCATTCCCCAGCAGGATGTTTTTCAGCGCGTCACTTCCTCCAACAACGAGCGCACAGCGCGCAATGCTTCCATCCTGGGTGGAAGCCTGTATTTTCTTTTTGCCTTCATCCCCATGTTTCTCGCCTATTCCGCCACGCTGATCGATCCGGCCCTGGTGAGTCGCTACCTCGATACGGATTCCCAATTGATCCTGCCCAAGCTGATCCTCGAGCATTCCCCTGTGTTCGCCCAGGTCATGTTCTTTGGTGCCCTGTTGTCGGCCATCAAGAGTTGCGCCTCAGCCACGCTGCTTGCTCCTTCAGTCACGTTTGCGGAAAACGTGGTGCGTGGTTTTTACCGCCAGATGACTGACGACCAGTTGCTCAAAGTCATGCGAGTCGTGGTTCTCGTATTTACGGTGCTTGTGACTTTCATCGCCATCCGGTCCGAGCTTTCCATTTTTAAAATGGTGGAAAACGCCTACAAGATCACGCTGGTGGCTGCCTTTGTGCCCCTTGCTTTTGGCGTGTACTGGAAACGGGCAACGCCGTTGGGCGGCTTGCTGTCCGTTACTTTTGGCGCCACCGTGTGGATTCTGTGCGAGCTGCTGACCCCCGATGCCATTGTCCCGCCTCAGTTGGCGGGCCTGCTGGCAAGCCTGGCTGGCATGATCGGCGGGTCGTTGGCCGTGAGCCGGAAACGCTTGAAAGCGGCCTGAATTCAAGGGCCAATCATTCTAAACACGAGGGAGGAGGAAAGCAGCATGGACAACAGCCGTCGCGATTTTTTTCAGAAATCCACCCTGGCCGCTGCCGGTGTCATGGGTCTGGCATCAGGCCAGGTCTTGGCAGAAGAGGGCGGTCATGCTGAAAGCAAGCATGCGCGTCCTCACGAAATGGTGAAAGGGTTGACGTTGCTTTCCATCAGGCAAAAGGACGGGGAAGAGACCTTGGGCGTCAAGCTGCCTCAAGGTGTTCTGGATGTCCGTGCGGCAGCCAAGGGGCTCAAACGCCACGCACCCCTGACCCTGGATGATCTGCTTCAGGAAGGGCGTGCCGAAGCGCTCTATGCGTTGATCAATGCCGCAGAAAAGAAAGGCGGCAGCTACTTTGTCGACGAGTCGAAAATCACCTACGGACGGCTATTCCGCAATCCGGGAAAGATTGTTTGCATCGGCCTCAATTATCGTCGGCATGCGAAGGAAATCGGCATGCAGCCCCCACGGGTTCCACCCCTGTTCAACAAGTACAACAACGCCCTTGCGGCCCAAAATTGCACCATCAAGGTTCCCCCCAGGGATATCTCCTACAAGCTGGATTACGAAACGGAATTGCTGGTGGTCATGGGCAAGGAGGCCCGCAATGTCCCGGAAAACAAGGCGCTGGAATACGTGGCGGGCTACTGCACCGGGCAGGATTTTTCAGCGCGCGACCTGCAGCTGGAGTTGCCCAACGGCCAGTGGATGATTGGCAAAACACTGGATAATTTCGCTCCGATCGGACCTTATTTCGTTTCGGCGGATCTGGTGGGCAACCCCAATGACCTCAAGCTGGAGACGCGGGTGAACGGCGAGCTTCGGCAGTCCTCCAACACCTCCGATTTCATTTTCAACACGCAGCAGATCATTGCCTATGTGAGCAAGCATTTCCCGCTGGAACCGGGTGACCTCATTTTCACCGGAACGCCGGAAGGGGTGATCCTGGGCAAACCGGCTGATCAGCGCGTCTGGCTCAAGGCTGGCGACCGTGTGGAGTCCACCATCGAGAAACTGGGCACACTCAAGTTCTCCCTCGTCTGACGGCTTCCGACTGCTGGCCGGTGGGCGTTGCGCCTACTGGGCCAGCTTGGGAGGGGCAATGACCCCGTAGGAAGTGCCTGAACCGCTGGCGTTGATGGGCGAGCAGCCGGTAGACATCTGGGCCGTGATGTATTTGCCGCTGCCCCCGGTGGCTGAGATGATGTGCAGGCAGGCCATGGCCGTGATCTGCTGTTCGCTTCCCGGATTGACGCTCTGGACTACCGGAACCGTGGAATATTCACAGCTGCGGTTTCCGGATTCGCTGCAATTGTTGACATAGTCGTAGAGGTTGTTTTTGTCGCCGTTTTGCAGCCAGATCTGGTCTTTGTTGGCTTGCAGCGTGGAACTGT
>JAGWIW010000169.1 GCA_028866015.1 Betaproteobacteria bacterium
GCGACTACTTCCAGGGCGCCCCCGAGTACCTGCAGCAGGCGCGCGCGGCCTGCGCCCTGCCGGTGCTGCGCAAGGATTTCATCGTGGATCCCTACCAGGTGTACGAATCCCGCGTCATGGGGGCGGACGCCATCCTTCTCATCGTGGCCGCCCTGCCGCAACCGGACCTGGAGGCGCTGGCCGCCCTGGCGAAGAGCCTGGAGCTGGCGGTGTTGGTGGAAGTGCACGATGGCGACGAACTGCAGCGGGCGCTCCAGCTCGAGACGCCCCTGGTGGGCATCAACAATCGCAACCTGCGCACCTTTGAAACCCGCCTGGAAACCACCTGGACCCTGTCTGCCCGGGTGCCGGCCGGGCGCCTGCCCATCACCGAAAGCGGCATCGCAACCCGGGAGGACGTGGCGGCCATGCGCGCCCGCGGCGTGCACGCCTTCCTGGTGGGCGAAACCTTCATGCGCGCGGCCGACCCCGGCGCGGCGCTGGAAACCCTGTTCGGGCCCTGAACGTTTTCCACTGTCCTGACCGATTGTTACCACTACAATTGGTTACAGCAGCGTGGCCGGATGCTGGCAGAATTTGCGGTTTGGCCGGGGGGACCCCCGGTGCATAGTTAAAAAAGGAATAACCGTTATGATGTCGTGGGTAGTCAAGCTGGCACTGAGCCGCCCCTACACGTTCATCGTGTTCGCGCTGCTGATCCTGCTGGCCGGGGTGTTTTCCATCCTGCGCACGCCCACGGACATCTTTCCGGACATCCGCATTCCGGTCATCAGTGCCGTCTGGACCTATTCCGGACTTTCGCCGGAAGACATGTCGGGTCGCGTTCTGTATGCCTATGAACGCTACCTGACGTCCACCGTCAACGACATCGAGCACATCGAGTCCACTTCCCTGCCGGGTTACGGCATCGTCAAGATCTTTTTCCAGCCCACCGTGGATATCCGTACCGCCACGGCCCAGGTGACTTCCATTTCCCAGACGATCCTGAAGTTCATGCCGCCCGGCATGACACCGCCGCTGATCCTCAACTACAACGCGGCCACGGTGCCGATCCTGCAGATCGCCCTGTCCAGCCCCACCATTC
>JAGWIW010000081.1 GCA_028866015.1 Betaproteobacteria bacterium
ATTGACTCAAGCAGCCTGACCAACCTCACCAACGACCTGGCCAACGGCACATTCACGCAGGCGAGCCTGCTGGCCGCAGCAGCAGAACTCACCATCAACCAGGCGCACATCGACCTGGTGGGGCTCGCGGCACACGGCCTGGCGTTTACGCCTGCGTGAGGGCTGAGCTATGGCTGAGCCATGGCTGAGCTTCGCGGGGGTGGTGGCTGGGCCACCCCCATTGAGAAATCGGGCGCCGGGGCGCCCGAACGTGGGCTTTAATTATCCCGCTTGAGTTTGATCGTCCGGCCGGATGTTGGCGAGTATGACAACTCGACTTTGAACGCCTGCCGGCGTTCACGAATGGACGCCCAGTCGCCTTTCCCAAAAAGGTGCGGATCGAGTTCATATTCTGAGCGCCCTGCGCGCCGCAAGATCCCGATCTTCACAAGCTCTGAAACCGCGTTGCTGACAGTTTTGACACTGACCCCGACCGTTGCTGCAATCCGCTCTTTCCGCGCCTTTACGAGCGTCAGGAAGCCGTCGTAGTTAATCGACGCGGCGATGTATAGCAGGATGCTCCGATGGCTCTCTTGCACGTTCAGGAGCCGCCCCAGGTCATCGATATAAACCTTCACATAGTTTGGCTCTTGTGGCATCTTGCGGGTGTTCACCACCTCTCTTGTTTTCTCTGATTTACCCGTTGAATCAATGACTTCCGTTACTTTTTCGTAACGCATCGGCGACTCTCCTGTTTTACTGGGCGTTTTATGCCCTGATATCAAGGTATTTGATGCAACTTTAAACGCCGAATAACGCCCTGTCAATAGGGAAGATAAGTGCGGAAACAGGCTATTTCAAAGGGGATGCCGGGCGTGGTAGTTGGCTGCGCTGCCGCCAGCGAAGCCAGCCGAAGCTACGCAAGTGCCAATAAAACTGTTTTTTTATTCCCTGTACACGGGATAGATATTCCCGTGTACAGGGAACTTCATTCCCGTGTACAGGGATAAAACTGCCCGCAAAGCCGCGCCACTGCTGGGGGTGCATATCTATTCTCTTTTAATGAGGGGGGGGTGAGGGTGGTACACCCGAGCCCCTACGAGCCAGCCGGCCAAGGCCGGTTCCCCGCGCGGCGAAGCGCGCGGGCTGGCGAGCTGCCCGCCTTGTGCCGCAAGCGGCGGGCGGGCTGGGGGGTACCCCCCCGCACCTCACGGCGCTCCCCCCTTTCGCGATGGGGGGGTTGGCGTTGGCCTTCGATTTTATTCACCTTCTTCTCATTTTCGTCGGCAGGCAAGCGCGGCGAAGCCGTCGCGCGCCCCCCCTCAGGGGGCAGGGGGTGGTTTGGCCTGCGCGGCCAGAGCGCGGTGGCGAGGGAGGCCGGAGGCCGAGCGAGCGGAAAAGGCCACGGCGAAGCCGTGTCCTTTTAGGGGGGGTGAGTTTCTTCCGCCATGGCTGAGCCATCAGCGCAGCTGCCCAGGCCACCGCCTCCATCGCGTGGCGCGCCGCCAGGCGCAGGGCGTGGGGCAGCGCCCCACTCGACTCCCCATTATCCCGTTAAATGAATTGACTTATTCACCTGTTTTGATATGATTATGATACGTTTTCTACATCGTATAAGGTGCCTTCATGATCATCACGGTTGGCAACACCAAGGGTGGCGTCGGCAAGACGACGCTCGCGCTCAACATCGCCATCGCCCGCGCGCTGCAAGGCCGGGACGTTTGGTTGATCGACGGGGACAGGCAGGGCACCGCCCAAGCGGCAATCGCCATCAGATCCGAGGCCGGCCAGCTGCCAGGCATTGCCTGCGCGACATACCCTGATGGCGCGACGCTGCGCGCCCAGGCGCGGCAAATGGGCGACAAGTTCGACGACATTATCATCGACGCTGGTGGCCGTGACTCGACAGCCCTCCGGGCGGCTTTGGTCTTGTCCGACGTGCTGCTGGTGCCGTTTCATCCCCGCAGCTATGACGTTTGGGCCTTGTCAGACATTGCGGAGCTGGTGGACGAGGCGCGCAGCGTCCGCGACGGCCTGCTGGCCTTTGCGGTGCTGAACTGCGCCGACCCTGGCGACTTTTCGACCGACAACACCGAAGCCGCAGCGGCCGTCGCCGACGTGCCCGCCTTCGAGTACCTGCCCACCCCGATCCGGCGCCGCAAAGCCTTCGCCAACGCGGCCGGGGCCGGCCTGTCCGTGCTGGAGGCCAAGCCCGGCGACCCGAAGGCCATCGCGGAACTTAATGCACTTGTCAGCGCGTTGTTTTAATATTGGAACACTATCATTTAAGAACGGGAGCGATGTGCGATGGCTATTACAAAACCAAAGCCGAAGGGCAAAGGAGCTGATGCGTTTATCGCGGGGGCCCCTGACGGGGCGCAGCGCGGCGTGCGGAAAGGCAACAAGCAGCAGATCAGCCTCACAATCGCCCCTGCCTTGCTGGCCAAAGTGGACGCCCTTGCGGAAGAGCTGGGGCAGAGCCGCGCGGCGGTGATCAGCATGGCGCTCCACCAGGCCGTGGAGCGTGGGCTGGTGATCGACGGTCGGCGCAGCGACCCGGCCTAGTCTTTTGCTTTAGTTTTGGTTGGGGGTTTGCTTTCGTTTTGCTTAAGCAAACACCCTTCCCCACTGTTTCACACGCTAACTGACCACCTCCTAAAAGCCCGCCAAATCAGGTTCTCCGGGCTTTTTTCCGTGAAACATTGCCGGCTTCACGCGAAAATCTCTCGAAGATCCGCCAGCCCTTACGATAATAAACATTATCGTAAAAGCCCGCGAAAAACGTTATGCACGATACGTAATACGGCGTTATTAGCTCGCTGAGGTCCGTAGCCAATTTGCCTAAAAATTCATCACCCAAGGTATCCTTTGGTGGGTCCAAAGGTGGGTCCATTGGTGAGTCCAAAGGTTAGCCCGAAGGTTATCCTTCGGTGGAACCTTGAGGGAACCTTGGGGTTAACCTTGAGGTTCACCTTAAGGTGAACTCAGGCTTCGTCGAACAGTTTTCCGAGTTGCGTGAAATCTGGATCTGCGGGGCGCAGATCCAGCCGCAGATTCATCGCGAGCAGGATCTTCATGAGCGTGAACATACCCGCGTCGTTACCCTCTTCGAGACTGATGATGGTTTGCCGCGAAAGTCCGGCCAGTTTCGCCAGGCCGGTCTGGGTGAGCTTGCGCGCCTTGCGCTCCGCCCGGACCACCTTACCCAGATCTCTGAGATTCAGGATTTCACTCATTGCGCGCCAAAATGTTTACTAGAGTTGACATATTCTGGATTTGTTCAGCAAATGTCAACCGTATTTAACATTCCAAACCGCACGCCCAGCCCTTGACACCGTAACTAGATATGGTATAATGATCACATGGTGAGGCTTTCACCGACAACAAAGGAGCTAAAAATGGAAACGATCGAAGCGCTGGACTACGACGAAGTCTTGGCGAACATAAAGAAAGTTGTGAGCACACTTACGCTGGACGACATCGAGAGATTGCTGACCGAGCCTTACGATGTGCCGTACGTCGACGATCATAGTTCGTATGCGATACACGTGCGCGACGACGGCCGCGTTTTTGACGGCAGCCCAGACTACGCGTATCACATGTGCGACCGGGGCGCGCAGCTATGCGTTCCGGTCGATGCCGCCTTTTTTTACTACGAAACGTCAGACGACGATACGGCGGACAGCTTGATTGCAGAAATAGTCGGCTTGCTGCCTGTCGAGAAAAGGGACGAGTTCGCGAAAGTCTTCTCAAAGGCGGTGGCAGAGGAAGAGGACGAGGAAAGGGTATCGTTAGCCTTCGCGTGCGCAGAAATCGTCGGCGGAGAAGCGTTTCGCGTCGCGGTCGAAGCGTTTCTCGTCGAACGGCTGGAAGAAAACCTTGACGCAGCGCTGCAAGACCTTCACGAGAAGACGTTAGAAAAACAAGAGGCGCTTGAGGAAGAAAAAGAAGAAAGGAGATACGACGCAAAGGAATCCATACGGCGATGCCTGGACGCATGCTCGACAGAGACACTGGTGCAGCTTGCATGCAACGACGAAACGCGCAGCGCGCCGGCCATGTTTATCACCAATCGCTACGAGGTTTTCGTCGAGTACAACAACAAAAAATCAGACGAGTATTACCTTGAGTATTACAAATTGCCGCTCGACATTTTCGAGGAGCCGGACGACGCGGCCGATTTTATTAATCGCATCTGCCCAGGATGCACGGCGTCAGCGCCCGACGACTTTGACTTTGATGAGGTGATTGAAATTGCCGGGACGCTTAACAGCAAAGCGCTTCGCGATGCTCTGCTCGCCGATCTTGTCGCAAATGTGTTTGGTCATTGCGACGACTATCTGCTTGACGATCTAGAAGCCGACGATCTAGAAGCGCAGGCAGCGCGATGACGACGCGATACAAAACCCCCGGCGAAATAGCCGGGGTCAAGCGCCGCATGGCCGCGTGGCGAGAGCGCCAGCGTGCCGCCGGCTTGCGGGAACGCGCCATGTGGCTAACCGACGCGGAGACCGACAGAATTCGCGCTATCGTTGCCGCATGGCGCGACGAGCGCAACGACCTCAACGAAGAGCAACGTGCTGCCGCGCAGTCGTTGAAGCCTGCGCAACTGCAAGACAGCCTGCCCGACGACCATGAGCTTGCGCAGCGTAATGCCGCGTTCGAGGCCGCGCACGGGGACGATTTCGTGGTCACGTCCGCGCTGCCTGGCATCGGCGGCAAATAATCGGGGGCCTCGTGAAAATCCACCTGCTGTCAGATCTGCACCTGGAACTTTCTTCGTATCCCTATGACCAGGAAGCCTTGAGGCAGGCCGACGTGGTGGTTCTGGCCGGCGACATTGACGTGGGCACTGCCGGGCTTTTTTTCGCCGAGGAGCTGCTGCAAGTGGCTCCACATTTGCATGTGGTGTACGTGGCGGGCAATCACGAGTTCTACGGGTTTGACCTGCCTAAGACTCTTGCGAGCTTCCAAGAACTGATGCACGACCACCCGCAGATCCATTTTCTTGAGAATCAGGAGGTCATGATTGGCGGCGTGCGCTTCCTCGGGGCGACGCTGTGGACGGACTTCAAACTTTATACCGAGGGTCCAGAAGACGACTTCGGCGTGCAACTGAATAAAGAAGCTGCCAAATTCGGCCTCAATGATTTCAGCGCAATTTTCAACACAGGACGTCTTTTTACAACTGACGATGCCCTGGCGCTGCACCGCGAATCGGCAGCCTGGCTTCGGGAAAAACTGGACACCCCTTTTGATGGCAAGACGGTCGTCGTGACGCATCACGCCCCAAGCGAAGGCAGTGTCGCCGCCCGCTTTTACGAACACCCGCTGACGCCGTGTTTCGTCAGCCAGCTCGACCATTTAGTAGCCCAGGCAGACCTCTGGTTGCACGGTCACACCCATGACAGCTTTGCCTACAATGTCGGTGGAACGCGGGTGGTGTGTAACCCCCGTGGCTACGCATACGACACTAACTCACTGCCGGAAAATCTGGATTTCCGACCCGATCTCTTGATCGAGATTTAACACCATGATCTTGTTCTTCGGAGACGTACATGCCGATTTTTCTCACGTTTTGCC
>JAGWIW010000082.1 GCA_028866015.1 Betaproteobacteria bacterium
AATGGCATAGTCCAGTTCCTTTTTTCTTATCCGCTTCCCTGCAGAATAGTATTCGAAAGCTTCATCGTAATTTCCAAGATCCTCGCAGGCCTTTGCCAGCGCGAAACAGATGTACTTCCTGTTTTCCTCCCTGGACTCGTTTTCGTGCAATTGACGAAGTACGGCAACATCCGGATCGTCGTTTACATAAGTCTTCAGTTGGCTAATGTTGTAATGGCATTCAGCGAAACCAGGCCTAATCGATAACCCCTGGCGGTAACTGGCGATCGCTTCTTCCACCTTGCCCTGGTCCCTCAGTACATTCCCCAGATCATTGTGTGCTTCAGCATATTCCGGAGCCAGCGCAATGGCCTGCCGCATGCTGGCTTCCGCCTCTGCCATTCGGCCCTGCTCTTTCAATGTGTTTCCAAGATTCCTATGCGCCGCTGAACTGAAAGCGCTTATGGCGATGGCATGACGGAAGCAGGACTCCGCCTCCCCCAAGCGGCCTTGTTCCATCAGCAGGTTGCCCAGCTCATTGTGGGCTGCGACATATTGAGGTTTGAGTTCCAGGGCTTTGCGAAACTCTTCTTCAGCCTCTGCTGCTTCTCCCAATTCCTTGAGGAGGCTGCCCAGATTGCCATGCGCTTCGGCATAGTCTGGCTTTGCCTCGATGGCCTGGCGCAGGCTGGATTCAGCCTGTTCCAGCCGGCCTGTTTCCCTCAACAGGTTTCCGAGATTATTAAGACTTTCTGCATAATCGGGCTTCAGTTCAACAGCTTTCCTGAAGCTTGATTCTGCTTCTTTCAGCCGCTTCATGTGCCTCATGGCAGTGCCATAATTGAAATGGGCTTCCGCGTCATCCGGCATCAACTCGAGATTCTTTTGCATCGGCATCACTGCATCTGCGGCTTGCCCCATGAGCATCAGCGAGGCTCCCCAAACCTTCCAACCGAGAGGGTCTTCCGGGTGCTCGCTTGTCAGACGCTTCGCTAGCCGGGCTGCGGACTCAAAATCCCTATTGCCGAAGCTACCAAGAAGCTGTTCCCGCTCTGGCGGCGAAATCCTCTGCGCCATCTGCAATACCAGCCTGTCAGCAGTTTGCCCATTCAGTCCATGCGACTTTGCCTGTGTAATGACAGCCTTCGCCTCCTCCTTGCGACCCAACTGAATCAGCGCATCAATATAGCTTTCCCAGAACTGCACCACATCGGGATTTGTTTCTAACGCCACTTTGAAATGTGGCAGGGCCGCTTCTGCTTGGCCAGTCTGAACGGCGATCACACCCAGATTGTGGTTTGCATCCGGATGAGCAGGATGGGACTGGAGAATGGTCCGGTAGATGAGTTCAGCTTCATGCAGCTTCCCTTCGCGGTGGTAGGCCACCGCCTGCAGCAACATGTTGCTAACGGGATCCGGCACCTGTGCAATGGGCATGGAAGGCGTGAGATTTAATGTGTTCAAAGAGGAGCAAATTACCACATTCGAAAAGAAAAAACCCCACCGCCTTTTGGGCAGTGGGGTTTGAATGATGCTCAACCCACGGTGTTCTGTGGGTGTCTCCGCAAGGAGATCAGGAAGCCACGGTAAGCAGGTGGATAGCTGCGGCACCGGAAGCGCTGAGCGTATGGGAACCAACCAGTTCAATCACGGTTGTTACCGCAGCCGCGTTGGCACCAGCAGTGGCGTTATGCTCAACGATGAAGGTGTTGCCACCGTACACGCCTACGGCGATGCCTTCAACAGTGGTGCCGACTGCGGTTTCAAGTGTGGAAACTGCAGTGGCAATGCTGGTAGCGGCCGAGAGCGACGTGTTGGTGATGGTTCCTGTGCCGGAGGTCAGTCCCGTACCAGACAGAGCCACCGCTGCAGTATCACCAGCCAACAGGATCTTGTCGCCCACAGCAGCCCCAGTCACAACGAGGTTCGGCGTGGAGGCAAAAGCCGTACCTGCGGTACCGATGTTGACTTGGTCAATCCCGGTGGTAGAGGTATGCGTTCCCAGCGTCACGTTGTAAACAGCGCTTGTGTCTGTTGTGGTTCCACCCAGATTGATCAGGTTGGAGCCCGTGCCAACAGTCACGTTAACCGTACCAGCTGTGGACAGATCGCTGATGAAGTCATTGCCGTTACCCACCGTGATGCTGTCGGTCTTGCCGCTGGCCGCGCCGGCAAACCCGAGGTTCAGGTGTGCATTGTCGGTTCCAGCAGTGACTGTCACGCCCGTGGTTGCGGCGTCAGCGTTCACACCGGCAGTGAATGCCGTGCCGGTGGGCGAGTTGGCGTGCCCGGTGGTGTTGTTGAACACCACGTTGCCCTTCAAAGTCAACGAAGTAACAGCGCTATTCAGATCTGAAGTCACTGTCAGCGTGCCGCTACCGGTGTTGTTGAAAGTTTCCGTCGTGATGGCGGTATTGGCCGTAACCGAACTGAGCTTGACATTGCCGGAGGCGGAATCGGTGATGGTCATCGATGTCGTCGTGGCATTGGAGTTCGTCAGGGTGGAGATAGTCGTGTTTCCGGAACCCGAGAAGCCCATGTTCAGGTAAAGCGCACCCGTCGCACCGGCATCAGCCAACGTACCGATCGTGACACCGCCCGAATCGCTGTTAGCGATGTTGATGACGCCGGAAGCGTCCGTCAGGGTGGTAATGAACGATGCGCCGGCACCGCTGAAAGTCAGGTTACCCAGACTTGCATCGGTAAAGGCGGTGATCGTCACGCCTGTGGCTGCCGTACCCGTTTCGTTGTTGGCCAACGTGAAGGATGTTGCCGCAGTGGTGGCTTCGTTCAGCGTTGCAATCGTCAGCCCGGCATTGCCGTTCACGGTCAGGCTGGACAGTCCGTTGTCCACCAGGGTGGTTATGGTGTTCACCGCAGCCGCCGTTGAGTCATTGGAAGCCAGGGTCACTGTTCCGATACCCACCAAGTTCGCATCTTCCAGGGTCAGGCTGGGAACCGTGATCGCGGACGAGTTTGCAGACTTGCCGATCGTCAGGGACAGGGTGTCGCTGGAGCCAGTGGTGTCAGCCGTTTGGTAGGTGATGGTGCCAGCACCTGCAGCGGCATCAATGGCGAGCGGGGAAGACTTGGCGATGTTGGTAAACGTCAGGTTTCCGGCACCCGTGTTTTGCACGTCGATCGAATTGAAACCGGTCAGCACGCTCAGGTCGTACGAACCGGACGAACTCGTGTTCGTACCCAGGGTTGTGAAGCCTGTCGCGTTGGCAACGGTCTTGGCTGCCGTGAAGGTGGTCGCAGCCGCGTTCAGCACGATTTCGTTGTTGGTGGCGGAGCCAGCCTTGATGGCCTTGGTCGCATCACCGGTGACGGTGATGATGTCCTGCCCCGAACCGCCCGTGAATGTCTGGGTGGTGTCGTCTACAGTTGCGGTGATGACGCCGCTGGAGGTGGAAGTGAAGGACGTCAGGGTTCCAGCCAAGGCGTGCACGTCACCCGTGAAACCGGCGCTGCCGCTCACAGCGATGGTCGTGAGGGAAGTCGGAACAGAAGTCAGCTTCAGCACTTGAGAGCCAGACACGTTCAGGGTCGTCAGGCTCGCGTCTGAAATAGAACTGAGGGTCGAAGCGCCGGTACCCGTCACGTTCGCGTTCAAGGTGGTGTACACCGCGCCCGTGTTGGTGAAGGAACCGCTCACGCCATTGAGGTTCAGTGCCAGCGTCTTGTTGGTCGGGGTGGTCAAGCTGCCGCTGTTGACGGTGATGTTACCGCCGCCAGTGGCATTCAGGGTCGTCAGGGCATTGTCTTTGACTGTGACGGTGCTGTAATTGTCTACAGTGACACTGGTGATGGTGCCCGCTTTGCTGGTACTCGCGCTATTGACATCAGTTACGGTAACTGCCCCGTCAACGACACCTTGCACAGCAGTAACAGCTGAAACGCCGGTGACACCAGCCACGGCAGCCACGGCAGCCACGGCATCCACACCAGGTGCAGCCGTCACGGCAGAGACGGCAGAGACGGTAGCTACTGCAGTCACAGCCTTGACGGCAGTCACCGCTGTTGCAGCAGCCGTTTGCGTCACGGATACCGTAGTCGTCGTGGAAGATCCATTGACCGCAATGGCTCCACCCGTCACTGTTTCCTTGGTGCCTGCTGCGGTACCGGAAGCCAGTTTTGCCGCATCTGCGGATGTCACGTCCAGGTTAGCGTTAATGGTGACAGTCGTGCCACCGTACGTGGTGATGGTCCCTGCTGTATCAGTAATCGCGCTTCCGCTAACATACCCGGCAAAGGCCGTCGTGTCTGTAATATTGATCGTCCCGGTAGGATCTACGGCTGCAGCGCCCACGGCGATGTTAGCAGTAGTTCTGCCGGTATCTGTGATCGTAATCGCGCCAGTTGAGGCCGTAGCCGCATCGATCGTGATCGCGCCGCTACCGGAGTCGGTCACGCTGACCGTCGTGCCACCGTCAACCGCCACAGCACCCGCGCCCGACTCGGTAACAGTAACCGTCCCCGCCGGAGCAGTCGTCCCGCCAATGGTTATAGCTCCACTGGTGGACGTTGCCGTAATATTCAAACCGCCATCAATCGTGATCGCGCCGCTTGTAGAGGTTGCAGAGACGCTGGTAGTGGCTGCCGCTGTGTCGGCGGTGGCCCCATCCAGACTGGTGGTATTGAGCGTTGTCAAGCCAGTCCACCCAGTAGATGTATCTGCCGTCAGTGTTGCGCCCGTCGTGCTTTGTACCAAATTGGCTGTTTGAATGCCGGATACCGTTACGCCGGCCACGCCACCCAAACTCATGGCTGTGGAAGAAGTAATGCTGTCAGTCAGATTCAGCACATTGCCCGTTCCGGTACCCCCATTGAGGTTATCCAGTGAGGTATACGTACTGCCCGTGCCACCCGTCGTCGACAGGGTTCCATTGAACGTATTGTTCCCGGCCGAAGAACCGGTGAACTTGTCAATACCCGTAGTAAGCGTGAAGGTAGTAACAGGCGTTGCCGTGCTCGGCGTGCCCGGATTCACGTTTGCTGAATTCGCCGAATAAGTAATCCCATTGGTGATGGAATTGTTGAGGTTGGTCTGCGCCGTGCTGTAGTTGGCGTAGTTGGAGTCGCTGCTGGACAAGGTGGACAGTGCGCTCACCAGCCAGTTGATGGCGTAGGCCAGGGAGTTGTTGCCATAGGCGGTCACGACGCTGCTGGTGGGCGAATTCAGGATCGCGACCATGGCGTTGTACAGACCGGCCTGAGCGGCAGCAGCACCGGACGTTCCGGTGGTGGACATGCCCAGGTTGGAAAACACGGAAGACAGCACAGTGGAAGCCAGCGTGCCAGGGGCCGAGGCGCTGTACGTGTCGCCCTTCTGCGTCAGCAATTGCTGGGCATAGTCAATGCCGCTGACGTAGGTATTGTTGGCCATCTCGCTGTTGTACTGGGAGTACCCGGGTGTTTCATTGTTGATCGCGATGTACAGACCAACGATATTCGATGAAGGGGTCAGCTGACTCATTGTTTTCCTCTCTGGTTTATGGCGACCCCGAATTATTGTTCGGAATCAGCCGGTTA
>JAGWIW010000170.1 GCA_028866015.1 Betaproteobacteria bacterium
TCCAGGTCGGTGGCAAGGATGGGCTCGTCGATCTGCACCCATTCAGCCCCTGCCTCGGCCAGAACCTCCAGCAATTGGGCATAAACCGGAACGAGGCGCGCCAGCAGGGCCAGCTTGTGGGAACCGTCCTTTGACTTGCCCAGTGCCAGGTAGGTCACGGGGCCGATGATCACGGGCTTGGCCTTGATTCCAAGCGCCCTGGCTTCGGCCAGTTGCTCCAGCAGGCGTGAAGCATCCAGCCTGAACTCCGTGGCCGCAGTGAACTCGGGGACGATGTAGTGGTAATTGGTGTCGAACCACTTGGTCATTTCGCCGGCCGCCACCCCCCCACAGCATGACGTTTCGGCAGAATGAGTCGAACGTCCGCGCGCCACGCGAAAGTAATTGTCCAGCACATCACCGGTGAATCCCTGTACCCGCTCCGGCAGGTTGCCCAGCGTGAAGCTCATGTCCAGCACCTGGTCGTAGAACGAGAAATCGCCTACCGGAACCCAATCCAGGGTTTTCTGGTCCTGCCAATGGCGACGACGTAATTCTGAGCCGGATGCCTTGAGCCCGTCGCGGGAGGATTCCCCCTTCCAGTAGGCCTCCAGAGCGAATTTCAATTCGCGCCGGCTGCCGATGCGCGGAAAACCGAGGTTGTGCGTGAACGCCATCATGAACACCTTGCTGAATGAAAAGATGCTCCATCCTAAGCCGCTCATTGCATGAATAAAAATGGTATTATTTCATTTATCGATTAATTTTGTTCATGTTTGGATTTGCCATGGCCATCCTGGAACGCGCTCACCTCGAAATCATCCGCGCCGTGGATCAGCAAGGATCCCTGACCGCCGCCGCCGAAACGCTGCATCTCACCCAATCTGCGCTGAGCCATACGGCACGCAAGCTGGAGGACCAGCTTGGCGTGACCATCTGGCATCGGGAAGGGCGCAGCTTGCGCCCCACCCAGGCGGGCACGTATCTCCTGTCCGTAGCCAATCGCCTGTTGCCCCAACTCGACCAGGCCGAAGCGCTACTGAGGCAGTTTGCAAACGGCGAACGCGGCGTGTTGCGAATCGGCATGGAAT
>JAGWIW010000171.1 GCA_028866015.1 Betaproteobacteria bacterium
GCGGGTCACGCCCGGCCACACGGACAGCGGCCTGCAGTGGGTGGACGGGGCGGCCCTGTGGACCCAGCCCCTGTGGGGTGGGGATGCGGGGGCGCGGGCCTCCGCCACCCGGCTGTGGATGGGCGGCATGGAACTGTATGATGAAAACGCCGGAAAACTCTTTGTGGAACAACCGCTTGCGATCAAGGATGCAGCCTGTCGCGCGGGCCTCGGCGGAGATTACAGTGCCCGCAGCTACCCGGCCGCCCCGGTGCTGGACGGGCGCTACAGCGGGCTGGAGCTGGGCCTGGGCTGCCAGCGCGGGGACACCCTGCTCACGGCCACCGGGCAATGGGGGGTGGACCGCGCCCAGAGCCCGGACCGGCTGGGGGGCAACCAGCAGCGCGACGACTATGCGGTGACGGCAAGCCACCCCCTGGGGCCGGGGCGGGCCAGTCTCATGGGCCAATGGAGCCGCCTGCAGGATGCCCAGGTGTACAGCCCCCTGCTGGGAGGCGTGAGCCGGGACATTTTCCGCAGGGCAGGGCGCCTGGAGTACGACTACCCCCTCTCCAAACGCTGGACCGCGCTGGGCTATCTGGAAAAAACTGCCCAGACTTCCAACATCACTTTGTTCTCATTGGACAATCAGGCCCTGTACATAGGCTTGCGCTGGGGTGGGAAATGATGTTAAAAAGCAACAAGCTACACTTTGGCAGTTCGTGTGTGACTGGAATCACACGCATGAAATGCCGGGTGCAGTAGCATGGGGACCGTAGAAAGCAACCAAAAGGGTCAGGTGCTGGGCAAGCCGCCTTGCAAAAGGGCGGCTTGCCGAGCACTCGGATTCGGGATGGCTCGGCTTTCTGCAGAGAGCTAACAAACCAACTTCCTAAAAGGAAAACAACGAATGGCTATCAATATCTCTACTACGCAGGTCGAAGTCGCGCGGTTTGCCGGCGCCCTTTACGGGTTGGCGCTGGACAACGCCACGATGACCGTCGTACTAAACGCGGTGAACGCCAATGGCGCTAACGGCCTCAATACGGTGCTGAACAATGTGTTTCAGTCCGACTTTGGCTCCGCCACC
>JAGWIW010000172.1 GCA_028866015.1 Betaproteobacteria bacterium
GAGGATCTGCGCCCGGGCATGCTGGACGACCTGGGGCTCGCAGCTGCCATCGAGCACCACGTGGAAAAATTCAACGGCCAGACAGGCATCGTCTGCGAACTGTTCATGAACAGCATGGACTTCAACATCGACGATCAGGTGGCAACCACCCTGTTCCGGGTGGTGCAGGAGGCACTCACCAATGTGGCGCGCCATTCCGGCGCGGACCACGCCGTGGTGCATTTGCAGGAGCTGGAAAGGGACATGCTGCTGATCGTGCAGGACAGCGGGCGCGGGCTGCCGGCCCAGGGTTCGGGAGCCCGGAAAACCTACGGGCTGCTTGGCATGCGCGAGCGGGTCAAGATGCTCGGGGGGAAAATGGATGTGTTCAATGAAAAAGGCGCCGGAGTTCGCATCGAAGTGTGCGTGCCCCGGCATGTGAAGAGGGTGCGATGATCAAGATCCTGATTGCCGATGACCACACCATCATGCGCGACGGCCTCAAACAGATCCTGGCCGGCTGCAGCGACCTGTCCGTGGCCGGCGAAGCGGACAGTGGCGATGCCGCCCTGCACCTGATCCGAGGCGAGCCGTGGGACGTGGCGGTGCTCGACATGTCCATGCCGGGCAAAAGCGGCATCGAGCTCATCAAGCAGATCAAGCGGGAACAGCCGGCGCTGCCGGTGCTGGTGCTCAGCATGCACAAGGAGGAGAAATACGCGGGGTGGGTGCTCAAGGCCGGCGCCTCGGGCTACCTGTGCAAGGACGGCGCCTCGTCCCAGCTCATCCAGGCCATCCGCAAGGTGGCGGCGGGTGGCGTCTTCCTGACCCAGGCTGCGGCGGAGAACATGGCGCTGGGCATGATGCCCAACCGCGACGTGCTGCCGCACACGCTGTTGTCCGAGCGGGAGTTCCAGATATTCAAGCGGATTGCCGAAGGCCAGGGGGTGACCGACATTGGCGCGGCGCTGCACATCAGCGTCAAGACCGTGAGCACGCACAAGGCGCGCATCATGAAAAAAATGGAATTCGAAAGCACCGCCGAACTGGTGCGCTATGCCCTGAAGCATGACCTGACGGACGACGGTG
>JAGWIW010000173.1 GCA_028866015.1 Betaproteobacteria bacterium
CCGACGCTTTCGGCGGGCGGGATCGCGATGGCGGGCGGCACGATCTCGGGCCTTGCGGCGGGCGTGGCGGCCACCGACGCGGTGAACGTGTCGCAGCTGTCGGCGCTGGGCGGCCAGACAGCGACGGCGCTGGGCGGCGGGGCGTCCTATACGGTGGCGGGCGGCCTGACCGTGCCGAGCTATTCGGTGGGCGGGACGGCCTACAACAACGTCGGCGCGGCGCTGACGGCGCTGCAATCGGGCGCGCCGGTGCAATACACGACGGCGGCGGGTTCGACGACGCCGAACGGGCTGACGCCGTCGAACACGATGACGCTGGTCGGCACGGGGGCGGGCAATGCCACGCCGGTGTCGCTGGCGAACGTGGCGGCGGCGACGCTGTCGGCGACGTCGACGCAGGCGGTGAACGGCTCGCAGCTTTACGCGACCAACCAGAACGTGGCGCAGCAGGGGACGACGATCGCGTCGGGGCTTGGCGGCGGATCGACGTACAACGCGGCGACGGGCGCGGTGACGACGTCGCTGACGCTGCCTTCGACCGGGGCGACGACCTATTCGAGCGTGGAGACGGCGCTGACGGCGCTGGACGCCGCGGCGTCGGCGGGCTGGAACCTGCAGACGAACGGCGGCGCGTCGACGAAGGTCGCGCCGGGCGGGACGGTGAACTTCGTCGCCGGCTCGAACGCGGTCGTGACGAACGCGGGGACGGCGGTGACGGTGGGCGTCGTCGCGAACCCGACGTTCGCGAGCGTCGCGATCACGGGCGGCCCGACGCTTTCGTCGACCGGGATCGCGATGGCGGGCGGCACGATCTCGGGCCTTGCGGCGGGGGTGAACCCGGCGGACGCGGTGAACGTGTCGCAGCTGTCGGCGCTGGGCGGCCAGACGGCGACGGCGCTGGGCGGGGGCTCGGCCTATACGGTGGCGGGCGGCCTGACCGTGCCGAGCTATTCGGTGGGCGGGACGGCCTACAACAACGTCGGCGCGGCGCTGACGGCGCTGCAATCGGGCGCGCCGGTGCAATACACGACGGCGGCGGGTTCGACGAC
>JAGWIW010000026.1 GCA_028866015.1 Betaproteobacteria bacterium
GCCGTTCACCGGCCATACATCTGGCGATAGCTGGGAGTCCGGTCAGGCCGAGTTCTGCCGTCCAGTTGCAAATGAAACCTATTGGCCGAACTAACCTTCATGCCTTACTTTAGGTAGCGAAACAAACAAGGGAAATATCTAACAAACTGAATTTAAATCGTTAATTTAAATTTTTGCTACAACCCTAAGTGATCAAAATTCAAAGTTCAGTGATTTTCGACACCTGTAAACGACTTAATTCCACGGAACAACAGCTGGGGCCAGGGGAACCCTGCCGGCCGTTAGCACTCAAACGACAGGAGTGCTAAAATGTGTCCAGACAATGGAGGGTTAATCGATCCATGCATGAAATGACGCTGCCTGCACCTGTTCCGTCACTGAGCGGAAGCCTGGAGCAATACATCCAGACCGTGTCCCGGATTCCGCTGCTGACCGCAGAGGAAGAAGTGGCCCTGGGTCGGCGCCTGCGCGACCATAACGATCTGCAGGCCGCCCAGCGCCTCATTCTGTCCCACCTGCGCCTGGTGGTGTCCACAGCACGCCAATACAGCGGCTACGGGTTGCCTCAAGCTGACCTCATCCAGGAAGGCAACGTGGGCCTGATGAAAGCCGTACGCCGGTTCGACCCCGAACGGGGCGTCAGGCTGGTGTCCTTTGCCGTCCACTGGATCAAGGCGGAAATCCATGAATACATCCTGCGCAACTGGCGCCTGGTCAAAATTGCCACCACCAAAGCCCAGCGCAAGCTGTTTTTTGGGCTGCGCAGCCTGAAACCCGGCTTTGGGTCGCTGTCGCACCGTGAAACCCTGGAAGTGGCGCGCCAATTGGGCGTCAGGCCGGAAGACGTGAGTGAAATGGAAGTCCGTTTGTCGGGGCAGGATATTTCCCTGGATCCAGCACCCGAAGACGAGGAACATTGGGTCAGCCCCATTGCCTATCTGGCCGACGATGCAGCCGGCCCTTCCGAATTGCTGGAGTCCAAGGAACAGGAAATCCTTCGTCATGACGGATTGCAAAAAGCCCTTGCGGGCCTGGACGAGCGCAGCCGGCACATCGTTTCAGCCCGCTGGCTGCATGGCGAAAAACCGGCGGCCACGCTGCACGAGCTGGCCGAAGAACTGGGTATTTCGGCCGAGCGCGTCCGTCAAATCGAGGGCCGCGCCCTCCAGAAACTGCGCGCTGCGCTCGAACCTGCGGCATGAGCCGCTACTATTGCGTCATCCGCAATGCGCACTGCTCTGTGCGCCTGGGGATACACGATTTTGAAAAAACCGGTCCGCAGGACATCCTGGTTTCGGTAAAGCTGTCGTTCCCGTTTTCCGCGTTGCGCCGCATCCGGCATATCGGCGACACGGTGGATTACGAACCCCTGCGCAATTTCATCCAAAGCTGGGCAGAGCGGCCTCACGTTGCCTTGATCGAGGACCTGCTTGACGAACTGGTCACGCACTGTTTCGATGACCCGCGGGTGGACCATGTGGAAGCCACCATCCGCAAAACCACCATTTTTGAAGAAGTGGAAGAAATCGGGGTTGGAATCGACACGTCCCGCCAGGATTGGAACGCCTTGCGTGCGCGGCGGGAATAGACCGCCTAGAGGGTGCAGAAAATCAGGGTAAACGGGATGTCCTGCCCGCATACCTTGAAACGGGCTGTCTCGCCGGCTTCCAGAAACCGGATGTTCAGCAAATACTTGTTGGCACTGATTTCAGGAACACAAGGAAGTTCGGACTCCAGAGCCACGCGCAGCAAGCGCACGTCCGTACCCACCTTGGCTTGCTGGTAAAGGCCTTTGCTGGCCTGGAGCTCCTGGGCCTTGCCGCTTTCCATCAGCAGGGTGACATGCACCCGCAGGGCTCGATAGGTGGACAAGAGCGGGGATACCCACTCGTTCAGCTGACTGCGACGGGCCTCCCGGCCAAGTGACAGCCAGTAGTGATAAGCCGGCAAATCAAAGTCGCACATCCCCCCGGGAATCCCGGATCGCTGCTTGATGGCCATCAGCCATTCATGATTGCGCAGCTGCTCGCCGAATTTACCCTTGCTGCCATGCAGGTCATAGGCCGCAGTTTCCAGATCTGAAAGTGCTTTTTCCAGGGACTCCTGTGAGACATTGGGATTGTCGCGGAGCGGGGCGAGCGCCAGTCGCTGGCGCTCGAGGGATTGAAGCAGGTCCGATTTGACGTCAGAGCGCGCCGTGACGTCGAGAATCTCGAACACCGTCATCAACGCGGCGTGATGATCCCAGGCTTCCTCCTGCTCAATGAAATAAAAGGCGCGACGGAACAACGCCTTCAAACGCAGGAAAATGCGGATCTGCTCGTTGAGCGGATAATCGTAAATGATCACCGAAGCGGCCCTGGAAAACCGCCAAAGTGTGTCCCAATTTGGCCGGGAACGCAATCCCCGGCCTTGCCAATTACCTGAAAACCAAACGTTTTAATTCGCACCGGATGCCATGGCACGGTACTGGCGGTCCAGCGCACGGACCACCGATTCAAGGCTGCTGAGATCACCGTTGTTTTCGATCACGTCGTCTGCCACACGCAGGCGGGTCTTGCGGTCTGTCTGGGCGGCCATGATGGCTTTCACAGCCTCCGGCGTCATGTCGCGCCTGGCCGCGGCACGCTGAACCTGCAGCTCCTCTTCGCAATCCACCACCAAAACACGTGACAGCAGCGGCCTGTAGCTGCCCACTTCAATCAGCAAGGGCACCACCAGCAGGACATAAGGCTGGGAGGCTGCCTCGAGTGCTGCATGGACCGCGTCGCGAATCATGCCGTGCATGATGCGTTCCAGTTGCTTGCGTGCCGGGGGATGGTTGAAAACATAATCCCGCATGGCTGTCCGGTTAAGGCTTCCGTCCTCATGGAGGAAGGCTTCGCCGAACTTGTCCTTGATGGCAGGAATCGCTGCCCCTCCGGGAGCAGTCAGCTGGCGGGAAATGGCGTCCGTGTCCACCACACCCGCTCCCAGCTTGGCAAACAGCTCAGCCACTGTGGATTTGCCTGAACCGATGCCTCCGGTCACCCCAACGATGAATTTGCTCACGGCATTCCTCCTTTACCCCAAAGCATAACACCATATCCTGCCGCCGCAAGAAAAGGCCCGAAGGGAATGGGGGTATGCCGGGAACGCCGTCCAAGCGCCAGCCACCCACCCCCGACAACCAAGCCTGCCAGGGAGGCAAACAGCAGGATGGCCGGCAGGGATTCCCAGCCCATCCAGGCCCCCAGGGCTGCCAGCAGCTTGAAATCGCCGCGACCGATGCCCTCCCGCTTTGAAATGCCCCGGTAGAGCCAATAAACGCCCCACAACAACAGATAGCCTCCGGCTGCCCCCCACAGGGCCGAATGCAAATCGGTGTACATCCCCCATGAGTTGGCCAGCAGTCCAGCCCACAATAATGGCAGCGTGATGAGGTCCGGCAGCAGGTACGTTTCCAGATCGATGAAAACCAGCACCAGCAGTGCCCAGAGAAATCCCAGAGCGCCCAGCGCCGGCCAGCCCGGGCCAAAACGCAAGGCCAACGCCACGGACAGCGCGCTGCACAGCAATGGCAGACTGCGCCTGATGTGGCGCAAACGCCCCACGCCCTCTGGCAGATTGCCCTCCGCAGTCATGTGACGGGGAATCCAGCCAACAGCCCGGTTCAGGACAAAACCGGCGAAAAACCCACCGGCAGCCACAATACCCACCCAGCCTGGCGATGTTTCAAAGAAGCCCGGACCTGCGATCACTTGGGCTCTTCCAGGATGATGCGCGCCACCCGGACCATGCGGTCCTGGGTCTGGACGATTTCCACCGGATGGCCGTCGACCTTGAGTGCCGTCCCTGGTTGCGGGATGTCCTCCAGCGTTTCAAGAATGAGGCCATTCAAAGTGCGCGGCCCCTCCAGGCGGAACTGGGTTCCAAGCTTGCGGTTCAGGTCACGCAAGGGGCATACCCCTTCCACAAGGACAGTCCCGTCCTTTTCCCGGGTAAAGTAGTCCTGCTGGTGAGGCGCCTGGCCGCCGAACTCTCCAACAATCTCCTCCAGAATGTCTTCCACGGTCACCAATCCTTCCAGCTCGCCGTATTCATCGACCACGAGTCCGGCCTTATGGCGGGTTTCCTGGAAGTTTTGCAGTTGGGTGAGCAACGGGGTTCCGGAGGGGATGAAATAGGCCGGCTGCATGATGGCCTCGAGGGTATCGCGCGTCAATTCGCCCGAATGGGCCTGGTTGAACACCTTACGCACATGGACCACGCCCGCCACGTCATTGGGCGTCCCGCGGTAAAGCAGTTGCAGGGTATGGTTGGAAGTGGCGAGCTGGCTTCGGATCTCTTCAATGGGAGACTCCAGGTCAATGCCTTCGATCTGGCTGCGTGGGGTCATCACATCGTCTACGCTGATGTCCTGCAATCCCAGCAGGTTGAGAAGGATGTTCTGGTGCTTGGGGGGAATGAAATGTCCGCCCTCCAGCACCAGGATGCGCAGCTCTTCCAGGCTCAGCGCAGGACTGGCAGCATCAGGCCTCATGCGCAGGCCCCCTGCTTTCAGCAGCCCGCGGACGAACAGGTTGACGAACCAGATGATGGGCGAACAAAGCCTGAGCAGGGGCACGAGCACGTAACTGACCCGGAAGGCGATTTTTTCCGGATACGTGGCGCCGATGATCTTGGGCGTGATTTCCGAGAAAATGAGGATCGCCAGGGTCACCAGCACCGTACCCAGCGTGATGGCTATTTCCCCACGCCCGATGGAACGCACCATCAGCACGGTCACGATGGAGGCGGCAGCGGCATTGATGAAGTTATTTCCGAGCAACAGCACACCCAGCAGGCGGTCCGTTTGGGACAACAACTGGGCTGTCTTCCGGGCTCCCCGGTGCCCTTGTGCCACAAGGTGCTTGAGGCGATAGCGGTTGAGCGCCATCATGCTCGTTTCCGCCATGGAGAAGAAACCGGAGAAAACCAGCAGTACTGCCAAAATGCCAATCAGGATGACCGCTGGCGTGTCATCCACGATGCAAAATTATTTCCAGGACGAATTTGCTGCCCACGTAACCCACCAGCAGCATGGCAAATCCCGCCAGGGTCCATCGGGCGGCACGCCTGCCTCGCACACCCCAGATCTGCCGGCCGGCCAGAAGCCCCGCATAGATCAGCCACGAAATGAAGGAAAACACCACCTTGTGATTGAAGGGCAACGGCTTTCCGAACAGCGCTTCGGAAAAAAACACGCCGCTGGCCAGCGCCGCAGTCAGCAAGAGAAATCCCACAAGGATCATCTGAAACAACAGTGAATCCATGGCCACCAGGGAAGGCAGTTCTCCCAGGCGCGACAGCCGCTTGTCATGGCTGTGCAGGCGCTGCTCCATGACACCCATGAGCATGGCATGCAGCGCCGCAATGGCAAACAGCCCGTAAGCCATGAGGGATACCACCAGATGGACCTTGAAGGCCAGCAAGCCACTGTAGGGAACCTGCTTGTCTTCAGGAAACACCAGGGGTGACAGCACCATGCAGGCAGCCAGGATCAGGATCAGCGGCTGCAGCACCCCCATGCGGTAGCGGAAACTCACGATCCAGTACATGGCCACAGTGACCCAGGCAATCAGGGAAAGGCTGTGCCCCAGGGAAAGGTCCAGCCCGCCTTCTGAAAGCAGTGCCCGGTGCAGCACAGCCCCGTGCACGACCCATGCGCACAGGATCAGGATGCGGGCCAGGCCACCCCTGCCGCCCCCCTTGGCTTCGGTTCCGCCGGCATCCGAACGCAATGCCACCCCGATGCGGACTCCCAGCACTAGGTACAAGGCGGCAGTGATAAAATAAAGCTTGGCATCGGCCATCATGTGCCTAGTTTACCATTCCGTGAGGCGAGGACCGCTTTATCCATGCTGGACAATTTGACCGAGCGACTTTCCGGAGTCATCAAGACACTGCGCGGCCAGGCTCGCCTGTCCGAATCCAACATCCAGGATGCGTTGCGCGAAGTGCGCCTGGCGCTGCTCGAAGCCGACGTGGCGCTTCCGGTCGTCAAGGACTTCATCCAGGAAGTGCGCGAACAGGCCTTGGGGCAAGCCGTGCTGTCAAGCCTGACCCCGGGACAGGCGTTCATTGGCGTTGTCCACCAATCCCTGACGAAGCTCATGGGCGAACAGGGTGCCGGCCTGAATCTCGCAACCCAGCCTCCGGCCGTCATCCTGATGGCCGGCTTGCAAGGCTCAGGGAAAACCACTTCCAGCGGCAAACTGGCCAAGCTGCTGAAGGAGCAGCTCAAGAAAAAAGTGCTCCTGGTGAGTTGCGACGTCTACCGCCCGGCCGCCATCGAACAGTTGCATGTCCTGGCCCAGTCTCTGGGAGTGGACTGGTTTCCGTCGGAGGCCGGCCAGGTTCCGGAATCCATCGCGGCCGCTGCGCTGGACCATGCCAGGCGCCATTTTTATGACGTGCTGATCGTGGATACGGCTGGCCGGCTCGCCATCGATGAAGAGATGATGCGTGAAATCCAGCAGCTGCACCGAACGCTCAATCCCGTCGAAACACTGTTTGTGGTGGATGCCATGCAAGGCCAGGATGCGGTGAATACGGCCCGCGCCTTCGGCGAAGCATTGCCCCTGACCGGCGTCATCCTGACCAAACTGGACGGCGATGCCCGTGGTGGAGCGGCCCTGTCTGTCCGGCATGTGACGGGAAAGCCCGTCAAGTTCATCGGGGTGGGGGAAAAGCTCACGGGGCTTGAGCCGTTCCATCCCGAGCGCATGGCTTCCCGCATTCTGGGCATGGGCGACGTGCTGTCCCTCATTGAGGAAGCCCACCGGACAGTGGACCGGGCAGAAGCTGAAAAGCTTGCTCACAAAATCAAGAAAGGCCAGGGTTTCGACCTGGAGGATTTCAAGGCGCAGATTGCCCAGATGAAAAAAGCGGGGGGCCTGGGAGCCATGATGGACAAGCTGCCTTCGCAGCTGACCCGCGGCCTTCAATCCAACCCTTCAGTGGATGACCGCTCCCTTGCCCGCATCGAAGGCATCATCAATTCCATGACTCCGGCAGAACGCCGCAACCCTGAATTGCTCAAAGCTTCCAGGAAGCGGCGCATCGCAGCCGGGGCTGGAGTCCAGGTTCAGGAAGTGAACCGGTTGCTGTCCCAGTTCGAGCAGATGCAGAAAATGATGAAGATGCTATCCCGGGGCGGGCTTGGAAAAATGATGCGCGGCATGAAGGGGCTCATGCCCGGCCTTCAGTGAGTCTTTTTTCGAAAAACGGATTCTTCGCCTTTCAGTAACCGGCGAATGTTGCTGTGGTGGTGAGCGATCAGCAACAAGGCCAGCGCGAGAATCGTCAGACGCCCCCAGGCATCGCGCACAAAAAGGAGCGCCAGCAGCGGCGCGGCAACCGATGCGCTCAGGGCTGAAACCGAGGAAATGCGCGTCACGGCCATGACGGACAGCCAGACAAACATCGTTGCCAAACCCAGCGCAGGCTGGAAGGCCAGCAGCACCCCCAGGGCCGTGGCCACCCCCTTCCCTCCCCGGAACCCAAAGAAGACCGGGTACCCATGACCCAGAAAGACTGCGATGGCTGCCGCGGGCAACGCGCGGGGATCGGCCCCCAGTGGAATGGCCACATGGGCAACCAGCCAGACCGCAAGCCATCCTTTGAGCGCATCACCGAGCAGCACCAGGGCTGCTGCCAGGCGGCTGCCGCCGCGCAGCATGTTGGTGGCCCCCGGATTGCGCGAACCAAACGTGCGGGGATCGGGCAACCCCATGAGGCGGCTCACGATCACGGCAAAGGAAAGGGATCCAATCAGGTAGGCGAGAATCGCAACCAGTATCAAGCTCGTCATGGGCGTGAGTATAGTGGCTTCTCAGCCTCTGGGATGATGTTTTTCATGCAGCTGCCGCAGCCTTTCGCGAGCCACATGCGTATAAATCTGGGTCGTGGATATGTCGGCGTGGCCCAGCAGCAACTGCACCACCCGCAGGTCAGCCCCGTGGTTGACGAGGTGGGTGGCAAAAGCGTGCCGCAGGGTATGGGGCGACAAGGCCGGGCTGATTCCAGCCTGCAGTGCGTAGCGCTTGATGAGCAGCCAGAAGCCTTGTCGCGTCATGGGCTGGCGCCGCTGGGTCACGAACAGGGATTCATTCGGCAACCCTGACAGAAGGGCGGGCCGGGCCACATTCAGGTAGCGCCGCATCCACTCCAGAGCATGCTCCCCGAGCGGCACCAGGCGTTCCCGCCCGCCTTTTCCCGTGACCCGCACAACCCCGCTATCCAGAGAGACCGCAGCCAGCGGCAAGGTAACCAGTTCCGATACGCGCAATCCGCTGGCATACAGCACCTCGAGCATGGCCCGGTCGCGCAGCCCCAGTTCCGTTTCCGTATCCGGTGCAGCCAGCAGGCTTTCCACTTCCGCCTCGGAAATCGACTTGGGCAGTGCGCGTGGCAGGCGCGGCGACGCGATGTGCAGGGTGGGATCGGCGGTCATGCGCCCATCGCGAAGCGCCATCCGGTAAAAGCGCCGCAGTGCCGACAGGGCACGCCCGGCAGTGCGGCTTTTGACCTGACGCACGGCATAGAGGTTTGCGAGCCATTCCTGCAGGTGGGAAGACTCGGCCTGATAGAGGCCAACTCCGGGATGAAGGGATTCAAGCCAGCCGGCAAACTGGATCAGGTCACGCCGGTAGCTTTCAAGGGTATTTCGCGACAGCCCATCTTCCAGCCACAGGCTGTCGCAAAATCGGTCGAGAATGTCCTGCTGTTGCGGGTTGATCGCTGGACCGGGCAAAGATTACGTGTTTGCAGACGACGTGTTGCGCGTGGCCAGTTTTTCACGGATACGCGCCGACTTGCCGGAACGGCTGCGCAGGTAGTACAGCTTGGCGCGACGCACATCGCCGCGACGCTTGACTTCGATGCTGGCAATCAAGGGAGACCAGGTCTGGAATGTCCGCTCGACCCCTTCACCCGAAGAAATCTTGCGCACGATGAACGACGAGTTGAGCCCCCGGTTGCGCTTGGCAATGACCACGCCTTCAAAGGCCTGGACGCGCTTGCGTTCCCCTTCCACCACGTTCACGTTCACCACCACCGTGTCTCCGGGTGCGAAGTTGGGGATGGTTTTGCCCAGACGGGCCATTTCTTCCTGTTCCAGTTGCTGGATGACATCCATGGGACTACTCCTTCTTTTCGAGTTCGGCTTTGAACTCTTCCAACAGTTTTAAATTTTCCCCGGAAAGCGGTTGGCGAACCAACATATCCGGACGTTTTTGCCAAGTCCTGCCTATGGCCTGCTTGCGGCGCCAGCGTTCGATATCCGCATGATTGCCGGACATCAGCACCGTCGGTACCGCCATTCCTTCATAAACTTCCGGCCGCGTAAAATGCGGCGTATCAAGCAACCCGTGCACGAAGGACTCCTGCTGCACGGACTGCGCATCGCCCAAGACTCCGGGCAATTGCCTCAGTATGGCATCCATCAGGACCATCGCCGGCAACTCTCCGCCGGACAGCACATAGTCTCCGATGGAAACCTCTTCATCCACTGCCTGCATCAGCAGGCGTTCATCAACCCCTTCGTAGCGCCCCGCCAGCAGCACCAGCCCGGGTTCTCCTGAGTAACGCATGACCTTGTCATGCGTCAGCACCGGCCCCTGGGGGCTCAGGTACACCACTTTGGGCCTGGCAATCCCGAGGGACTGCTGCCGGGCCCTGGCTGCCTCGATGGCCTGCGCCAGAGGTTTGGCCAGCATCACCATGCCCGGCCCCCCACCGTAGGGGCGGTCATCGATGGTGCGGTAGTTGTCCGTGGTGAAATCCCTCGGGTTCCACGCCCGGAAATCCCACAGGCCTTGTTCCAGCGCACGCCGCGTGACGCCATGGGCTGTCAGCGCTTCGAACATGGGCGGAAACAGCGAAATCACGTCGAAGGCATAGGCCATCAGTAATCCGCCCCCCAGTCCACCACCATCGTGCCCCCTGCAACCTGCACATCCCGAACCACGGGATCCACAAAGGGGATCAGGCGTTGCCGCCCTGCATCGCGGACCACCAGCACGTCATTGGCGCCGGTACCCAGCACTTCAGTCACCTCGCCAAGCGCCTCGCCGGCAAGGTTGGTCACGCGCAAACCGATCAGATCGGTCCAGTAATATTCGTTTTCGCCGGCCTGAGGCAGTTGCTCGCGGGGGATGGCGATCTCAAGCCCCTTCAGGGCCTCGGCCGCCGTCCGGTCGGTCACGCCTTCCAGCCGGGCGATCAATGCCCCACCGTGAATGCGCCATTCCGCCAGCGAAAACTCTCGAAACTCTTCGTTCTTCCCCAGCCACCACACGGGATAAGCCGCAAGGCCGTCCAGGGAGCCGCTGTATGCCTGGATGCGAATCCATCCCTGCACCCCATACGGGACGGACACCCGTCCCATGACCACCCACTTAGGCAGCGGCCGCTCCGGCCTTGGGGGCGCGCTTGATCAGCTTTTCCACGGCATCGGAAGCCTGGGCGCCACGGCTCTTCCAGAATTCCACGCGCGCCAGGTCCAGACGCAAGCCGTCCGGGCCGTCAGCGTTGGTCGGATTGTAGAAACCAACGCGCTCGATGAAACGGCCGTCACGGCGATTGCGCGAATCGGCAACCACCACGTTGTAGAAAGGACGGTTGCGCGCACCGCCACGAGACAATCGGATCACTACCATGATGACTCAACCTTTGTCGTTTGGGCCTCGGGGAAATCCCGATTCCGAAAAAGCCCAATATTGTATGAAATATGGATCAAGAAATCAAGGACTTCCCACGGCCACTGGACGGGTGGGGTTGGCGCACCAGGCGCTCCATGATCCCGGGTAGAGCCGGCCACCCTGCAGGCCCGCGTATTCCATGGCCAACAGGTTGTGGCAGGCCGTCACGCCGGAACCGCATTGGTGGACAACCTGGGCCGGGGCAGCGCCGGAGAGTAGGGCCTCGAATTCCGCCTTCAGTTGTTCCGCCGGCTTGAACCGACCGTCCGCCTGCAGGTTGTCCCGGAACGGCCGGTTGCGTGCGCCAGGAATATGCCCGCCCACCGGGTCCAGCGTTTCGTTCTCGCCACGGAAACGATCTGCGGTACGGGCATCCAGCAGCAGCTGGTCGGGATCATTCAGATGTTCCTGCACGGCTGCCGTGTCAATCCAGGCTCCCTGCCGTTCGCGGGCAAGAAATACGGCCCGCCGGAGGGAAGGCGGCTCTGTGGAAACAGGCCGGTTTTCCCCGCACCAATGGGCCCATCCCCCATCCAGCACGGCAACCTGCTCATGCCCTACCCAACGCAGCATCCACCACAGCCGGGCGGCAAACAGGCCTTCCCGGTCATCATAGGCCACCACCATGCGCCCGGAACTCACGCCGGCCTGTTCCAGCGTCTCGACCCAGCGCGCGATGGAGGGCAGCGGATGCCGTCCCCGTTCTCCCCCGGTCGGACCCGACAGATCCTGGTCCAGGTGAAAAAAAATGGCGCCGGGAATATGGCCGGCCTGATATGCCCGCCTGCCCGCCTCGACGTCCTGCAGACTGTGCCGACAGTCGATGACGATCCAGTCGCCCAGATGCCGCTCCACTTCCTCGGCCGAAATGATGGGGCTGCTCATAAAGACACCTCCTGCTTATGGCGAGACACGTTTTTCCGGCGAACCTGCTGGCTCGCGGTTATCCCAGCCACGATGACGATGGCCACCCCAAGCCAGCCTGACCAGGAAAGCCATTCCCGGAAAAACAGGATGCCCAGGAAGCTGGAAAACACGATGGCACTATACGCAAAATTTGCCACCAGCCACGTGGAACCGGTGCGATAGGCGCGCGTCATGGTGAGTTGGCCCAGGGTTGCGGCGCCGCCCAGCGCCACCAACACCCACAGGTTGTCCCGGGTAATGGGATGACGCGGAACAAAAAGCAGGTAAATCCCCAGCACAATCGTGGACAACGCCGTGAAATACAGCACGATGCGCCATTCGGGCTCTCCCAGCTCTCCCATGGCCCGCACGTTGAGGTAAGCCACCCCTGCCCCAAAACCGGACAGCAGCCCCAGTACGCCGGCAAACCATTGGTCCGGCCCCAGGTGGGGGCGCAATACCAGCAGAATGCCCATGAAACCGGAGACCAGCGTCAGCAGCAGCGGCCGGTTCAGTTTTTCGCGGGACAGCACCGTCATGAGCAGGGCCAGAAACAGGGGCGAGGTGTAATTGAGGGTTACGGCCGTGGCCAGCGGCAATTGGGTCAGGGCAAAAAAATACAGCCAGAGGGAAATCAGTCCGGCCACGCTGCGCACCAGGTGCAGCCGCCAGTGAATCGTGGCGAGGGGCTGGCGCTGCCGCAAGGCAAACAGCACCATCGGGATCAATCCGAAAAAGGACCGGTAGAACACCAGTTCGGCAGGAGAAAAATCCGGGGCGCCCAGCTTGACGAAAAGCCCCATGACGGCGAAGCTCAAACCCGCCACCAGCATCCAGCCAGATTTGAGCGCAGGAAGCTGGCGCACGGAATTACCCGCGCGGGATCAGGGGAGCGATCTGGCGCCGCACGAATTCATGAAAATGCAGCATCCCATCCTCCATGGGCGACTGGTAGGGGCCGCCATCCTCAAGCCCCCGCGCGATCAGCGCCCGGCGTCCGCGCGCCATGCGTTCGCAGATTTCGTCGTCTTCCACGGCCGTTTCAAAATAGGCTTGCTGCTGGGCTTCCACGTATTCGCGCTCGAACAGCACGATTTCTTCCGGATAGTAAAACTCGATGACGTTGGTACAGGCTTCGGGCCCGTCCGGCCATACGGTGCTGACCACCAGCACATGGGGATACCACTCCACCATGATGTTGGGATAGAGCACCATCCAGATTGCGCCAAAGGGGGGGTCCACATCCCGGTTGTAGCGGCGCACCACATCGTGCCACTGGCGGTAGACAGCCGAGCCGGCACGCTGCAGATGGTCCTTGACGCCCACGGTCTGGACGCTGTGCCATTCCCCATATTCCCAGCGCAGATCGTTGCAGTCCACAAAGCCTGACAACCCCGGATGGAAAGGCGCCACATGGTAGTCTTCGAGATAGACTTCGATGAAGGTTTTCCAGTTGAAATGGTGATGCGCCGTTTTCACGGTATCCAGCATGTAACCGCTGAAATCCAGGTCCCGCGCGGCAGTACAGCGGCTCAGCTCGGCCGCCACATCCCACGAGCCTTCGAACAGCAAGCCATTCCAGCGCGTCAGGGACGCTCGGTCCAGGTTGAGACAGGGTTTTCCGGGAAAGTGAGGGGCGCCGGCCAGCTCGCCCTTCAGGTCGTAGGTCCAGCGATGCAACGGACACACGATATTCTGGGCATTGCCCCGCCCTTCCAGCATGATGGCCTGGCGGTGGCGGCAGACATTTGAAAGCAATTCGATGCCCTGCCCGTTGTTGACCAGTACTTGGCCATGGTCTCGCCAGGGAAGGGTGAAATAATCGCCGGCATTGGGAACCATGAGCTCATGTCCGGCATAACGCGGACCCTGGGCAAACAGGGTTTGCTGTTCGAGCGCTGCAACCGACGGATCGAAATACCAACGGACTGGAAGTTGGGACGTGACCGCCGCCAGAGCCTCAAACGATCCCATTGTTGACATATCCACACCCTCCAGGGAGCAAAGAATGCAGGAGATTGATTATGACAGGGTTCGCTTGCAAACCCACTGGACAAGAGCGGGATTCTAACCTGGGCAGCAGCAGGAAACAAGTGATTTATAAGACTTTTTCAGATGCAATTTGACCGCCCGGCCCGCCCTGGGATAATGTTGGGAGGTCATGGCAAAACCTTCTGCAAAATCTCCTGAAAGCTACGAGTCGGCCTTGCGCGAACTCGATGGCCTGCTGGCCAGCCTGGAAAGCGGGCAGCTGCCTTTGGAACAATCCATCGAAGCCTACCGTCGCGGCGCCTTTTTGCTGGGCTACTGTCAGTCGCAGCTGGCCGATGCGGAACAGCGCATCAAAGTACTGGAAGGCGAGACGTTGCAGGAGTTTCGGGGCAATGAACCCGCCCGATGATTTCAGGCGCTGGGCTGATGAAATAGCGCAGAACCTGGAAGATTTCCTGCATCGACATCTCCCCGCCCCGGAAATCACCCCCCGGCGCCTGCATGAAGCCATGCGTTATGCCGTGCTGGATGGCGGCAAACGCGTGCGCCCGCTCCTGGTTTTTGCTGCCGGGGAGCTTGCTGGCGCCCCGGGGGACGCGCTGCAGGTCGTGGCTGCCAGCGTGGAACTCATCCATGCCTATTCACTGGTTCACGATGACCTGCCCGCAATGGACAATGACGTGCTGCGCCGTGGGAAACCCACCTGCCACGTGCAGTTCGGGGAAGCCCATGCCTTGCTGGCCGGCGATACCCTGCAGTCCCTCGCCTTTCAGTGGCTGTCGGAGTTTCCCCTGCATGCCGACGCCCGTCGCCAGCTCTCCATGATCCGGCTGCTGGCCTTGGCCAGTGGTTCGCGTGGCATGGGCGGAGGACAGGCCATCGACCTGGAAAGCACCGGAAACGCCTTGTCGCTGGCAGAACTGGAAGCCATGCACCTCAAGAAGACCGGGGCATTGATCCGCGCCGCCATTCTGCTGGGTGCAAGTTGCGGCGAACCGCTTTCAACGGAAGAGGAGCGGCATCTGACGGGATACGCCAACGCCCTGGGCCTGGCCTACCAGGTGGTGGACGACGTTCTGGATGCCGAGGCGGACACCGCCACCCTGGGAAAAACCGCCGGCAAGGACGCCGCAGCCAATAAAGCCACCTATGCGGGTATAATGGGGTTAAAGCAAGCCAAAGATTTTTCAAGAGAACTGCTCAGAACGGCTCGAGAGTCCCTGGAAACGTTCGGTCCACGCCGACAACGCCTGGAAGAACTGGCTGATTTCATCGTTAACCGCCGCAGTTGAAGGGCAAAATTTCCATGTCACCCACACCGCTGCTCGATCAGATCCAATGGCCGCATCAGTTGCGCCAGCTCGAACGGCGAGAACTGGAGCCCCTTGCCCGGGAACTGCGGCAATTCATCCTGGAATCCGTGGCCCGTACGGGCGGACATCTGTCCAGCAATCTGGGAACGGTTGAGCTCGCCATTGCCCTCCATTACGTGTTCGACACCCCCAATGACCGACTGGTCTGGGATGTGGGGCACCAGACCTATGCCCACAAGATACTGACCGGCCGACGTGCCGGCATGGCCGACTTGCGAATGAAGGGAGGATTGTCCGGTTTTCCCCGGCGCTCAGAAAGCGAATACGACACCTTTGGCACTGCCCATTCCAGCACGTCGATCAGCGCCGCGCTCGGCATGGCCACCGCCTTCAAGCGCTCAGACCATCCGCAACGGGCCGTCGCAGTGATCGGTGACGGCGCCCTCACCGGAGGCATGGCCTTCGAGGCCATGAACAATGCGCGCAACACGGGAGCCAACCTGGTCGTTGTCCTGAATGACAACGAGATGTCCATTTCCCATCCGGTGGGTGCCCTGAGCAACCACCTGGCCCGCATCATGTCCGGCCGGTTCTACAACAGCATGCGCCGCGGCGGAGAAAAAGTGCTGGGCGTTGCTCCGCCGATACTGGAATTTGCCAAGCGCTGGGAAGAACACATGAAGGGCATGGTGAATCCGCCGGCCACCTTGTTCGAGGAGTTCGGATTCAACTACATCGGGCCCATTGACGGCCACAACCTCGATACCCTCATTTCCACCCTGCACAATGTGCGCAAGCTCGACGGCCCCCAGTTCCTGCATGTGGTCACGCGCAAGGGGAAGGGGTACGAGCCGGCTGAAGCCGACCCCATCCTCTACCACGGAGTAACGCCCTTCGATCTTGAGCGGGGGATTCTCCCCAAGGCAACCCAAAAACCCACCTACACCCAGGTCTTCGGTGATTGGCTTTGTGACATGGCAGCACAGGATGGCCGGCTGTATGGCATCACGCCCGCCATGTGCGAAGGGTCTGGCCTGGTGCAGTTTTCCAGAACTTTTCCCGAACGTTATTTCGACGTGGGCATTGCGGAACAGCATGCGCTCACCTTTGCCGCAGGCCTGGCTTGCGAAGGCCTCAAACCGGTCGTCGCCATCTACTCCACGTTCCTGCAGCGAGCCTATGACCAGCTGATCCATGACATTGCCCTGCAGAACCTGCCCGTGATGCTGGCCATCGACCGCGCCGGACTGGTCGGAGCCGATGGGGCAACCCATGCCGGCAGCTTCGACCTGACCTACCTGCGTTGCCTGCCCAACATGACGGTCATGGCGCCAGCCGACGAAAACGAATGCCGGCAGATGCTCTACACCGCATTCCACATCGACGGGCCCACAGCAGTCCGCTACCCGCGCGGCAGCGGTCCGGGAGTATTGCCTCAGAAGGAAATGACTGCCCTCCCCGTGGGCCGGGGTGAGATCCGTCGCCAGGGAGGCCGTTCCGTGGCGTTGCTGGTTTTTGGCGCCCTGCTTCACCCTGCGCTGGATGCGGGTGACCGCCTGAACGCCACTGTGGTCAACATGCGCTTTGTGAAACCGCTGGACGAGGCCCTGATCATCAAGATGGCACTGGCGCACGACCTGGTGGTCACCGTTGAAGAAAACACCATCCTGGGAGGGGCCGGCTCCGGAGTGGCCGAAGTGCTTTCCCGGGAAAACATTGCAACGCCCTTGCTGCAACTGGGACTGCCCGACCGTTTTATAGACCAGGGAGAGCCCGGCCAGCTGCTGGCAGACTGCGGGCTTGATGCCGCAGGCATTGCTGCAGCCGTGGAGTTACGGCAGCAAGGCATGGCGTCCCTGCGCAGTGGCGCAGCCAACGGCTGACCCTACCTCATCACAGAACCCGATTTCTTTTCAGGAGCCTTTTCATGAACGCCCGTGACCCCAACCCGATTCCGGACATCCAGTCCACGCCGGACACCCGACAGATTGCCATCGACCGCGTGGGGATCAAGGGCATTCGTCATCCGGTCCGCATTTCAGACCGTGAGCTTGGCGATGCGCAAAGCACCATCGCCACCTTCAACATGTACGTGCATCTGCCCCAGCACTTCAAGGGAACGCACATGTCCCGCTTCGTGGAAATCCTCAACCGCGAAGAACGGGAGATTTCCGTCAAATCCTTCGGCGCCATCCTGCGAGAAATGGTGGAACGTCTGGAAGCCCCAGCCGGCCACATTGAAATGAGCTTTCCCTATTTCATCAACAAGGCGGCTCCGGTATCCGGTGTGAAATCCCTGATCGACTATGACGTCACGTTCATTGGGGAAATTTCAGGCGGGAAACAGTCCTTCACCATGAAAGTGGTCATCCCGGTCACCAGCCTGTGCCCCTGCTCCAAGGAAATCTCGGATTATGGCGCGCACAACCAGCGTTCACACGTGACCATCACGGCCCGCATCAATGCCTTTGTCTGGGTTGAGGAAGTGATTCGCATCGCTGAAGAATCGGCTTCCTGTGAATTGTTCGGGCTGCTCAAGCGTCCGGATGAAAAATGGGTGACGGAACGCGCTTACGACAACCCCAAATTCGTGGAAGACATCGTGCGCGACGTGGCACACCGTCTGGACCAGGATACGCGCATCGATGCCTACGTGGTGGAATCGGAGAACTTTGAATCCATCCACAACCACTCGGCCTATGCCCTGATTGAAAGGGACAAGCGCAGTTCACCCGCCCGCTGATCAGCGGGGCTTGGCCCAGGAGTCGCGCAAGGTCACGGCCCGGTTGAAAACCGGGCGCCCGTCCCGGGAAGCGGCCCCATCCATCGAGAAGTACCCGTTTCGCTCAAACTGGAATTTCTCGCCATCCCGGGCCTGAACCAGCGCAGATTCGATTCTGCAGTCGGGACGGCGCTGTATGGAATGGGGGTTGAGCAATGGCCGGTAATCATCAGCCCCTCCGGGGTTGGGGTCGCTGAACAGGCGATCATACAGGCGGACTTCCGCCTCGCTGGAATGTTCCAGCGACAGCCAGTGAATGTTCCCCTTCACCTTGTAGGCATCGGCTCCGGGCGTGCCACTGCGGCTATCCGGATGGTAGGTGCAACGCACTTCCGTTACGGCCCCGGTGTCCGGATCCGTGTCAAACCCGGTGCATTTGACTACGTAGGCATAACGCAACCGGACTTCCGCGCCAGGTGAAAGCCGGAAAAACCCCTTGACGGGCTCAGCCATGAAATCTTCACGCTCGATCACCAGCTCGCGCGAAAAGGGAATCGATCGGCTTCCCCACTCCGGCTTTTGGGGGTGATTGGGCACTTCACAGTTTTCCGACTGGCCTTCCGGATAGTTTTCTATCACCAGACGCACCGGATCCAGCACGGCGATGCGCCGCACGGCCCGTTCGTTGAGGTCGGTTCGCAGGCAATCTTCCAGCACACTCACGTCAATCAGGCTGTCCGCCTTGGATACGCCAATGCGGTCGCAGAACAGGCGAATCGACTCCGGCGTATACCCTCGCCGCCGCAGGCCAACCAGGGTAGGCATGCGCGGGTCATCCCATCCGTTCACATGCCCTTCTTCAACCAGCTCCAGTAATTTGCGTTTGCTCATCACCGTGTACGTGAGGTTGAGCCGCGCAAACTCGTATTGATGCGGCCGGCCCGGCACCGGGGTGTTTTCCACCACCCAGTCATAAAGCGGCCGATGATCTTCAAACTCGAGCGTACAGATGGAATGCGTGATGCGCTCTTCCGCATCGGAAATGGCATGCGCATAATCGTACATGGGGTAGACGCACCAGGTGGTCCCTGTCCGCCAATGCGGCACATGGCGAATCCGGTATATGGCCGGATCGCGCAAGTTGAGATTGGGTGAAGCCATGTCGATTTTCAGGCGCAGCACATAGGCTCCGTCGACAAACTCGCCAGCCCGCATGCGACGGAACAGATCCAGGCTTTCCTCCGCCGGCCGGTCACGCCAGGGGCTGTTTTTGCCCGCTTCGGTGAGGTTTCCGCGGTGAGCCCTGATCTCATCCGCACTCAGGCCATCCACATAGGCTTTGCCGGCCTTGATGAGCGCTTCGGCATACTGGTAGCACCGTTCGAAATAGTCGGAGGCATAGTACAGATGCTCTCCCCAGTCGAAACCAAGCCAGCGCACGGTATCCAGGATGGAATCGGCATATTCGGTGTCTTCTTTGGCCGGATTCGTATCGTCGAAACGCATGTGACACACACCGCCAAAATCACGGGCAATGCCGAAATTGAGGCAGATGGACTTGGCGTGGCCAATATGCAGGTAGCCGTTGGGTTCGGGCGGGAAACGGGTGGCAATGCGACCACCGGTTTTTCCACTGGCAAGATCCTCTGAAACGACGTTGCGGATAAAATTGGTGGCTGGTGCAGGTGTAGGATTGGACATGAGGCTGGCAGTTTAAGATCGGACATCCATAGGCGAACACTCTACAGCAAGCAGGGGTTGCCGCCAATCCGTTAAAATGGCTGAAAGCAAACCGGATGCTGCCCCATGGCCAAGGCCTCTTTTTTCCAGAACACCATCGCCATCGTCTACGATTTCGACGGAACGCTGTCGCCCCAGCCCATGCAGGAATATACCGTCCTGCCCAAACTGGGCATTCGGCCACGCGATTTCTGGAACCAGGTGGAACGGGAGTCCGAAGAAACCATCTCGGAAAAAATGCTGGTTTACATGCGGCTGCTGCTGGAAGAAGCCCACGCACGCAAGGTCAATATCAGCCGCAACGACTTCCGCGCCATGGGCAAGCACATCCCCTACTTCCCGGGCGTAGAAGGCTGGTTCCGGCGCCTCAACACCTATGTCCGCCAGCGTAGCCACGGGCAATGCCACATCCGTCACTACATTGTTTCTGCAGGCATGAAGGAAATCCTGGAAGGCATTTCCATACGCCCCTACTTCCAGCAAATCTACGCTTCTGAATACCATTTCAATTTCCAGGGCATTGCCACCTTTCCCAAGCTGCTCATCACCGACACCACCAAAACACAGTATCTGTTCCGGGTGAACAAGGGCAAGGAAACCTTGGGCGAGTCCATCAACGAGCACATGCCTGAGCACGAACGGCCCATTCCTTTCCAGAACATCATCTACATTGGCGACGGCATGACCGACGTTCCCAGCATGGCCCTGACCAAGAAAAACGGGGGACATACCATTGCCGTTTATCCGGCCCGCAACCGGAGCGACCGCGAAACCTGTGTGAAGCTGCTGTCGGCCAACCGCGTGGATTTCATTGCTCCGGCCGATTACCGCCCCGAAAGCAAATTGTCCTCGCGGGTGAAACTGCTGCTCGATGCCGTCATCACGGACATTGCCTACCGGCAGGAAGTGGCTTCCTGCAGAACGGAACACCGCCTGGAACGATGACCACGACCGATCTCGATGCAGATGCCGTGCTGTCTGCCCTGGATGCTGAAAAGGACGCCGTGCACCTGGTGGTGGTGGACTCCGTGGATTCCACCAACGAGCGCCTTCTGAAATTGGCCGGCGGGGGGGCTGCCAGCGGTTACTGCCTGGTGTCCCTGAACCAGACGGCCGGTCGCGGCAGGCAGGGAAGCCGTTGGCTGTCAGACAGCACGGGCTCGCTGACGTTTTCCCTGCTTTGGCGTTTCAGTCACCGCACCACCCACCAGTTGAGCGGATTGCCTTTGGCCGTGTCGATTGCACTGGTGCGCGCCCTGGACCAGGCCGGGGTCGATGGCCTGGCGCTGAAATGGCCCAATGACCTGCAACGCCACGGCCGGAAGATTGCCGGCATCCTGGTTGAATTGGCCGAAGGCACGGCTCAGGGGGCCACAGCCGTCATTGGCATCGGCTTGAACGTGAAGCTTGATGAACCGCTGGCCGACAGCTTGCCCAACCCAGCCTTCGACCTGCGCGATGAACTGGGCCACACTCCCCGCCGCAATGAAGTCCTGGCTGCGGTTCTCCGTCATCTGCTTCCGGTGCTTCGGCAATTTGACGCCGAGGGTTTTGCTCCCTTCCAGGAGGAGTGGCTTTCCCGCAGCGCGCATCGCGAGCGCACCATCCGGCTCACGCTGCCCAACAACCGGGTTGAAATCGGCCTTTGTGCCGGTCTGACCGCGGACGGAGCGCTCCTGTTGAAACAGGGCGAGCGGATCACCCCCTTTCTCGCAGGCGATGTATCCCTGCGTCTCAACTGATGCGTCTGGCTCTAGACATCGGCAATAGCCGCATCAAGTGGGGGCTGCGCCAGGACCATCACTGGCATTCCCGGGGGGTTATGGCCACGGCCGAATGGTCTGCACTGCAAGAGATGCTGCAGGGGGCGGTAACCGAAGTCTGGGCCTGCCATGTCGCCGACGCATCCATTGCTGCAGGGATTGCGCGACTGTGCGGCCCTACAGGCATTTCACTGCACTGGATCAGGGCAACGCAGGCAGCCGCAGGCGTCACCAACTGCTACGACAACCCCGAACAGCTGGGTTCCGACCGCTGGGCCGCACTCATCGGCGCCCGCGCCATCACTTCCCATCCGCTGATCGTCGTCAGCGCAGGGACTGCCACCACCATCGATGCCCTGAGCAGTACCGGAGAGTTTCTGGGCGGCATGATCCTGCCTGGCCTGAGCCTCATGAGGCAGGCTTTGCACCGCGGCACTGCCGCACTCCCTCCAGACCCTGCAGGGCACTGCGTGCCATTCCCGCGGAATACCGCCGATGCAATCGTCACGGGCTCCATTGCGAGCACAATCGGTGCCATTGAATCCCTGGCCCAAACCCTGGAAAGCCGTGAGCTCAGGGACGTTCACTTGATGCTGAGTGGCGGACATGCAGACACGTTGCTGCCCCATTTGAAGATGCCGGTGACCCGGGTTGATTATCTGGTGCTGGAAGGGTTGGCGCAGTTGATGGAGTGTTGAATTACAGGCGGATTCGCCTGAGCAATGCCGTGGTGGATCGCTCATGCTCGAACGGGATGGAACAGACCCGTCCGCCACGGGCCAGTACTTCGGCGCCGCCCACAATCTGGTCCACGGGCCAGTCTCCCCCTTTCACGAGCACATCGGGACGACATTCCAGAATGCGCTGCAAGGGCGTGTCTTCTTCGAACCAGGTGACCGCATCGACACTACCCAAGGCTGCCAGCACGGCCATGCGATCAGCCAGCGCATTGATGGGGCGGTCGGCCCCCTTGCCCAGGCGTCGCACGGATTCATCCGAGTTGAGGGCGACCACAAGGGCCGCTCCCTGCGCACGAGCCTGCGCCAGATAGGTGACATGGCCCCGGTGCAGGATATCGAACACGCCATTGGTAAAAACAAGTGGCCGAGGCAATTCCCATACCCGTTCCAGCCACTGGCCGGGCGAAACGATCTTGCGTTCGAAATCCGGCGCCGGATAAACCTGGGGCATGACCGCCCTTACAGGTGCACCGGTTGGGCAGGCGGCAAGGAGTCTTCCGACTGGGGCGCGGGTGGTTGCACTTCGGCAGGCCTGGACGGCGCCGGAGCGGAGGCATTGTCCTGTTGCGCAGCCACCCTTTCGCTCTCGGGTGCCTTGGCAAGGTATTCGAACACCTTCACCACCTTGCGCACGCCGGACGTGGTACTGGCCACGCTGGCCGCCGCATCCCCTTCGGCATGGGTGACCAAGCCCATCAGGTAGACAATCCCGTCCTCCGTGGTAACGCTGATCTGTACCGGGGAATAACGGTCTTGCGCCTCGGAAACCAGGCGCGCATGCACCTTGGTGCTGACGTAGGAATCCGTTGTGCGCTGGGACAGGGAGCTGTTTCCTGCAATGATGGTCTCATTGATCACGGAGCGCACGTTCGTGACACGACGGGCCAGTGCTTCCAGACTGTTGCGGGTTGACTGGTCAGGCACTTCCCCGGTCAGGAGCAGATTGCGATTGAAGCTCGTGACATTCACGTGCACCTTGTCGCCGAATTTTTCTCCGATATCGTGGTCAGCCCTCAGCTCGATGCCTTCGTCTTCCAGTTGGGCGCCGGAAGTGCGCCGGTCTGCAATCACAAATCCGGTTCCCACCATGCCCGTGGCCACCAGCGGAAAACATCCCTGCAATGTGGGCGCCAACACAATGGCCAGCACCAGGCCGCTACAGAATCGTTTCATGGTCATTCGACTCCCAGAAGAACACAGTCGATTGCGTCGCACAGGCAGTGCAGCACCAGGATGTGCACTTCCTGGATGCGGGCCGTGCTTTTGGCGTTTACGCAAATGTGAACGTCATTGCCATCGAGCAGATCGGCCATCTGCCCACCCCCCTTTCCAGTGAGCGCCACCACGGCCATTTCCCGCTCGTGCGCCACCTTGATGGCCTCGATGACGTTGGGAGAATTGCCGCTGGTGGAAATGGCCAGGAGCACATCCCGGCTTTGCCCGAGGGCCCTCACCTGCTTGGAAAACACCTCGTTGTACTGGTAGTCGTTGGCGATGGACGTGAGGGTGGACGAATCCGTGGTCAGCGCAATCGCGGCCAGCGGGGGGCGCTCCATTTCAAAACGGTTGAGCAACTCTGCCGAAAAATGCTGGGCGTCCGCTGCCGAACCGCCATTGCCGCAGACAAGGATTTTGCCTTCGGACAACAGGCATTGCACCATGCGCTCAGCAGCCATCGCGATCGGGGCTGCCAGTTCGTTGGCTACGGAAAGTTTCAGGTTGGCGCTGTCGTTGAAGTGGCCGGTAATGCGAGTGATCAGATCCATGGCGGTTATTGTATGCCAAATGGATGCTGGCCATGGAAAAAACCGGTCATGGCCAGCAGGCATCCCGTACCCATTCCAGCAGTTCTCCGGCTTCACCCTGGATGAGTATGGCATCGAAGCGGCAAGCCAGATTCACGCCGGATACGCCCAGATAGTGTCGGGCCGCCGCCACCAGGCGGCGCCGCTTGCGGGCATCGATGCTTTCGGCCGCTCCGCCAAAGCGCATGCTGCTGCGCCAACGCACCTCCACGAACACCAGCGTGTCTCCATCGCGCGCCACCAGGTCCACTTCACCCCGACGGCAGCGGTAATTGCGCACCAGGATGCGCAACCCCTGCCGTTCCAGGAAGCGGGCCGCCATGCCTTCCCCCTGCTTTCCGCGCAACCGGGAATTCGCGCCCAGGCGCTTGCTTAAGCTGCCGGGTCGCTCGAAAATGCCTTCATCTTCCATGCTGAGACCCCCTCATGTCGCCTCTTGCCGGCACCCTGTACGTCATTGCAACTCCCATTGGAAACCGCGATGACATTTCTGCCCGCGCCCTGAAAACGTTGTCCGAGGTCGACCTCATCGCCGCCGAGGACACCCGGAATTCAGGCTCCCTGATGGCCCATTTCGGCATTTCCACGCCGCTCACGGCCTTGCATGAACATAATGAGCGAAGCGCCTCCAGCAGCCTGATTGAAAAACTCAAATCCGGCAGGTCTATCGGCCTGATTTCAGACGCAGGCACACCCGGCATCAGTGACCCAGGTACGTTGCTGGTGGATGCCGCACTTGCTGCCGGCATTCGCGTGGTCCCGATTCCGGGAGCCAGCGCACAGACAGCCCTGCTGTCGGTTTGCGGCCTGGGCCCCGGGCCTGCCCTGTTTTACGGCTTTCTCCCCCCCAAGAGCGGGGCGCGTGAGCGTGCGCTGGAGAAGCTGCGGTCGTTGCAGGCCACCCTGGTGTTCTATGAAGCGCCGCATCGCATCGAAGCCTGCCTGGCAGCCCTGTCCGGGGCACTGGGGGGAAACCGGCGGGTGGTGATTGGCCGGGAACTCACGAAACTGTTCGAGACCGTGCACAGAACCACCCTGGAAGACGCGCAGCAATGGCTGGCTGAAGACGCCAACCACCGCCGCGGAGAATTTGTCCTGGCCGTGGAAGGAGCCCCGGCTGACGAAGGACCCGACCCGGCATCCTGCGACAGGCTGCTCAAGGCCCTGCTGGAAAAACTCAGTGTGGGAGACGCCGTACGGGTGGCCACGGAAGCCACCGGACTGGGAAGAAAAACCCTGTATGAACGCGCCTTGATCCTGTCGGAACGGCGCTAGTCCCGGAAGTTGTTGAACTGGAGGGGCAGCCCCAGGTCGCTTGATTTGATAAGGGCGATGGCTTCCTGCAGGACATCCCTTTTGGCGCCGCTCACGCGCACGGCCGTTCCCTGGATGCTGCCCTGCACTTTCAGCTTGCTGTCTTTCAGCAGCTTCACGATTTTCTTGGCGATTTCAGTTTCGACGCCCACCTTCACGGTCACCAGCTGCTTGACCTTGCCGCCGCTGATGGTCTCCTCCGGCTTGACTTCGAGAGCCCGGATGTCGATCCCGCGCTTGACCAGCTTGAGATTGAGGATTTCCTTCACCTGTTCCAGCTTGAACGGGTCATCCGCAAACACGGTGAGGGCGTAGTCATTCTGTTCCACCCTGGCATCGGAGCCCTTGAAATCAAAGCGGGCGCTCACTTCCCGGTTGACCTGTTCCACCGCGTTGCGGACTTCCTGCTTGTCCACTTCCGAAACCACATCAAATGAAGGCATGTCCCCTCCCGGTCATTTCCGGTGCAGGCGCGCGGCAATGCGCATGCGCAAGGCATTGAGGCGGATGAAGCCGGCCGCATCGGCTTGCTGATAGGCACCCTTGTCGTCCTCAAAAGTGGAAATGTTGGCATCGAACAGGGAATCGGTCTTCGAATCCCGTCCCACCACCATGACATTTCCCTTGTAGAGCTTGACCCGGACCCAGCCGTTGACGCACACCTGGGTATCGTCGATCAGGGTCTGCAAGGCCTTGCGCTCCGGGCTCCACCAGTAACCGGTATAGATCAGGGACGCATAACGGGGCATGAGGTCGTCTTTCAGATGCGCCACTTCCCGGTCCAGCGTGATCGATTCGATGGCGCGGTGCGCCTTGAGCAGAATCGTTC
>JAGWIW010000174.1 GCA_028866015.1 Betaproteobacteria bacterium
AGGATGCGGTGCAGCGGTTTGGTCGCATCGATGCCGTGGTCAATAACGCCGGCATCCTGCGCGACACGATCTGGCACAAGATGAGCCATGCCGACTGGCAGGCTGTGATCGACGTCAACCTGACCGGCCCGTTCAACGTCTCGAAGGCGGCGACGCCCTATTTCCGCGAGCAGCAGTCGGGCAGCTTCATCCACTTCACATCGACCAGCGGCCTGATCGGCAATATCGGCCAGGCGAACTATTCGGCGGCCAAGCTCGGCCTCGTCGCGCTGTCGCAATCGATCGCGCTCGACATGGCGCGCGTGGGCGTGCGCTCGAACTGCGTCGCGCCCTTCGCGTGGAGCCGCATGACCGCCTCGATCCCAGCCGACACGCCCGAGCAGAAGGAGCGGGTGGAACGGCTCAAGACGATGAGCGCGGACAAGATCGCCCCGCTGGTGGTCTATCTCGCTTCCGACGCATCGAGGGACGTGACCAACCAGATCTTCTCGGTGCGCAAGAACGAGATCGTGCTGTTCGGCAAGCCGCGCCCGGTGCGCTCGATGACCAAGCTCGAGGGCTGGACCCCCGAAGCCATCGCCGAGGAACTGATCCCCTCGTTCCGCCCCAGTTTCGCGAAGGCGAACGAAGTCAGCGCCGACGTGTTCCCCTACGATCCCATTTGAGGCCTGCGACAATGAACGGCATGGACGAAGAGGTCTTCGAACAGTTCCTCGACCAGCTGAACCGCTATGTGCGCGAGCGGCTGATCCCCGCCGAGCGCGAGATCGTCGAGAGCGACGAGATCCCCGCCGACATCGTGCAGGAGATGCGCGACATGGGCCTGTTCGGGCTCACCATCCCCGAGGAATTCGGCGGAGCTGGGATGAACATCAGCCAGTACGCGCGCACGGTCCACGCGCTGAGCTATGCGATGCCGGCGTTCCGCTCGCTCATCTCGATCAACATCGGCATGGTCTGCTCGGCGTTCAAGAACGGCGGCACCGAGGCGCAGAAGTCCGAATGGCTGCCGCGCCTCGCCGAGGGCGAGATCGCCTGCTT
>JAGWIW010000175.1 GCA_028866015.1 Betaproteobacteria bacterium
GTCAAGGCTGCCGTCAACGAAGCGGCTTCACCCCACGATTGGCAAGGCATGACTGCCAAGATTTCTGGGGCAGCGAAACGCGGGACGGTGCACGACGACCAGCCCGATACCGACCCGGAGAATGCCGGAATACGGACCGAGCCCGAACTGCCGATCCACGAGGACATCGCGCCGCCGTCCAAGCAGGTGGCCAAGGAGTTCGACTTCGAACACGACGAGCAAACCGATGACGATGTCGCGCGCAACCGTCGCCTGCAGGAGCGGATGCGCGGCAATGCCCGTCGGGCCTCCCTCGATCCGAGCGATGGGATTGAGCTGTGAAATCCGGCAACCGCATCAAGCACACATTCCGCCTGCCGCCGGACGTCTCCCGGCAGCTAGCCGAATTTGCAATCCGCAAGCGCGCAACACAGGCGTCGATCGTCGAGGCCGCTATTGTATCGTTTCTGTCGCCCGATGGTTCCGAGCGCATGGAGGCCGCCATCACCCGGCGGCTCGATCGGCTGACCAAGCAGAACGAGCGGTTGGAATTTCAGATCGAAGTGACGAATGAAGCTCTGGCACTGTTCGTGAGGTTCTGGCTTACGGCCAACCCACCGCTGCCCGATACGGCGATGGCGGTTGCGCAGGCCCAGGGCAAGGAACGCTACGAGGGCTTTGTCGAGGCGCTCGCGCGCATACTGGAGACCGGGAAAGGACTATTCGGCGAGATCGCGGGTAAGCATCGATAGATGTCCGCAATTGCGGACGGTCATTGGGTGTTACCTCTCTCCTGCTCGGCAATTGCCAGAGCCTGCCCAGAATAACGTGAAATGGCCGGTTCTTTCTAACGGGACATTCGTGTGGCCTCGACACGCAGATCGGGGCCGGCGCCGAGCAAGCCTATTAAAGCTTCTGGCTCCGTTGGGCAGCCAATTCCGGTTCCTGCATGGTATGGTTTTGCGATAGGTGAACCTAGTACTACAGTTGCGTTTTATATCGTGATTTCCGATGGGCAAGCGCCGCGACGGCTTGGT
>JAGWIW010000176.1 GCA_028866015.1 Betaproteobacteria bacterium
TGAAGCTCGCGCGAAACTGTCCCAACTGCTGGCAGCAGTGGATGCGGGTGAAGAGGTGGTGATCGCGCGGGATGGAGTTCCAGCGGCACGACTGGTCCCTGTAGTACGCGCAGGAGTCCGCCTGGGCCTCCTGAAGGGGCTGGTTGACCCGGCCACTGTCCCTGACTTCTTGGAGCCAATGAGCGAGGACGAGCTGGCGGAGTGGGGCGCTTGACCAACGTCTTGATCGACACGCATGTCCTTGCCTGGTCACTGATCGAGCCGGAGCGCCTGCCATCAGAAGTAAGAACCCTGCTGGTGAGCGGGGCCATGGTCTATGTTCCACCATGCGCGCTGCATGAGATCACGACGAAGGTCCGGAACGGAAAATGGGATGCGATGGCCCCGCATGCTGATCGTCTCGATGGCCTGTGTATGTCTCAGGGCTTCCACATCGCGCCCTACACGGCAAAGATGGCAATGAGGTCAGGGTCTATGGACTGGGCCCACCGCGACCCTTTCGACCGCATGATTGCAGCGACTGCGATTGAGATGGGATGTCCGTTGATCTCGACCGATGTAGCTTTTGACCATCTGGTAGGTCTCGCGGAGTGGCGGGGGCGGATTTGGGGCGCAATCTACAACCCAAGCCCAGAGCTTGGCCTGTAACATGCTCCCGGTCTCTTCAAGATCGGGCAAATTTTAAAACCGCCACCACCTACGACGACGCTCTTCTGCGGCTGCCCTCCAAGCATCCCGGTCTTTTTTCAGGTCTTTAACCTGCTCGGCCAGCATTTCAGCCCTGACCTCAAGAGCTGCGAGTCTGGCAAGCGTTTCGGGGGTGTCCGATACCATGACCATAGCTGGCTCTTTGGTCTGGTCCGGTGACTGACGGTCAGGTGTCCTCCGCATAGACAGCCAATCATCCACCGCATCCGGTGTGATCTGCCAGTTCCCGTCATTGTCACGAACGGCTTTGAGTTCACCAGAGCTTAGGGCGCGCATGATCGAGCTTCGCCCGCATTTTG
>JAGWIW010000177.1 GCA_028866015.1 Betaproteobacteria bacterium
CAAGGTCGTGCTTGTCACCGGTGCCGCTTCCGGCCTCGGTCGCGCGGCGAGTATCCGTTTCGCCGCGGAGGGAGCCAAGCTCTGTCTCGTCGATCTGAATGCTGACGGGATCGCTGAGACCGCGCGCCAGATCGGCGAAGCAGGTGGACAATCGACCGCGTTTGCAGGCGATCTGGGTGATCCGGCCAACTGCGCCAGGGCCGTGACGCATGCCATCGAAGCGTTCGGTCGCCTCGATGTACTTTGCAACATCGCGGGCATCCTGCGGTTTCATGCATTGGCGGATGTCACGCCGGACGACTGGTCCAGGCTGTTTTCAGCCAACGTCACCGCACCCTTCTTCATGATGCAGGCGGCGATGCCGCATCTTGTCGAAGCGAGGGGCAATGTCGTCAATGTTTCGTCTACCGCGGCATTTCTCGGCCAAGCCTATACTGCTCCCTATGCGGCGACGAAATCGGCATTGCTGAGCCTCACCAAATCGCTCGCGATGGAATTCATGCAGAGTCCGGTGCGGATCAACGCCCTGGCACCCGGCGGCATGCTCACGGAAATGGTGCACACGCTCAAATTTCCCGACAATGCGGATCAGAATCTGATCGCGCGATATATCGGCATTCGCCCACCGTCCCAGCCCGAGGACATCGTCGAGCCGCTGCTTTTCCTTGCGTCCGACCGCGCGCGCTCGGTGCATGGTGCGTGTTATAATGCTGACAACGGCATCACCGCGGGCTGACGCAGGAACCGTGGCGCGTTGGTCAGGCCGCGCCGAGCTTGTCGGTTCCCGAAGTCAGCACCCGGTCGCCCATGCGGACGCGCGCGGCCTCTTCGGCGGCCAGCCCCGCGGAGGTGGGGTTCTGCACTGCGTCCTTGGTCAGTCTTCCGGTCAACCGGTCCCAATGGGTCAGACGCAGACTGACGCGGTCAAGGCAGGCTGAACCCGCCGGCAGCGGGCTGTCCTGCCACGCCTGCCATGCGCCATCGTCGTTGAGCTTGTAGATTCC
>JAGWIW010000083.1 GCA_028866015.1 Betaproteobacteria bacterium
CGGCAGGATGCGCACCGGCGGCAGTCCGCCCGCCTCGGTTTCAATGCGTGCCCCCATCAGGGACAGCGGCTGGGCCACGCGCCCCATGGGACGGCGGCGCAGGCTGTCGTCGCCGGTGAGCGTGGCGGCAAAACCCTGGCCCGACAGCAGGCCGGCCAGCAGGCGCATGGAGGTGCCGGAATTGCCGCAATCGAGCGGCCGGCCGGGCGCCTTGAGGCCATGCTTGCCCACGCCGTGCACGGTCACCCGGCCCTGGTCGGGGCCTTCGATGCGCACGCCCATGGCGCGAAACGCGTTCATGGTGGCGAGCGCGTCCTCCCCTTCCAGGAATCCGGTGACTTCCGTCACGCCCTGGGCGATGGCGCCCAGCATGATGGCGCGATGGGAAATGGACTTGTCGCCGGGAACCCGCAGGGAACCCCGAAGCGCCCCGCCGGGACGCACGTGATAGGTGTCGGTCATGAATTCACTCAGGGCGTTTCGTTCCAGTTGCGCCGCGCCTCCCGGGCCAGCCGGAAATATGCTTCCAGGGCCTGCCCGTCCTCCTGGGCCAGCAGGTCGGACAGGCGGTCCAGCTGTTCGCGGTAGCGGGCAATTTCAAGCAGCAGCACGTCGCGGTTGGCCAGGCTGATGTCGCGCCACATTTCAGGGCTGCTGGCGGCGATGCGCGTGAAATCGCGGAACCCGCTGGCGGCAAAACGAAAAAATGTGTCCGCGTCCACGCGCGTGGCGATGTCGTACACCAGCGCGTAACTCAGCAGGTGCGGCAGGTGGCTTACCACGCCGAAGATGGCGTCATGGCGCGCCACGGACATCTCCTCCACGCGCGCGCCGCAGGCTTCCCAGCATTTGCGCATGATGTCGCGCGGCAGTTCGTCCGTGTCTTCCACCGGGGTGAGCACCACGGCCCGGTCCTGGAACAGGTCGGCCCGGGCGGCGCGCACGCCGCTGTGCTCGGCACCGGCAATGGGATGGCCCGGCACGTAACGTTCGAAAGCCGACCCCAGGGCGGCCCGCGCGGCTTGCACCACGGAACCCTTGGTGCTGCCCACGTCAGTGACGATGGCGGTGGGACTGAGGGCGGGGGCTACAGCTTCCAGCACGGAACCCGCCTGCCCTACCGGCACGGCCACCAGCACCAGGTCGGCCTCGCGCACCGCTGCCGCGATGTCGTGAGCGGCCACATCCACCACGCCCAGGTGGCGCGCAGCCGCCAGGTTCACTTCGTCGCGATCGTAGCCCACCACGCGCAGTTCGCCCACCGCTTCGCGCAGGGCCAGCGCAAAGGAACCGCCAATCAGCCCCACGCCGATGACGGCCAGGGAGCGTGGCGGCAGGGACGCGGTCCCCGGCATGGCTTAGGGGGCCTCCTGCAGGGCGCGCTCGAGGGCGGCCAGGCAGGCGGCGTTTTCTTCAGGCAGGCCCACGGAAATGCGCAGGTGGCGCGGCATGCGATAGCCGGCCACCGGACGAACGATGATGCCCTGGCGCAGCAGCGACTGATAGATGCGGGCACTGTCGCCCACTTCCACCGATAGGAAATTGCCGTGGGAAGGAATGAAGGACAGTCCCAGGCGACGGAAGCCTTCGGCCAGTTGCGCCAGTCCCGCCGTGTTGAGGGCCCGGGTGCGCTCGAGAAACTCCAGGTCGCCAAGGGCAGCCTGGGCAGCCACCAGGGCCAGTGAGCTCACATTGAAAGGCTGGCGCACACGGTTCATGAGGTCGATCACAGCAGGCCGGGCCAGCCCGAACCCCACGCGCAGTCCGGCCAGTCCGTAAGCCTTGGAGAAGGTGCGGGAGATGAGCAGGTTGGGCCGCTGATGCAACCAGGTCACGGCATCGTAGCGGTGCGCCGGCTCCAGGTATTCGGTGTAGGCCTCGTCCAGCACGATCAGCACCCGGGACGGTACCCGTTCCAGCGCCGCGCGCAGCATCGGGCCCGCGATCAAGCTGCCGGTGGGGTTGTTGGGATTGGCCACGAACAGGATGCGCGTGTCAGGGCGGATGGCCGCGATCATGGCCTCCAGGTCATGGGCGAAATTGCGGGCCGGCACTTCGATGCCGGTGGCGCCCACGGCCTGCGTCACGAGCGGATAGACGGCAAACGCATGTTCGGAAAACACGGCGGAAGTACCCGGCCCCAGGAACGTGCGGGCAGCGAGCTCCAGCACGTCGTTGGAACCGTTGCCCAGCACCACCTGTTCACGCGTGAGAGAAAAACGCCGGGCCAGGGCCGACTTCAGCTCGAAGCCGTTGCCGTCCGGATACAGCGCCAGTTCCGGCAGGGCGCCGCGGATGGCTTCCAGCGCCCTGGGGCTGGGCCCCAGCGGGTTTTCGTTGGAAGCCAGCTTGATGATGCGCGTGAGCCCAAGCTCCCGTTCCAGTTCGGAAATGGGCTTGCCCGGCTGGTAAGGCGCAATGCCCCGGATATGGCCGGGGACCAGTTCGCACAGGTCGGTCATAGGGCAGCTGCCGGGTAACATCCCAGCACCTTGCAGTAGGATGCCTTTTCCTCTATTTCGGCAATGGCCGCGGCCACGGCCGCATCGCTGCAGTGGCCTTCCACATCCACGAAGAACACGTATTCCCACAGCACCGTACGCGAGGGCCGCGACTCCAGGCGCGTCATGCTCACGCCATGCTGCGCGAGCGGCGTGAGCAGCTCATGGATGGCGCCGGGACGGTTGCGCGTGGCGAGCACGAGGGAGGTTTTGTCGCGCCCGGAAGGGCCGGGAATTTCCGGGCCCAGCACCAGGAAGCGGGTGGTGTTGGAGGCTTCGTCCTCGATGTTGGGCACCAGCACGTTCAGGCCGTAGCGCTCGCCTGCCAGTTCGCCCGCAATGGCCGCTGCGTCGCCAGACTCCGCTGCCAGGCGGGCGGCCTCGGCGTTGCTGGCCACCGCCACGCGCTCCGCCTGCGGCAGGTTGGCATTGAGCCAGTGCTGGCATTGCCCCAGGGACTGGCTGTGGGAATACACCCGGCGCACGGCCTTGAGCTCGGACAGCCCGGGCGGCACCAGCAACTGGTGCCGGATGCGCAGCTGGATTTCGCCGCACACCTTGAGCGGGGTTTCGATCATGAGGTCGAGCGTGCGCCCCACCGCCCCTTCCGTGGAGTTTTCCACCGGCACCACGGCGAAATCCGACTTGCCGGTTTCTGCCGCACGGAACACATCTTCCAGGGTGGCACAGCCCAGGGTGCGGGCCGCATGGCCGAAATGGCGCACGGCCGCGGCTTCCGAGTAGGTGCCCGAAGGCCCCAGGCAGGCCGCGGTAATGGGCCGCTCGTGGGCGAGACAGGCCGACATGATTTCCCGGAACAGGAAAGCGATCGTGTCGCCGGACAGGGGACCGGGGTTGTTTTCGCGCACGCCGCGCAGCACCTGCGCTTCCCGCTCCGGACGGTACAGCACGCCGGTCTTGAGGCGACCGATGTCGCCGGCCGCGCGGGCGCGTTCGTTGATCAGGCGCAGGATTTCCAGATCGATGCGGTCGATCTCCTGGCGCAGCGATTGCAGCGTCTTTTCCGGTTTCTGGTCATCAGCCATAACGGCGCTCGAAATCAGCCATGAAGGTCACCAGCGCTTTCACGCCTTCCACTGGCATTGCATTGTAGATGGATGCGCGCATCCCGCCTACCACCCGGTGCCCGCGCAGCTGGTGCAGGCCGTGCTGATCGGCTTCCTTGAGGAACACTTCGTCCAGCGCCGGTTCGCGCAGGTGGAACGGCACATTCATGCGCGAACGGTCTTCGCGCTTGACCTGGGAGCGGTAGAAACCGCTGTGGTCCAGAAAATCGTACAAGAGCGCCGCCTTGTCCACGTTGCGCTGCTCCATCACGGCCAGTCCGCCCTGGCGCTTGATCCACTGGAACACCAGTCCGGCCACCCAGATGGTGAAGGTGGGCGGGGTGTTGAGCATGGAATGGGCATGCGCCTGGCTGTGATAATCCATGAGAAAAGGCGTGCCCGGCGCCGACTGCTTCAGGAGGTCGTCGCGGATGATGGCGATGCTGAGCCCGGCGGGGCCGATGTTTTTCTGCGCCCCGGCGTAAATCAGGCCAAAGCGGGACACGTCCACCGGACGCGAGAGGAAATGCGACGACATGTCCACCACCAGCGGCACCGACCCGGTGTCGGGAATCCAGAAGAACTCGAGGCCGTCGATGGTTTCATTGGAGCAGTAGTGCACGTAGGCGGCCTTGGGGTCGAGCCGCCATTCCGACTGTTCGGGAATCGCGCAGTAACGGTCGATGCGGTTGGAAGCCGCGATGTTGACGTTGCAGTAGCGGCGCCCTTCCTCGATGGCCCGATAAGACCAGTAGCCAGTTTCGATGTAGTCGGCGCGTGTGTTTCCCTGCAGCAGGTTGAGGGGAACCATGTCCCAGTGGGCGCTGGCCCCCTCCTGGCAGAACACGATGCGGTAGTGGTCTGGAATGGACAGCAGCTCGCGCAGGTCCACTTCGGCCTGCGACAGGATGCCGCCGAATTCGGGACTGCGGTGGCTCAGCTCCATCACCGACATGCCGGTGCCGCGCCAGTCCGGCAGTTCCTGCTGCACCTGGTAAATGACTTCCGAAGGGAGCGTCGCGGGCCCCGCCGAAAAATTGAACGATCGCATGGAAAAGCCTTTAAGCGTCCTGGGGTTCGGATTCGGATTCGGTTTCGGCGTCGGATTCCGATTCGTCGATGCGGCTTAAGGACACCAGCTTTTCCCCGTCGTCCAGGGCAATCAGCGTGACACCCTGGGTGGCGCGGCTCATTTCCCGGATTTCCTGGACCCGCGTGCGGATCAGCACGCCGCCCGTGGTGATGAGCATGAGTTCGTCGTCGGCGTTGACCAGGGCGGCGCTCACCACGCGGCCGTTGCGCGCGCTGGTCTGGATGGCGATGATGCCCTGCCCGCCCCGCCCATGGCGCGTGTATTCGGTGATGGACGTGCGCTTGCCGTAGCCGTTTTCGGTGGCGGTCAGCACCGACTGCGATTCGTTTTCCGCCACCAGCATGGCGATCACGCGCTGGCCTTCGGGCAGGCGCATGCCGCGCACGCCGCGCGCCGTGCGGCCCATGGGACGCACGTCGTCTTCCGCGAAGCGGATGGCCTTGCCTTCGTCG
>JAGWIW010000178.1 GCA_028866015.1 Betaproteobacteria bacterium
GAGGTCCATCACCGAATAGCCGGGTGGTGCGACGATCCGGTAGCGATAGATCTCGCCGATGGGGCTGGTTGGCGAAATCGAAGGCTGCGCGCCCCCGGCCAGAGGCGGAAGCTGAGTCAGGCGGTTGATGACGAGCTGCTGAGCCTGCTCGAAATTCACGTCGTAGGTGAATTGCACCTTCACATCCGACAGGCCGAACAGCGAGATCGCGCGCACCGTGGTCAGATGCGGCAGGCCGGCCATTTGCACCTCGATCGGGATCGTCACGTTGCGCTCCATCTCCTCAGCCGAAAGGCCCTGGGTCTGGGTGACGATCTCGACCATCGGCGGAACCGGGTCGGGATAGGCCTCGATGTTCAGCGCGGCGAAGCCGAACCCACCCGCAATCAGGACCGCGACAAAGATCGCGACGACGAGAAGGCGATGCCGAAGGGCAAAATCGAGAACACGGTTCACGAACCTAGCCCTGCCTCGTTGACGAAGATCGCGCCGCTGGTGACTATCGTCTCGCCGGGCCTGAGCCCCGACACGACCTCGATCCTACCGTCCTGTTCCTCGCCGGTGGTCACGGCGCGGGCCTGCAATCGACGGTCGGGCCGCAGCACCCAGACTCGCGCGGTTTCGCCTTCGTGGATCACCGCCGTCGCCGGCACATAGACTCGAGCCTCGGCCGAAGGGCGCCGGATCGAGAAGCTCGCGAACATTTGCGGCTTGAGCGCGAGATCGGGATTGGCGATCGTCGCGCGCACCGGCAAGCGATGGGTTGCGGGATCGAGCCCTGCGCCGACAAGGTCGATCGTCGCATGGAACACGCGGCCCGGATAAGCGGGCGTGGTCACGTCGGCGCTGTCCCCGACATGTACCGCCGAAGCATCGGTTTCGGAGAGCTGTGCGACCAGCCAGACGCGCGAGGGATTGGTGATCGTGAAGACGGGCTTGTCACCGCCCACCGCCACGTACTGGCCGGGCGAGACGTCGCGCGTCGCGACCGTGCCCGAAA
>JAGWIW010000084.1 GCA_028866015.1 Betaproteobacteria bacterium
AAATTCGGTCTGGGGCGTAACAAGCTCCGCGAAATCGCGATGCGCGGAGAAATCCCGGGCATCATCAAGGCCAGCTGGTAGTAGCAGGAGCGACACCCGATGAGCATGACAGATCCGATCGCCGATATGCTGACCCGAATCCGCAACGCGCAGCGTGCGGAAAAAGGCAGTGTTTCGATGCCGTCGTCCAAACTTAAAGTGGCGATTGCCCAGGTCCTGAAGGATGAGGGGTATATCGACGGTTTCCAGGTTGACCAGAACAGCGGCAAGCCGCAGCTTGAACTGGCACTGAAGTATTATGCCGGCCGTCCCGTGATCGAAATGATCGAACGGGTCAGCCGTCCCGGCCTGCGTATTTACAAGAGCTGCCAGGACATTCCCAAGGTCATGAACGGCCTGGGTGTGGCCATTGTGTCCACACCTGCGGGTGTCATCACCGATCGTGCGGCCCGCAGCCGCAATGTCGGCGGTGAAGTCCTGTGCATCGTGGCATAAGGAGCGCGAAACCATGTCACGTATTGCAAATTATCCGGTCGATATTCCGGAAAAAGTCGAAATCAACATGGCTGGCGGCGCCATTTCGGTGAAGGGTCCCCTGGGTTCCCTGAGCCAGGCCATGGGCGATCTCGTGCAGGTGGAGCACGTGGAGAACCAGTTGCGCTTCAAGCCCGCCAATGGGTCCCAACAGGCCAATGCCATGTCGGGTACCTTGCGTGCGCTCGTTTCCAACATGGTGAACGGCGTGACGAAGGGCTGGGAAAAGAAACTGACCCTGGTGGGCGTGGGCTATCGTGCCCAGGCCGCAGGCGACAAGCTCAATCTGACCCTGGGTTTTTCCCATCCTGTCGTGCACCAGATGCCGGCCGGAATCAAGGTGGAAACCCCCAGCCAGACTGAAATCATCATCAAGGGTATCGATCGCCAGGTCGTCGGCCAGGTGGCCGCCGAAGTTCGCGCCTACCGCAAACCCGAGCCTTACAAGGGCAAGGGTGTGCGCTATGCCGACGAAGTGATCGTGCTCAAGGAAACCAAGAAGAAATAAGGCGGACAGATCATGATGCATGCAAACGGAAGATTGCGTCGGGCCCGTAGGACCCGCGCCAAGATTGCGGAGCTGTGCGCTGTGCGCCTGACCGTGCACCGCACCAACCTGCACGTCTATGCGCAGATCATCGACGCGACCGGATCGAAGGTGTTGGCAAGTGCTTCGACCCTGGAACCCGAAGTGCGCAAGGAAGTGGCCAATGGCGGCAACATCAATGCGGCAGCCCTGGTGGGCCGGCGCATTGCTGAAAAGGCCCGCAAGGCCGGGATTGAGAGCGTGGCTTTCGACCGCTCGGGCTTTCGTTACCACGGCCGCGTCAAGGCGCTGGCTGAGGCGGCCCGTGAAGGCGGCCTGAAGTTTTAACGGATAAGCGAGACCCACTGGGATAGCACATGGCAAAGAACGATAGCGAAGAGCGCGGCGACGGTCTGCGCGAAAAGATGGTCGCGGTGAACCGCGTCACCAAAGTGGTCAAGGGCGGCCGTATTCTCGGCTTTGCCGCGCTGACCGTGGTTGGCGACGGCGATGGCGGCATCGGCATGGGCAAGGGCAAGGCCCGCGAAGTGCCGGTGGCGGTGCAGAAGGCCATGGAACAGGCCCGTCGCAAAATGGTCAAGATCAACCTCAAGAACGGCACGCTGTTCCATCCCGTCATCGGCGAGCATGGTGCAGCCAAGGTGTTCATGCAGCCGGCTTCCGAAGGTACGGGAATCATTGCCGGTGGCCCGATGCGCGCTGTGTTTGAAGTGATGGGTGTGACCAACGTGTTGGCCAAGTGCATTGGCTCCACCAACCCGTACAACGTGATTCGTGCCACCCTCAACGGCCTTGAAGCCATCCGCCGTCCTGCCGAAGTGGCAGCCAAGCGTGGCAAGACCATCGAAGAAATCACGGAGTGACGACATGAACGCCACCGCCCAGAAGACCATCCGGGTCACCCTGACCAAAAGCCCCATCGGGGCCCTGAAGGCCCACAAGGCCTGCGTGCGCGGCCTCGGCCTGCGTCGCATGCACCACACGGTGGAAGTCAAGGACACCCCGGAAAACCGCGGCATGATCAACAGGGTCAGCCATTTGGTTCGTTGCGAATAAAGGATTGCGGTCATGGAACTGAATACACTGAAACCAGCTGCGGGCGCCAAGCGAGCCCGCCGCCGCGTCGGTCGCGGCATCGGAAGCGGTCTGGGCAAGACGGCCGGCCGTGGACACAAAGGCCAGAAATCGCGTTCCGGCGGTTTCCACAAGGTGGGCTTTGAAGGCGGCCAGATGCCGCTGCAGCGCCGCCTGCCCAAGCGCGGTTTCGAACCCTTCACCCGTCATGGCACGGAGCAGGTTCGCCTGTCCGACCTGGCTCGCGTTGAGAGCGAAGTCATCGACTTGCTCGCGCTTAAGCAGGCAGGCCTGGTGTCCGGGGCTGCTGGCGCCGCCAAGGTTTTCCTGAAAGGTGAACTGTCGCGTGCCGTCAAGCTGCGTGGCGTGGGTGTGACCAAAGGCGCTCGTGCTGCCATCGAGGCGGCCGGCGGCTCGGTTGAAGAACAGCAGCAGCAGGGTGCCTGACGTTGGCGACTGTGGGCAATGCCTTGACGGGCGGAAAACTGGACGACCTGAAGCGTCGCCTGTGGTTCGTCCTGGGTGCCCTGGTGGTGTACCGCATCGGTGCGCACATTCCGGTGCCCGGCATCAACCCGGACGAGCTGGCCAAGCTCTTCAACAGTCAGCAAGGCGGCATCCTGGGCATGTTCAACATGTTTTCAGGCGGAGCGCTGTCACGTTTTACCGTTTTTGCCCTGGGGATCATGCCCTACATTTCGGCATCGATCATCATACAGTTGCTGGGCAGCGTCATTCCCAGCCTGGAAGCGCTGAAGAAGGAAGGCGAAGCGGGGCGGCGCAAGATTACGCAGTACACCCGTTATGGCACGGTGGTGTTGGCCTTTTTCCAGGCCTCGGGCATTGCAGTCGCGCTGGAAGCGCAACCGGGACTGGTGCTTGATCCCGGATTTGCCTTCCGCATCACCACGGCGGTGACGCTCGTGACCGGCACCATGTTTTTGATGTGGCTGGGCGAACAGATTACGGAACGAGGCATTGGCAACGGCATTTCGCTGATTATTTTTGCGGGTATCGTCGCCGGCTTGCCGCGTGCGGTGGGCAGCACCCTGGAGCTGGTGCGGACTGGCGCCTTTTCCTGGTTCATGGCGATTGCGCTCTTTGGCGCCGTGGTCCTGGTGACAGCCTTGGTGGTGTTTGTGGAAAGAGGGCAGCGCAAGATCACGGTGAACTATGCCAAACGCCAGGTGGGCAACAAGATCTATGGCGGGCAAAGTTCCCACCTGCCGCTCAAGTTGAACATGGCCGGTGTCATTCCGCCGATTTTTGCGAGCAGCATCATCCTGTTTCCTGCGACGCTCGCAGGGTGGTTTGGCAGCCGCCAGAATTTCGGTTGGCTGAAAGACATCAGCTCGTTGCTGAGCCCGGGCCAACCGGTGTATGTGTTGCTGTATGCAGGGGCCATCCTGTTTTTCTGTTTCTTTTATACGGCCCTGGTGTTCAACAGCAAGGACACGGCGGACAACCTGAAGAAAAGCGGTGCCTTTGTGCCGGGTATCCGGCCGGGCGAGCAGACGGCACGCTACATTGACAAGATCATGACGCGCTTGACGCTGACGGGAGCCATTTACATCACATTGGTGTGCCTGCTTCCGGAATTTTTGATCGTGAAGTTCAACGTGCCCTTTTATTTCGGTGGGACATCGCTCCTGATCATCGTCGTGGTGACGATGGATTTCATGGCCCAGGTGCAGTCCTACATCATGTCGCAACAGTACGAAAGCCTTTTGAAAAAGGCCAACTTTAAGGGACTGTCGGCAAGGTAATGGCCAAGGAAGATACGATCGAGATGCAGGGTGAAATCCTGGAAACCCTGCCCAACGCAACGTTCCGCGTGAAGCTCGAAAACGATCATGTGGTATTGGGACACATATCCGGGAAAATGCGCATGCATTACATCCGGATTTTGCCGGGTGACAAGGTGACCGTGGAGCTTACGCCCTACGATCTGAGCCGTTGCCGAATTATTTTCCGCGCAAAGTAACGCGGACTGCAGGAGAAAAAAATGAAAGTACAGGCATCTGTGAAAAAGGTCTGCCGCAAGTGCAAGCTGGTGCGGCGCAAGGGTGTGCTGCGCGTGATTTGCGAAGATCCGCGCCACAAGCAGCGCCAGGGCTAAACCTGGGCTTTCGCTAAACCGTTAACGTAACAGAATCCGAGGTCGTTTTATGGCTCGTATCGCTGGGGTCAATATCCCGAATCATCAACACGCCGAGATCGCGCTGACTGCGATTTATGGCATCGGTCGTTCGCGCGCACGCGACATTTGCGGAGCGGCGGGTGTTCCGGTCAACGCCAAGATCAAGGATCTCACGGACGCTGACATGGAGAAACTCCGTGTCGAAGTGACCAAGCTCACTGTCGAAGGCGATCTGCGGCGTGAAGTGTCGCTCAACATCAAGCGTCTGATGGACCTGGGCAGCTATCGTGGCACGCGCCACCGTCGTGGCTTGCCCTGCCGCGGTCAGCGTACGCGCACCAATGCGCGCACCCGGAAGGGCCCGCGCAAGGCTGTTCGCACAACGAAGTAATTGAAGGAAGAATCCTGAATGGTTAAGCCCAATACAGCAACCCGCGCACGCAAGAAGGTCAAGAAGAATGTGGCCGAAGGCATTGCGCACATCCACGCATCGTTCAACAACACCATCGTGACCATCACGGATCGCCAGGGTAACGCCCTGTCGTGGGCCACGTCGGGCAGCAACGGGTTCAAGGGCTCACGCAAGAGCACGCCTTTCGCAGCCCAGATTGCGGCGGAAAATGCGGGCAAGGCCGCGCAGGAATGTGGCGTGAAAAACCTCGAAGTCCGCATCAAGGGACCGGGACCGGGACGCGAGTCCGCTGTCCGCGCCCTCAATGCGGTCGGCTTCAAGATCACCAGCATCTCGGATGTGACGCCTGTGCCGCACAACGGCTGCCGT
>JAGWIW010000027.1 GCA_028866015.1 Betaproteobacteria bacterium
ACTTCCGCGCCATAACGCAGCGCTTCCCGGACAGTCGGCGCTCCCACCGGCAGGATCATGAATTCCTGCATATCCAGACCGTTGTTTGCGTGTGCCCCGCCATTGATGACATTCATCATGGGGACAGGCATCTGAACCGCACCCGCTCCCCCAAGGTAACGATAAAGGGGCAGGCCCGCTTCCTCGGCAGCAGCCTTTGCCGTTGCCAGGGACACTGCGAGTATGGCATTGGCCCCGAGTCTCGCTTTGTTGTCCGTGCCATCCAGTTCGTTCATGGTATGGTCGATCAGCGCCTGGTCTGACGCTTCCAGGCCGACTATGGCTTCATAGATTTCGGTATTCACGTGGGAGACGGCCTTGAGCACACCTTTGCCGAGGTAGCGGCTTTTATCTCCGTCACGCAGTTCGATCGCCTCACGGGTTCCGGTGGATGCCCCTGATGGCACTGCAGCACGTCCCATGGCTCCGCTCTCGGTGACCACTTCGGCTTCCACAGTCGGGTTTCCCCGCGAATCCAGAATTTCTCTTGCTACGACCTCAACAATGGCAGTCATCAGTATTTCCCGTCGCTTTCTTTAAGTTTACAAATCGTTTTCGCTGAAACCGCGCTTCTTGACCAGGGCATCGATGTCAATCAGGGTTTCCAGCAATGCTTTCATTTTTCCCAGCGGCCAGGCATTGGGCCCATCTGACAAGGCTTTTGCAGGGTCCGGATGAGTTTCCATGAACACCCCGGCCACGCCTGCCGCCACGGCAGCGCGTGCAAGGACTGGAACAAACTCACGCTGACCGCCGCTGGCGCCACCCAGCCCTCCAGGCAACTGCACCGAGTGGGTTGCATCGAATATGACAGGGCATCCGGTATCCCGCATGATGGACAGCGATCTCATGTCAGACACCAGGTTGTTGTAGCCAAAGGATGCTCCGCGCTCGCATACCATGATGTTGTCGATACCGCTTGCAGCACGGGCCTTGTCCACGACATTTTTCATGTCGGCCGGTGCAAGGAACTGTCCTTTCTTGATATTCACGGGGCGACCGGCTGCTGCAACGGCCTGGATAAAATCGGTTTGCCTGCAAAGAAAAGCGGGGGTCTGAAGCACGTCCACTACAGCAGCCACTGCGGCCACATCTTGCCGCTCATGCACATCAGTCAGAACAGGCACGCCCAGGCTTTTGCGAATGTCGCCCAGAATCTCGAGTCCCTGTTCCATGCCCATGCCACGAAAGGAGCTGCCAGAACTGCGATTCGCCTTGTCGTAGGACGCCTTGAACACGAAGGGAATTTCCAGCTCCTGACACATGGCCTTCAGCTGGCCCGCCACATCGAACGCCAGTTCCCGGGATTCCAGTACGCAGGGTCCTGCAATCAGGAAAATCGGATGTTCAAGACCAACATCAAAATGGGCAAGCTTCATGATAGGCGGGCAATGCCGGGAGAAAGCTCACCCCGCTGACGCAAAGCGGCCTCAATGAAGGACTCGAACAACGGGTGCCCCCCACGCGGAGTGGAGGTGAATTCGGGGTGGAACTGGCAGGCAACGAACCAGGGATGTCCAGGCAACTCAATCATTTCACACAGGTCTTCCTGGGCTGACCGCCCAGAGGTACGCAAACCCGCCGCTCTCAGCTTGGGTAAATATTCATTGTTGACTTCGTAACGATGCCGATGTCGCTCGACAATCCGCTCATTGCCATAAATCTGTCGCGCAAGCGATTCGGCCTCCAGAATGCATTCCTGTCCGCCCAGGCGCATGGTACCGCCAAGGTCGGATTGGGCATCCCGGCGTTCCACATGCCCGTCTGAAGTCGTGAACTCGGTGATGAGGGCAATGACCGGATGCTTCGTCTCAACATCGAATTCTGTGCTGTGCGCGTCGGGCATTTGGGCGCAATGACGGGCGAACTCCACCACGGCCAGTTGCATCCCCAGGCAAATACCCAGATAAGGAACGCGGTTTTCACGGGCATATTGAATGGCCTTGATCTTGCCCTCCACACCCCGCTTGCCGAAGCCGCCAGGAACAAGCACGGCATCCATGCCTTTCAGACACTGGACGCCTTCATTTTCGATGCGTTCGGAATCCACATAGTGGATGTTGATGCGCGAACGCTTGTGTATTCCAGCATGGATCAGCGCTTCCGACAGCGATTTGTAGGATTCGGTCAAATCCACGTACTTGCCAACCAGCGCGATGTCCACTTCATGCAGGGGATGCTCCAACGCCTGCACCAGATTGTCCCAGGCTGAAAGATCTGCGGAACGGGCAAGCAGTCCCAGCTTATGGCAAACGATTTCATCCAGCATCTGACGATGGAGGCCACCTGGAATTTTATAAATGCTGTCCACATCAGGGGCGGAGATGACCGCTTCCACATGCACATTGGTGAAGAGGGCTATTTTCCGGCGTTCGTCTTCAGGCAGGGGACGGTCCGCCCGGCAAATCAGAACATCAGGCTGGATACCGATCTCACGCAATTCCTTGACGGAATGCTGGGTGGGCTTGGTCTTTATTTCACCAGCCGACGGAAGATAAGGCAGAAGGGTCAGATGGATGAAGCAGGTATGGTCTCGTGGCAACTCGATGGCCATCTGCCGGATGGCTTCAAGAAATGGCAGTGACTCGATGTCGCCAACCGTGCCGCCAATTTCTACAATGGCAACCTGCGCATTCTCGGCCCCCAAGCGGATGCAATGCTTGATCTCGTCAGTGATGTGCGGGATCACCTGGACAGTACCGCCCAAATAATCGCCACGCCGCTCCTTCTTGATCACGCTTTCATAGATTTGGCCAGTGGTAAAGTTGTTGCGCCGCGTCATCCGCGTGCTGACAAATCGCTCGTAATGGCCGAGGTCAAGGTCGGTTTCAGCCCCGTCCTCAGTCACGAAAACTTCACCGTGCTGGAAGGGGCTCATGGTTCCCGGATCGACATTGATGTAGGGATCGAGCTTGAGGAGTGTGACTTTTATTCCCCGGGATTCCAGGATGGCCCCGAGCGAAGCGGCGGCAATGCCCTTCCCGAGAGACGAGACCACACCGCCGGTCACGAAAATGTACTTGGTCATGGGCAAAGACGTCAGTTGGACAACGGATTATATCGCGCCCCCCCGTTCTCTACAAACTCCTGTTTTTTTGTTTGACAAAGTAGCTCTATAATAATCAGTCATGAATGCTCCCAGCAGCGACTTTCTGGAAACCCCTCTGGCGCGTCATCCACTGCGCATGATGTTGCGTGGTCTTTTGCGCGGCAACGTGGTATTGCGTTGCCTCACAGAACCCGAACTCATCGAACTGGAAAACCACCTGACAATTGCCGAAGTGAAGAAAGGCGAGGCTCTCCTGGTCCAGGGTGCTTCGGAAATGGACCAGTATTTCATCCTGGAAGGCGTGCTCAAGCGAGTCGTGGCCAATGCGGAAGGCAAGGAAATGATCTTGCGTTTTGCCCGCGAGTCCCAAATCGAAACCAGTTACGCAGCCTGGCGTCTGGAAAATCGGGCGCCTTACAGCATCCGGGCCGTTACCCGGGTGCGTGTGGCCAAATGTCCGATTCCGGTCTGGGCCGAATTCATGGAGCATTACCCCAAGCTCAAACACGATTTCGAATATGAGGTCATGCGCCTCATGAGTGAAATCATGGCCCACACCATCACATTGCATTTGCTGGATGCGGCAGGCCGCATGGAGCGATTCATGCGCAAGAATCCTGAAATGTCCAACCTCCTCCCCAAAAAGGAGTTGGCCCTGCATCTGAACATTTCGCCGGAAACCCTGAGCCGGTTATTGCACCACCATCCTCATAGCAGTCAGCAGCACCACACGGACTGAACACAAAAAACAGCAGGCCGGGGATCGCCCGGCCTGCTGGGTACTGCTATCGTCAACGCCCGGTCAGCTTCCGAACGCCGTACCCACCGTGATGCCATGAGCCTGCACAAATTCGGCAGCACTGACCTTTTTGCCATCCTCATGCTTGATCTTGAAAACTTCAATCTGTCCGCCCTGGGCGGTGATACGGAAGCTGTCAGTCCCGATTTCCGAGACTTCACCGACCTTGCCCTTGACCGCACCGAAAGTACGGAACATGTGCTTGCGGGAATCGAAAACCTGAACTTTCTTGCCCAGCAGCGTAGTCCATGCTCCCGGAGCCGGATTGCATCCGCGAATCAGGTTGTAAATGAAGTCTACATGGTTGTTCCAGTTGATGCGGGACTCCCCGGCACGGCACCAGCCTTCATAGGTGGCCACCGCTTCGTCCTGGACCACTTCCTTATGGCGGCCGGCCACCACGAGGTCTGCGGCTTCCAGCATGGCTGCAACGCCCATCGGGAACAACCGGTCGAAATAGACTGAGCCCAGCGTATCGTCCGGTCCGACGGGGGTTTCCTTTTGCAGGACCACAGGGCCTTCATCCAGGCCATCATCAGGGCGGAAAATAGTCAGGCCGGTTTTTGTATCGCCCCGGATGATGGGCCAGTTGATCGAGCTCGGGCCGCGGTAGAGTGGCAGCAGCGACGGGTGATATTGGATGGTCCCGTGCTTGGGAATGTTCACGAATTCCTGGGGGGCGAACTGCAGCACGTAGGCCATGATACCGATGTCAGGAGCAAGCTCCTTCATGATTTCAATGGCCTTGGCGTCTTTGAGGGAGGGCAGTTGATAGACCTTCAACCCCTTCTCCTGGGCCGCCAGACGCAGCGGATCAGGGCGGGCACCTTCCTTCTCTGGCGCACAAAACACCCCGGCCACTTCATCACCACGGGCCAGAAAAGCTTCCAAGACTGCTTTCCCGAAATCCTGTTGTCCGATGATGACGATCTTCATAATAAAAAACTCCTTGCAGTTTTGTTCCGCACAAGTTGTGCGGAGATTCCGTTACTTGGTAAAGGCACCGGCAGTGCGATGCGCTTCGATGTCTTGCGCGCTCCAACCCAGCACTTCGCTCAGCACTTCGTCCGTGTGCTCACCCAACAGCGGAGAACGCTTCATGGGTACATGGTTGTCCGACAGCTTGATGGGCATCCCAACGTTGTACCAGTTCCCACGCACAGGGTGGTCGAGTTCCACATACATTTCACGCAAGCGGACGTGTTCGTCCGTAGCCAGATCTTCCGTGCTCATGATCGGACCGCAAGGCACATCGATTTCGTTCAGGATGGCCATGAATTCGCGCTTGTCGTACTTGCTGGCAAAATCGTTCAGCATGCTCCACATGACGGCCTGGTTTTTGCGCCGTTCGCCGATGGTGGAGAAACGCGCATCCTGCGCCAGGGCTTCGCCACCCATGCGGCGCGCCAGGTTGTCCCACACAGCTTCCTGAACCACCACATACACATAATCGTTCGGACCGCCCGGCTTGCATTTGACGGCATTTCCCAACTGGCCGCCACCAGAATCATTGCCGCTGCGCGGCGTGCTGGTACGACCCTGGGTGTCGATCGAGTACTCGGACAGATTGCCCCGGGTCAGGCGCTGATGGTCACGGAACTTGACGCGGCAGAGGTTCATGACCGAATCCATCATCGCCACCTCCACGTACTGGCCTTTGCCGGTGCGTTCCCGCCCCTGCAATGCGGCCAGAATGCCGATGGCCAGGTGGAGGCCGGTACCGGAGTCACCGATCTGGGCACCAGTCACCAGAGGGGGGCCATCATCGAAACCGGTGGTGCTCATGGAACCGCCCATGGCTTGGGCCACATTCTCGTAAGCCTTGAATTCTGCATAGGGCCCGGTGGAACCAAACCCCTTGATGGACGCCATCACGATGCGGGGATTGATGCTGTGCACCGTTTCCCAGTTGAAGCCGAAACGGTCAAGCACGCCCGGGCCAAAGTTTTCCATGAGCACATCGCACTTCTTCAGCAGTTCCACGAAAACTTCCTTGCCCGCCGGGTTTTTCATGTTGACGCTGATCGAGCGCTTGTTGCAGTTCAGCATCGTGAAATACAGGCTGTCCGCATTGGGAATGTCGCGCAGCTGGCCGCGGGTCACGTCACCCGTGGGCGGCTCGAACTTGATTACGTCGGCACCCAGCCAGGCCAGCAGCTGCGACGACGTCGGCCCAGCCTGCACATGTGTCATATCGAGAATCCGAATACCCGCCAGCGCTTTTTCCATCATTTTCTCCTCATCCGTTACTGGTCGTCCAAGTTACCTTTGTTTCGCCTGATTTTCAGGTCGGCTGCTATCATATTGCCGCAGCTTGCCCGCTCCAGGGATCATCGTTGCTAATGGTTCCCATAACCCCACAACGTCCGTGTTTCCTGGGCATTCCGCAGGAGGCAACCAGCAGCCAATTAGGATAAAGGACAGCCCTCCCCCTGTCCTTGACTCGTGTCAAGCGGCTCCGATGATCGGGAGCAACGACTGTGCCACCAGCAGCAGGGCCATGACGGTCAGCGCCAGAAAAACGAGTCGCCGGTAGCCACGGGGATCAATATTGCGCTGCAGCCGCATGCCCACCCACAGCATGACGACGGAAAGGATGGCGAGAGGAACCGACAACTGCAACGTGTCACGGTCAAAGTGCCCGGCCAGCGCAAAGGAAGCTGCCTGGGTTGATTTCCCCGCCAGAAAACACAAGTTGAGTATTTGCGTCATGGGGAGCGGCTCAAGACCGAGCGCCATGAAGTAAATGACCAGGGGTGGCAACGCCACGTTGACAGCCCCAGAAAGAACCCCTGCCATCATTCCCAACACCACGCCCGCCCATTTCGGATGACGGGCGATCACGGACCAGTCGAGCATCTTGATGCGATCCTGAACCAGATACACCGCGATCATGCCAGCCAGCAGCAATTTGAGAATGCCGGTATTGACGGAGAGAAGGAGCCGTGTGCCCACCAAGGTACCCAGCAGTACCCACAGGGCCATGGGCCAATGGCGTCCGATGCTGGCGCCCCACCGCCCTCCGCGCACGATGCTCACCAGATTGACGGCCAGGTTGGGCAATACGGTCAGAACAACTGCCGTTTGCATGTCAGCCACCAAGGCGATGAGCGGGGTCGAAATGAGCGGGAAACCAAAGCCCAGGGTGCCGTGTACGAGTGCGGAAACAGCCAGCACTGCCGTCGCAAAAAGCATCCAGTAGGGGTCGTGCAAAATGGCCTTCTCCAAAACAAAGCCACCCTGCCGGGCGGCAGGGTGGCTGTGGTTTCAAATCCTGCCGGACAGCTGCAGGCAGATGTCCGGCAGCGCGGTTTCCGGTCAGGAAGCTGCGGTTTGCGGCACGTTGCCGCCTGCAGCCCCTTCCTGGTGGCCCTTGTTGGAGTTTTCAATAAAGCGATGACGCATCGGCTGCAGGATGAACTTGGCAGCCAGTGCGGCACCAAAGGACAGTGTGGCCGAGATGATGAACACGCGGTTCCAGTCTCCCTTCACCACGAACAGGGCGGTCAAGGGAACCAGCAGTGAAGCCGTGCCCTTGGCGGTGTATAGCGCGCCGGCATTACCGGTGGCATATTTCACGCCGAACGTGTCCGCGCAGGTGGCCGGGAAGATGGAGTAAATTTCACCCCAGAACAGGAACACCATGGGAGCGAAAACCATGAACATCGTGGCATCGTGCCCGTAGTTCATCAAGCCCAGCAGCGCCAGCCCTTCGCCGGCAAACACCAGCATCATGGTGTTCTCGCGACCGATGCGGTCGGAGATGAAACCGCACAGTGGACGTGTGAAGCCGTTGCACAAGCTGTCGAGGGACAGCACCACGGTCAGCAGCGGCAATGTTGAGCCAAAGTAATTCACAGTCCATTTGGCAAAGCCGTAGTCATTGGCAATCGGCTTGATCTGGGCCGTGGCAATCAAGCCACCAGCTGCAACAGATACAAACAGGAGATAAATGACCCAGAACACTGGGGTGCGGAGCATCTGGTTCATCTTGTAATCAACCTTGCAGCTGGAAACCCGAGTCGATGCCACCACTCCCTTGGGTGCCTTCGGCCGCACCATCAGCATGGCGATGATGAAAATGATCACGCCCTGGGCGATGCCAAAATTGAAGAACGCGGCCGTGTACGAAACCTTGACCATTTTGGCAATGGGAATCACCGTCAGCGCCGCGCCGGCACCGAAACCTGCGGCCGTCAGGCCGGCAGCCAGACCTCGCTTGTCCGGAAACCACTTGAGGGCATTACCCACGCAGGTGCCATACACGCAACCAGCACCGACGCCGGAAATCACGGCCGCCACATAGAACGCCTCAAGTGAGGTGGCGTAAGAATCCAGAACCCATCCCAGGGCGGCAAGAACAGCCCCCAGGGCAATCACGGGGCGTGGCCCAAACTTGTCCACGAGCCAGCCTTCAACGGGCACCAGCCAGGTTTCAGTGATGATGAAAATAGAGAAAGACACCTGGATTGCTGCACGGGTCCAGTGGAACGTCTCCTGAATCTTGGGCACAAACAGTGTCCAGGCATATTGCAGGTTGGCCACCAACGCCATGCAAATAATTCCGAATACAAGCTGGAACCATCGGTTGTGATAGAACGCGGCGTTGCCTTCACCGCTCTCTGAATGCTGGGTACTCGTCATAATGCTCTTCTCCTCGTGATGAAGTTCTTGTAAATCCCCACCGATCAGACCCGTTCCTTGTGCAAGGCTAATGTTGCATGGGCCTTTCAGCCCGGAGACAACCTTGCACGGTGTTGCTGCTGTTATTGTTCAACAAGAACGGGGAAACACTGCCACCAGAACGATGGCCCGGGAAGAGCGGGATCAACTGCGATGCCGAACCTCGGTTTCCCGAAGGAAGCCACTTACCCCGTGAGGCAAGCGGTCAGTCTGGCATGCGGCTGGATCTGTCAGGGCTCCTCTCTTATGTGTTGTGTTTCGCCTGATCAGTACAACTGCTGGAATTAGCTTGGTCGAACAGCCGTAATAATGCCATGATTTAGGTCAAGAGCAAGTCCTCGTGATCAAAATGGGACTGATGCCGGGTTATCTGGGATGCCCTATGGTTTCCACAACAATGCCCTATAACCCGGCTTGCCAATGATTAGTAATATTACAACTGTACGCCGCGCTCGAAGCCGGCATGAATTTCTATCCTAGGGGGAGCAGTCACACCATGAAAATTTGCATTATCGGAGGCGGCGGCGCCATTGGCGGTTATCTGGCCGTTCAACTGGCCCGTTCCGGCAATGACGTCACAGTGGTCGCGCGCGGTGCCACACTGGAAGCCATCCAGAAAAACGGCCTCAAGCTGATCACGGACGAGCATCCCGAAGGCCTGACTGCCCAGGTGAAAATCGTCGACAAGGTCGTCGACGCTGGTGTGCAAGACTTGGTCATCCTGGCGATGAAGGCCCACCAGGTCAGTCCGATCGCCCACTTCCTCCCCAACATCATCGGGCCGGAAACCGTGGTGATTCCGATGCAGAACGGCATTCCCTTCTGGTATTTCCAGCGTCACGGGGGAGAATTCGAAAACCGCGTGGTGGAAACCGTGGACCCCAACGGCACCATCATGAAAACCATCGATCCGAAGCAGGTCATCGGCTGCGTGGTCTATCCTGCCGCAGTCACGGTGGCACCCGGAGTAATCAAGCATGTGGAAGGCACCCGTTTCCCCATTGGGGAACTGGATGGCAGCACCACCCCACGCGCACAGCAGATTTCCGAAACGTTCATCGCCGCAGGCTTCAAATCGCCGATCCTGGAAAACATCCGTTCTGAAATCTGGCTGAAGCTGTGGGGCAACATGACCTTCAACCCCATCAGCGCACTCACCCATGCCACCCTGATTGAAATCTGCCAGCATCCCCTGGCACGAGAACTTGCGTACGACATGATGGTGGAAGCCCGCGATGTGGCGCACCGTCTGGGCATCACGTTCCGCCTGGGAATCGAAAAGCGCATCGAAGGTGCCGAGAAGGTCGGACGACATAAAACATCCATGTTGCAGGATGTGGAAGCCGGACGCGGTCTTGAAGTGGATGCCTTGCTGGGAGCCGTCATCGAACTCGGGAGTATCGTGGGAATCCCGACACCACGCCTGAAAGCGGTGTACGCACTGACTGCCCTGCTAGGCCAGTCAATTGACGATGCCCAGGCCGGATTGGCTCTGGTCCGCCCCGGAAACCAGCACTGACCCTACTCCCATAGCAACAAGCCAAAAAAACGGCGCATAGGTATCAACAATCGTTTATATTATGGTCATCCCAGCTTTCAGGATGACCGCCTATGCGCCACGCTACCCTCCGCCAGCTCAAGGTTTTTGAAACCGTCGCACGGCGGCTTTCCTTTTCCCGGGCTGCGGAAGAGCTGCATCTTTCCCAGCCCGCCGTATCCACCCAAGTCAAACAACTGGAGGATCATGCGGGCCTGCCGCTGTTCGAGCAACTGGGCAAACGCATTTTCCTCACACCGGCAGGACGGGAAATGTTGCGCCACAGCCGCGCCATCATCACCCAGTTCCGCGAAGCTGAAGAATCCATGGCCCAACTCAAAGGCATTTCAGGTGGCACGCTCAACGTTTCCGTCATCAGCGCCGGCGACTACTTTTTCCCTCACCTCCTGGCAGAATTCTATCGCCGTCATGAGGGGATCAAGCTCAACCTGGACGTCACGAACCGGCAGGAGCTGCTGCAAAAACTGAACGATAATCTCACCGACCTGGCAGTCATGGTGCGGCCTCCGCTCGAAATGGATGTCGTTGCAGAACCCTTTGCCCCTCACCCCTACGTCATTGTGGCCCGGCCCGATCATCCTTTGGCAGGGCGAAAACACATTCCCCGAAGCGAATTGATGTCCCAACCCTTCATCACCCGCGAACTGGGCTCGGACACCTGGAACTCAATGCAGGACGTGTTTGGAGAGGATCTGGGAAAACTGCAGATCGCATTTGAAATCCGCAGCACCGAAACCATCAAGCAGGCCGTCATGGCTGGCATGGGCATTGCCTTCTTGTCTGCGCACAATATCAATCTTGAATTGCAGGTCGGCAGCCTGGTGATCCTGGATGTGGAGAATTTTCCGGCCATGCTCAACTGGTATGTGGTCCACCGCAAGGACAAGCATCTGCCACCGGTGGCCCAGGCATTCAAGGGCTTCCTGCTGGAACAGGGCGCTCACCTGATCGAGTCTTTTACGCGGTTCAAGGTGAATACCCCGTCCCTCGGACGTCGCAGTAAACGTGCCCAGAAAAAGTCCCAGGCAGAATAAGGGCGCTGTTCAGTGCGGGCTGCGCGAATTGAGCTGCTCCAGTGCCAGCAGGAGCGCGCTGTGATCGAGCGATGCCCCGCCTGTCTGGACGAAACGACTGTAGAGATCGTGTACGCTGCGCGTGAGGGGCAATTGCAATCCGGCTGCTTCTGCCGCGACCAGGGCTGAGGCCATGTCTTTGAGCTGGGTGGCAGAATGCGCACCGGGCTCGAAATTCCGTGCCAGCATGCGCGCTCCATGCAACTCGAGTATCCGGCTTTCGGCAAACCCGCCCCGAATGGCATCGCGCACGGCGGACGGATCCGCCCCACCCGCTTCAGCCAGCAGCAAGGCTTCCGCCACTGCACCGATGGTGATGCCCACGATCATTTGATTGGCGAGTTTTGCCAGGGCGCCTGCCCCGGCCGGGCCCACTCGCGTCGCACGGCCAAGGGCGGCAAAAACAGGCATGGCGCGCGCAAAGGCCGTCGGCTCACCTCCCGCCATGATGGCAAGCGTCCCTGCAGCAGCACCCACCACGCCTCCGGACACCGGGGCATCCAGAGCCGCAATCCCCCGTTGGGCCAGGAGCCTCGCATGCTCACGGGCCGTATCAGGGGGAATCGAGCTCATGTCGATGAACAATGCGCTTTCCGGCATGGCCCGAGCCACGCCACCTGCCTGCAAAACCTCGCTCACGGCCGGGCCGTTGGCCAGCATGGTCAGCACAAAATCTGAGCCGGCCACGGCCTGGGCCGGCGTTTGGGCCACACGGGCACCGGCTTGCCGCAGCAGTTCTGTCTTGTGCGCGCTACGATTCCAGACGGTGAGCCGAAACCCGGCATCCAGCAGGCGCTGTCCCATGGGCCCGCCCATCAGGCCGGTTCCCAGCAAAGCAATTTTGTCATCCATGAGCTGAATTATAATGGGGAACTTGTGAACAGCAGGAAAGCACGCACGCCATGGAACATAACCTTCAGATGTTGCATGCCCACATTGACCGCCAATCGGAGGCGATGCGCGAGCAGCTGATTTCCTGGCGACGCGATCTGCATCGCCATCCGGAACTGTCCAACAGGGAATTTCGTACGGCTTCCCTGGTAGCCCATCATCTCCAGTCCCTCGGACTCCCTGTTCAAACCGGTATAGCCCATACGGGTGTAGTCGGCCTGCTGGAAGGGGCACACCCGGGCCCGGTGATTGCCCTGCGCGCTGACATGGACGCATTGCCGATCACAGAGGCGCTGGACCTACCCTTTGCCTCTGCTGCAACAGACGTCTACGAAGGACGAGAAGTGGGTGTCATGCATGCCTGCGGTCATGACTGCCACACCGCCATTCTCATGACCGTGGCGCAGATTCTGACGGATTGCCGCGAACACCTTCATGGCACCATCAAATTCATCTTTCAACCTGCCGAAGAAAGCCCCCCACGCGGCGAAGAGGGTGGTGCCGAGCTGATGATCACGGAAGGAGTGCTCGAGAACCCTGCCCCTGAAGCCATATTCGGCCTGCACGTGTTCGCGGGAATGGACAGTGGCTCCATCGGATATCGCTGTGGCGCCGCCATGGCCAGTTCGGACACCCTGCGTATTTCCATTGTCGGTCGCCAGGCCCATGGAGGCATGCCATGGCAAGGCATCGATCCCATTGTCGTCGCATCACAAGTGGTTCTGGCCCTGCAAACCATTCCCAGCCGTCAGCTCGACATCACGCACGAACCAGCCATAGTCACGCTGGGCAGCATACAGGGTGGCATCCGCGACAACATCATTCCCGAACAGGTGGATCTGGTGGGAACCATACGTGCGTTCGATGAGGACATGCGAAAGGATATTGCCCAGCGTGTCACGCGCACGGCGGAAAAAATTGCCGAAAGCGCTGGCGCAAAGGCCATCGTGCGCATCGAGCGAGGCTACTCGGTCACGGTCAACCATACGGCCCTGACCCAGGCCATGGTCCCTACGCTGGAACGGGTAGCGGGCCCTGGCCAAGTGTTCGTGTCACCCAAATTGACTGGAGCGGAAGATTTTTCGAAATTCCAGGAACGCATCCCCGGAATGTTTTTCTTTCTGGGCATCACACCAGTGGGAACGCCGCGTGACCAGGTCGCCCCCAATCACTCGGCTCGCTTCCATGTGGACGAAAGCGCGTTGCCTTTGGGCGTGCGTGCGCTCGCCCACTTGACCGTTGACTATTTTTCCGCCAGAAACAACCAGGTGCTGATGATCGAATCGGGGTTAAGCGAAAGGGACTCGATACCCTCCTCCATCAGCCAGCGCGCCAGGTCAGGATGATCTGACGGCCCCTGGCCGCAGATACCCACGTATTTACCGGCTCGCCTGCAGGCACTGATGGCCAGGTGGAGCAGGGCTTTGACCGCAGGATCACGCTCGTCAAATGCCTGGGCCACCAACCCCGAGTCTCGGTCCACTGCCAGCGTCATCTGGGTCAGATCGTTTGATCCGATGGAGAAACCGTCAAAACGCTCAAGAAACTGATCAGCCAAAATGGCGTTCGCCGGAATTTCGCACATCATGACGATGCGCAGCCCGTTTTCCCCACGCCGCAGCCCCAGTTCCCCCAGAAGGGCAAGTGTCTGATCTGCCTCCGCCAGGGTTCGCACGAAAGGCACCATGATCTCCACGTTCGTGAAACCCATGTCGTCACGGACTCGCTTGAGCGCCTGGCACTCCAGCTCAAAGCAGTCCCGGAATGATGGCGCGATGTAGCGGGCTGCCCCCCGGAATCCAAGCATCGGGTTTTCTTCCACGGGTTCGTACTGCTTTCCTCCCACCAGATTGGTGTACTCGTTGGACTTGAAATCAGACAACCGGACAATGACTTTCTTGGGCCAAAACGCCGCCGCGAGTGTGGCGACCCCTTCTGTGAGCTTTTCCCTGTAAAAAGTGGCTGGGTCCGGGTAACCGCGGGTTCTTTGCCCCACTTCCCGCTGCAGGTCGGCTGCCAGCCGTCCATAGTCCAGGCAGGCCTTGGGGTGAATGCCAATCATCGCGCTGATGATGAATTCCAGACGTGCCAGGCCGACTCCGGCATTGGGCAATCTCTGAAAAGAAAACGCCAGCTGCGGGTTGCCTACATTCATGCTGAGCTTGACCGGAATGGCTGGCATACGTTCGAGCGCGACAGACGTGACTTCGAATTCCAGACGGCCGCGATAAATGTGCCCGCTTTCCCCTTCTGCACAGGATACGGTGACTTCTGGCACAGAACGCAGCACTTCTGTGGCGTGACCGCATCCGACCACGGCCGGAATGCCCAGTTCGCGCGCAATGATGGCCGCATGGCATGTCCGGCCCCCGCGATTGGTGACGATGGCCGAAGCCCGCTTCATGATAGGTTCCCAGTTGGGGTCCGTCATATCGGTAACAAGCACATCCCCGGGCTGAACTTCATCCATTTGGGAGAGGTCGAATACGATGCGTACGGGACCGGCCCCGATTTTCTGTCCGATGGCGCGCCCCGTTGCCAGCACCTCGCTGTGCTCGTGCAGGACATAGCGTTCCAGGCTGTCTGCCGACTTCCGTGAAGCCACGGTTTCGGGCCGCGCCTGAAGGATGTAAAGCTTCCCATCCAGCCCGTCACGCGCCCATTCCACGTCCATGGGCCGGCCATAATGAGTTTCGATGGTAACTGCATACCGGGCCAGCTCTTCCAGCTCCGCATCACTGAGGCAGAAACGCTCGCGATCTGCCGGATCCGTTTCCACCGTGGTGATCGTTCTCCCGGCAGCAGCCTGTCCGCTATAAACCATGCGGGTGGCTTTTGATCCGAGGTTTCGCATCAGAACGGCAGGCCGACCGTGGGCCAGGGCCACCTTGCTTACGTAGTATTCGTCAGGATTGACAGCGCCCTGCACCACGCTCTCCCCCAACCCCCAACTGGCCGTAATGAAAACCACCTGATCAAAGCCGGATTCGGTGTCCACGGTAAACAGCACGCCACTCGCAGCCAGATCGCTGCGCACCATGCGCTGAACCCCTGCTGACAACGCCACCTCGGAATGCACGAACCCCTGATGGACACGGTAAGCGATGGCACGGTCATTGTAGAGCGAGGCAAAGACGTGTTTAACGGCCTCATACACCTGGTCGAGGCCTGATATGTTAAGGAAGGTTTCCTGCTGCCCGGCAAATGAGGCATCGGGCAGATCTTCAGCCGTGGCTGAAGACCGCACTGCAACGGAAGGGGGCTCATGGCTCTCGCCCTGCAGGGCGGCGTATGCGGCAGCGATTTCATCACGCAACCGTTCTGGCAAGGGTGCCTGTGCGACCCATTTGCGGATCTGCTCACCGGCGCGCGCCAGCGCAGCCACATCTTCCACATCCAGGGCTGCCAGCGTCTTATCGATGCGATCTGTCAGGCCATTCTGTTTCAGGAAATCGCGGAAGGCTTCTGCTGTCGTGGCAAACCCGTCCGGAACACGAACCCCGGCTTGCCCAAGTTGGCTGATCATTTCGCCCAACGAAGCGTTTTTGCCCCCCACCGTATCCACATCGGTCATGCGAAGATGCCGGAACCAGCGGACATATGCCTGTGCCATGGAGCCTCCTGACCTCTAAAAGTTATCTATTATAAGATATACACTATGAATTTCATAACCCATTGAAAACCGGACAATCTCATCCATGAAAAAATGCGTTTTTTACGTGTCTGACCGTACCGGCATCACGGCTGAGATGCTTGGACAAAGCCTGACCTCCCAATTCGACGGGATGCAGTTCGAGCACCATACCCTGCCTTTTGTCGACTCGCCGGAGCGTGCCCGTGAAGCAGTGGACACCATCAACCGCAAGGCGCGCGAGGACAGGAGAAAGCCCATCGTGTTCTGCACGCTGGTGGATGACGCCATTCGCGATGAAATCCGGAAAGCAGAGGCGCTGGTGCTGGACTTCTTTGAAGTTTTCATCGCCCCGCTGGAGGTTGAGTTGCAGATGGCGTCATCACATGCCATTGGAAAATCTCATGGCACAGGGGATTTGAGCCGTTATACGGAACGCATCAATGCCATCAATTTCAGCATGGCCCACGATGACGGTCTTGGCGCCAACGGCTTTGGCGAAGCAGAAATCATCCTGATGGGGGTTTCGCGCTCCGGAAAAACCCCCACCAGTCTTTACCTTGCCCTGCAATTCGGCATCAAGGCGGCCAACTATCCTTTGGTCCCCGAAGATCTGGAAAAGCAGCGTCTCCCGGAAGTGTTGCTGCCCTGGCGGAGCAAATTATGGGGGTTGTCGATTCGACCGGAGCGATTGCACCAGATCCGATCCGAGCGAAGGCCTGACAGCCGCTATGCGTCGCTAGCGAATTGCCGGCATGAAATCCAGGCGGCCGAAGCGTTGATGCGCATGCACGGCATCCCTTTCCTCGACTCAACCAACATGTCCATCGAAGAGCTGTCCACCACCATTCTTCATGAAACGACGCTCTCCAGGCATCGGTTCTGATGGATCTCAGCGCTACAGGGCTTGCTGACGCACACGCTCAAACAGCAACACGGAGCCGGCAACGGCGGCATTAAGCGACTCCACACCCGGTGTCATGGGAATGCAAGCCCGTTCCCGAAGCAGCGCCTGGATCGGCTGGGTAATTCCAGCCCCTTCGTTGCCGATCACCAGTGCAACGCCTCCCTTCAAGTCCAATTCCCAGTAAGGCCGTGCATCGTGCATGACAGCACCAACCAAACGTCCGGAATAATGCTGTGCCCAATCGGAAAGCGAAACGTTTTCATGCAACTGCAGCTGAAAATGGGCACCCTGCCCAGCCCGAAGGACCCGCGGCGCCCAGGCCAGGGTGCACCCCTGTGAAAGCAGCACATGACAGATGCCGGCTGCAGCAGCTGAACGCAACAGCGTTCCCAGATTGCCGGGATCCTGGATGTTCTCCAGCACGAGACAAGGCTCATCCCTCAGCCCTGCCAGGGGCGGCTGCGGAATGGAAACAATTGCCGCAATACCAACGGGTGCCGTGACGCTGGCGCACTCGGCAAAAAGCACGTCCGTCAAAACCGAGGCAGATGGCATGAAAGGGTGTTCCAGAAGGCGAGCAATCTCGGGATGCCGAATGCCGGTCTCACTGACGGCCACCGCAATGGGGCGCCCCACGGCCTGCAGGTAGCTGCCCACCAGATGAACGCCATCGAGTACCGTCTCACCCTGCTTGCGGCGATACCGGGCCGAATGTGCAAGCTGGGCCAGCGCCTTGGCCATGGGATTGTCGCGCGACCGGATCACCTGCATGAGAGTGCCTTCACGGGAGCAAAGGAGCGGCGATGATGCGGAGAAGGGCCATGATCGCGCAAGCGCTCCAGGTGAGCCGGTGTGGGGTATCCCTTGTGCTGCTCAAATTCGTATTGGGGAAAATCCTGAGCCAGGGCATCCATGACACGATCCCTTTCAGTTTTTGCCAGAATGGAAGCCGCCGAAATAGCCGCCACGCGGGCATCGCCCCGCACCACGGCAATTCGCTGCATGGGCAGCAATGGGCAATGCGTTCCGTCAAATACAGCCGTTTCGGGGCTGACGCTCAGAAGCTCCACCGCTCGTCGCATGGCCAGCAAGGTCGCCTGCAAGATGTTCATGCGATCGATTTCTTCTACTGTTGCAAAAGCCACTGCCCAGGCCAAGGCATCGGATTTGATTCGCGCTTCCAGCGCGCCCCGTTGCAATGCGCTGAGCTTTTTGGAATCGTCGAGACCATCAGGCGCACATCCGGGACGGAGTATCACTGCTGCGGCATGCACAGGTCCTGCAATCGGGCCGCGACCCGCCTCATCCACTCCGCACAGCACACCGCTCGGCAAATTCAGCGGCTCACTGGCGCGAATCAGCAGGTCAGGCCGCATGGCGAAGCGCCTTGTCCACGCCATCCAGTATGCCCTGATGGGAATCGGCTCGCAGCAGGTGGTGCAAATGCTGAAATGCCTTCACCATGGCGGCTCTCCGGGCAGTGTCCTGCAACAGCAGCACCAGGCTTTCAGCCAAGGCTTGGGGCGTGGCCTGCTCCTGGATCAATTCAGGAACAACCGGTTGATTCAGGATGATGTTTGGCAGGCCAACAAAGCCGGAAACACCCTTGCGTCGGACCAGCCAGGCGGTCAGCATGGACAGCTTGTACGTGATGACCATGGGACATTTGAGCAGCGCTGCTTCCAGCGAAGCAGTTCCGGAGGCCACAAGTGCGACATCGGCAGCGGCCAGAACGTCATGTGACCGTCCTTCCATCAAGCGCACGGCTGGTGCGGCGGGAACTGCACGCAGCGCCTTGGCAAAAATCTCACGCGTAGGCGGATCAATCAGCGGGGCCACAAAGCAGGCTTGCGGGAATTCCTGGGCCACCCGGGTTGCCGTATCCACAAACAGCCTGGCATGGTACTCCAGTTCTGACCGCCGACTCCCGGGCAGCAAGGCGATCACGGGCCTGTCCGAAGCCAAACCAAGTGCTTCGCGGGCCTTCTTGCGGTCAATGTGTTCGGGAATTCGCTGTGCCAACGGGTGACCAATATCAGTGATGGGAATGCCGGCCTGCTCGAAAATCGGTTTTTCAAAAGGGAAAATGGAGAGGATGCCGTTCACAGCCTCCCGGATGGCCGGCAGTCGATTGGCACGCCAAGCCCACACCGTTGGGGCAACCATGTGCAATGTGGGTATTCCTGCCTGCTTGAGATGCCTTTCAAGGGTCAGATTGAAATCCGGGGCATCAATACCCACAAAAAGATCGGGGGGATGGTCAAGAAAATGTCGGGTCAGGTTCCGTCGAATCAGAAGGAGGGCGGGCAACGCCTTCAGGACTTCCACGTAACCGCGCACGGAAAGCCGCTCCATGGGATATAGGGAGCGGGCACCCAGTGCCTGCATGCCGGGCCCTGCAATTCCCTCAAATTCCGCGTCTGGATAGCGCATCCTGATTGCTTCAATCAGGGTAACCCCCAATGCGTCGCCCGATGCTTCGCCCGCTACGACGCCGACGCGCATGATCAGCGCACGATGCCTCGGGTAGAACGGTCCAGAAAGTCCAGCATCGGCTGCACGCAAGCGGATTCCCGAGCCAACTGGAGGAGTTCTTCCCGTGCCTGTTCAAGGCTCAGGCCGGAACGGTATAACTTGCGGTATGCGCGTTTGATGGCAGTAATATCCTCAGCGCTGAAACCGCGGCGGCGCAAGCCTTCGCTATTGATGCCGTGGGGAGCAGCCGGATGACCGGCCAGCATGATGTAAGGGGGCACATCCTGGGTGACCACAGCTGATATGCCCAGAAAACTGTGGGCCCCAACCTGGACAAACTGGTGAACCCCGACAAAGCCCCCCAGGATCACCCAGTCATCAATCCGCACATGGCCGGCCAGGGTGGCATTGTTTGCGAATGTGGTGTGGTTTCCTACCTGGCAGTCATGGGCAAGATGCACGTAGGCCATGATCCAGTTGTGGTCACCCAGGCGAGTGACCCCAACATCATCCACAGTACCAATATTGAACGAACAGAACTCGCGGATGGTATTGTCGCTGCCGATTTCAAGTGCCGTGTCTTCACCGTGAAATTTCTTGTCCTGGGGAATGCCTCCCAGAGCACAGAAATTATGGATGCGGTTTCTCGCACCGATGGTCGTCTTTCCGGAAATAGTGACATGATCGCCAATGACAGTCCCCTGGCCTATAGTCACCTGTTCTCCGATGATGGAATAGGCGCCGACCGTTACATCGCTTGCCAGTTCAGCTTTTGGGTGGACGAGCGCTGTGGGATGAATCATGCTTCAAGGATCTTCTCGGTACACATCAGCTCGGCTTCTGCTGCCACTTGTCCGTTGACTGTGGCTTCGACGGCAAACTTCCATACCCGGTAGGTATGGCGCAGCAGCTTCGCCTGCAGGAGCAACTGGTCTCCGGGAAACACCGGATGACGGAATCGCGCCTTGTCGATCCCCACGAAGTAGGTGACCCTGTGCCCATCCGGCCTGACATTTTCCGTTTTGAAACTCAGCACGGCTGCCGCCTGTGCCAATGCTTCAATGATCAGAACACCGGGCATGACAGGGTGCCCCGGAAAATGCCCCTTGAAAAACTCTTCATTGATACTGACGTTCTTGATTGCCGTTATGCTTTCGCCCGGTACGATTTCAGTCACCCGATCGATCAACAGGAACGGGTACCGGTGCGGCAGGTATTCCATGATTTCATTGATGTCCATGCCTGCCATGACTACTCCTCCTCCTTCGAATTTTTTTTCAGCTGCGCTTCCAGCATTTTCAGCTTTTGTGTCCATTGGGGCAAAGCCCGCAAATTGGCCAGGGTTTCCATCCACTGGCGATGGGGCTGGCTGGGAATTGACGAGGTATACACTCCCGGCCGGGTAATGGATTTGGTGATAAGCGAAAAGCCCGACACAGTGACCCCATCACAAATCTCCAGATGCCCGACCATGCCCACGCCCCCGCCTATGCGGCAGTTACGGCCAATACGCGTGCTTCCCGAAATCCCGGTGCATCCTGCGATAACGGTGTGCGCGCCCACCCGGCAGTTATGCGCAATTTGGATCTGGTTGTCGAGTTTGACCCCGTCCTCAATCACGGTATCCTCGATGGCACCTCGGTCCACCGTCGTATTGGCGCCGATTTCAACGTCCGCGCCGATGATGACGCGACCCACCTGAGGAATCTTGATCCAGCCCTCAGCGCCGCGCGCCATGCCGAAACCATCGGCGCCAATCACTACTCCCGCATGCAGGATTGAGCGCGGCCCGATTCTGCAGTCCGGGTATATGACCACCCGAGGGTAAAGACGGGCACCGGCCTCCAGCACCACTCGCTCACCCACGGAACATCCCGGACCGATGACCACTCCTGGCCCGATGATCGCTCCGGATCCCACAGTTGTGTGGGGCCCGATGGAAGCCTCATGCGACACCTGGGCCGCCGGATCAATGACTGCACTGGGGTGGATTCCGGGAACAACTTCCGGCAAGGGGAACAGGCGCTGAGCCACCAGCGCATAGCAGGCATAGGGGTTAGCTGAAACAATGCGCGGCAGTTGAGTGGCATCCCGGTCCTCAGGGCCGAGAATGACTGCGGAAGCCCGGGTTCCCTGAAGTTGATCCCGGTACAGGCTGTTGGTCAGGAATGTCAGTTCACCGGTAACCGCATGCTCCAGGGTACCCACCCCATGGATGCGGGTGCGAGGCTCCCCAACCACTTCGCCACCACAGGCTTCGGCCAGCTCCTGCAAGGAAAAGGACCGGATTGCTTCCAATGGCGGCAGAAACTTACTTGTCGGCCAGCGCCTTCAAGACCTTGTCGGTGATGTCGATCTTGGGGCTGGCGTAGATCACGTCCGTGAGGATGAGATCGTATTTTTCAGACTCCGCAATTTCGCGGATTACCTTGTTGGCGCGCTCCTGGATGCTCGCAAACTCTTCATTGCGACGCATGTTCAGGTCTTCCCTGAACTCCCGCTGCATGCGTTGAAAATCACGATTGAGATTCGCAAGCTCCCGCTCCTTTTGGCTACGGTCAGCCTCGCTCATTGTCATCCCTTCCTTGTCGAGCTGGGTTTGCAGATCGCTCATCTGCTTTCCAATCTTCTGAATATCAGCCTGTCGCTTATCAAATTCCTTTTCCAGCTTTTTGGTTGCCTTCTGAGCGGGTCCGGCTTCCCTGAAAATGCGCTCAATGTTGATCCAGCCGATTTTGAGATCTGCGCCGAATGCCGGGGCAAGGGACAGCAACCCCAGCACGAGAACGAAAACTTTGAAGAATTTCATGTCAGTACTCGCTTAAAAGGTGGAACCGAGTTGAAACTGCAACCGTTCGATATTATCAAATGGCTGGGCTCGAATGGGAACGGCATAGCTGAACTTGAGCGGGCCCATGGGTGAGTACCAAGCCAGGGCAATACCACTGGAATAGCGCAGCTGACCAAATGAAACCGGCTCTCCTCCACCGAATACATTACCGGCATCAACAAAAGTACTCAAGCGGAAGGAATGGTCGTTTCTCATGCCCGGCATCGGGAACAGATATTCTGCACTTCCGGTGACCAGCTTGTTGCCCCCCAAGTTGAGGGTATTCCCTACAATATCAAAGGTATGCGGGCCAAGGCTGCCGGTAAAATAGCCACGAACCGAATCCACACCACCGGCAAAAAAGTTTTTGAAAAAGGGCAATGGCATGCCGTTGTAACCATTGCCGTAGCCGAACTGGCCGGAAAGCGAAATGGTGGTGTCCTTGGTGACCGGAGTCAGCAGCTGCTCGTTCACGATCGCGCGGTAATACTTGAGATCGGCCCCGGGCAGACCCACTTCAAGGCTGTAACGCTGATTCATGCCCTTCATGGGGAAAATAACACTGTCCCGACTATCTTTGGAAAAGCCCACATCTGCCTTGATGGTTTTGGCCGTGTCACCGAACTGGTTGACGAAATCCAGGTACTGGATCGGGCTGTTACTCACCACAGATATGGCCGTGGATTCCACGCCCAGCCCGACGCTGTAGGCATTGGTTTCACTGAGCGGAACCGCAAGGTGCATTCCGCCACCCAGTGTCCGGGTCATGTATGGACTGACACCAGTCAGGAAGGTCGTGTTCATGGTCGTATCGTAAAGTGTCCACGAACGACCAATGCCTTCTTCGGTCCAATAGGGATTGTTATAACTGAGAGAGTATGTGCGCGTGATGGCGCCCGAATTCACGTTCAGGCTGATCGAGTTGCCGCTGCCAAACAGGTTGTTCTGGGTGATGCCTGCGCTCAACACGACCTTTTCCGCCGAGGAGTAGCCCGCCCCCACCTGGACCGAGCCGGTCTGGCGTTCCACCACCGTGAAGTTGACGTCCACCTGGTCCGTGGTCCCGGGTACTGGCGGGCTGTCCACAGTCACTTCCGAAAAGAAACCCAGCCTGTCGATACGCTCCTTGGAGCGGTTCACTTTCTGGATCGAATACCATCCGCCTTCCAGCTGGCGGACTTCCCGCCGGACCACTTCATCGCGGGTGGTGGTGTTTCCGAAAATGTTGACATGGCGGACGTAAACCCGGCGCCCCGGATCGATCACGAAGGTAAAGGCAGCGGTACGGTTTTCCTTGTTGATTTCAGGGGTCGCGTTGATGTTGGCGAAGGAATAGCCGTCGTTGGCCAACCGGTCGGAAATCGCCTTGCTGGACGTTGTCACCTTTTCACGGGAAAAGATGTCGCCCGGCTTGAGGGTCACCAGTTTTCGCAATTCCTCTTCCGGCACCACGAACTGCCCCGCAAGCTTGACTTCGGAAACCTTGTACTGCTGTCCTTCGGTGATGTTGATGGTGATGTAGATGTCCTGCTTGTCAGGGGAAATGGAAACCTGGGTGGAATCCACCGCAAACTCCAGGTATCCCCGGTCCTGATAGTAGGAACGCAGGGTTTCAAGATCGCCGGACAGCTTTTGCTTCGAATACTGGTCGTTTTTGGTGTACCAGGAAAACCAGTCGGGGGTATTGAGCTGCAATTGATCCTGCAGCACCTTTTCCGGGAAAGCTTTGGCGCCCACGATGGTGATTTCGCGGATATGAGCCACCTCCCCTTCCACGATGTTGAAGGTCAGCGACACCCGGTTGCGCGTCATCGGAGTCACCGTCGTGGTCACCTGGGCCGAATATTTGCCCTTGCTCAGGTACTGGCGCTTGAGCTCTTTTTCCGCCTTGTCGAGCAGCGATTTGTCATAAATCCGCGATTCGGCGATGCCGATCGACTTCAGGGCATCCCTGAGCTGGTCCTTGTTGAAGGATTTGGCACCGTTGATGTCGACGTGGTAAATGGACGGCCGTTCCAGCACCACCACCACCAGCACGTCGCCATCCTGCTCCAGCTTGACGTCGGCGAAGAAACCCGTGTCATACAGCGACTTGATGGCTGCAGCGGATTTTTCAGGGGTGACGGAGTCGCCCACCTTGAGAGGCAGATAGCTGAAAATGGTGCCCGCCTCAATGCGCTGGGCACCTTCAACCCGAATGTCCTTTATGGTGAAGGGAGCAACAGCCCATGCAGTTGCACTCAAAAACATGCAGCACAAGACAATGAA